>JBCBRD010000001.1:0-99595 GCA_039819885.1 Pseudomonadota bacterium
CCGTACTCAGAAGGGCAGTCTTTCCAACGGCACCCCGTCTTCAAAACATGCAGGATACCACTAATGATGCGTCGATCATCCAGCCGCGGACGCCCCGGCTTTCCTCGCGGCAAATGCGGTTCAATCACAGCCCAAGCTTCGTCGGATAGCCAAAACAAGTCAGCCATGTTTCCTCCTCAATTTGCTTAAACACAAATTGAAGATGATTTGGCAATCAATTCAATAGCTTGTTTGTAATTTCTACCTAGGGTCCAAATACTTTTGACCCTTGTGAAAACCCCTATCATCAGAAAGCTTTTCATTTTCGAAAATCAGTCTGCTTGTAACAACAGATGCATATCTTGAGTAACTGATGGAGAATCGGATGACTGAATCGAATGGTATCAAGACGTTTGTTGTCGCGGCCTCGCTCATGGCGTCAACGTCGATTGCTAATGCGTCTTCAGCCCATGAGCAAGCGATTTTGAATACTGGCAACAGCCTTAAGCAGGCGTTCTTGGCGGATAATGGCGATTTGAAAAAATTCGCTCTCGCGCTTGAGGCGGAAATCGGCGAGCTATTTGGCGTATCGAGCAAATGTACGCCGACTCGATCTGGTAATTTATCGACTGCGTATGACAATGTTGTTGAGTCGGTCGCAACCGGAGACCCGAAGCATATCTATAATATGGCCGTTGCGTTTCAAAGTACCGTAAACAGATCAAAAATGTATGGCCGCTGCTGGAATGTCATACTGGAACGGTCACAATTAGCGTCGTTTGGTCAAAATAGCTTCAACGAGATTTTGGCCAGAGGTCGATTGCTGGGCTGGTAAGCTCGCTTAGGTGGAATAGGGAGAGCTATTTTAGCTCTTCCTATGTCCGATAACTCGCAGTATCGGAATATTTGAAGAATAATTCAAATAATACAATGATCTCGCGGTTTTGTTAGTTTTCCAGAGCAGCTTTATGGCAGGTAATCCTAAACGTGCGGCGCCGTCGCCCATACTTGATAATCTCAAAGAGACGCATAATCCGCATATGCAAACGGCGTTTGACGCTACCGTCTAAATAAATGGCGCAGCAATCGACGATGTCGATGTTGATTACGAACACGTCCTGAAATTTCTCTTCAGCTACAATGGCAGTTCCGCCACGTTCAACGCTTATCGGCGCGAATTAGAACGGCTGCTGCAATGGGCCTGGCGTGTCGAACAGCGTTCAGTCATCGAGCTTCGACGTGAAGATATTGAGAATTTTATCCGCTTCACAATTAATCCGCCCATCGCCTGGATTGGGGTCAAACAAGTCGCACGCTTTGTCACAAAAGACGGTGAAAGATATCCCAATAAGGATTGGCGCCCTTATGTAGTATCGGTTTCAAAAAGCGATTCAAAAAACGGAATCGTTCCGGATAAAAAACGATATCAGCCGTCGCAAGCGTCGATCCAATCTACATTCGCCGCGCTTTCTTCTTTTTATGACTATTTGACCGAAGAAAAATTGATTGAGTTCAACCCAGTGGCGCTCATTCGTCAGCGCAGCAAATTCATTCGAAAAGACCACAATCAGAAGATTGTTCGGCGCATCACCAATCTTCAATGGGACTTTGTCATTGAGACAGCTGAAGCTATGGCGGCGGATGATCCAGGTGTGCATGAGCGCACGCTATTCATCATGAATTGTCTGTTTGGGATGTATTTGCGGATCTCAGAACTTGTTGCGGACGAGCGTTCATCACCAGTCATGGGTGATTTTCGAAAAGATCAAGACGGCAATTGGTGGTTTCATGTTACGGGAAAAGGCAACAAAGACCGCACGATTGTTGTCTCAACTGAGATGCTTAAAGCGCTTAGACGTTATCGCAGGAGCTTGGGACTTTCGCCGCTGCCCTCAATGGGTGAGAAAACGCCGATACTGCATAAGAATAAAGGTCACGGACCGATTACAAGCACGCGCCAAGTGAGACGTATTGTTCAATACTGTTTTGACACCGCTTTTGATCGGATGAAAGAAAAAGGTTTTGAAGAAGACGCCTATGATCTTCGATCTGCTACAGTGCATTGGCTGAGACATACAGGCATTTCAGAAGACGTGAAAATTCGCCCGCGTGAACATGTACGCGATGACGCTGGTCACGCCACAATGGCGACTACGGATCGATATATTGAAAGCGACCGGCGCGAACGCCATCAGTCGGGGAAGAAAAAACCGCTCAAGGATTTATAAAATCGCACTGTGTCAAACACTGACCTTACAAGATTGTCGTGGAAACGACTGACAAGTCAGGATCATGCCGGAGTTGATCTCGTCATCTTCCAACACGTCGTTGATCATCATTTCAACTTCTCCGGCCTTCAAAGTTGCAGCGCAAAGCCCGCAACTTCCATTCCGGCAAGAATAGTCGATGGCGACGCCAGTGCGTTCAGCGACATCCAGAATGCTTTCGCCCGCCTTAGAAACAGCCAAAACGCCGGTTGGAGCAAAGTGAATTTCAAAGGCGCCGCCAAGCGATTCATCCACAGGCGGCGGCGAGAACGCTTCAATATGAATGCGCTCAGGGCTAACGCCATATCGCGGCAGGGTCTGTTGCAAATCATCCATCATGCCGGTAGGTCCGCAAATGAAAATTGTAGTATCCTTTAATCTCTTAACGGATTTCTTGACGAACTTCGGTGTAATGCGCCCTTTTGGTTTCGTGTGCTTGTTCTCTGGCGCCGACCAAGTTGTCTGTAGAATCAACTTAAAATTTGTCGCCGAGAGCTGCGTAAGCTCATCCAAGAAAAGTCCGTCAATTTCGCCTCTAAATCCAAATACGGCATGTGCTTCGCCGCGCCAGTTCTGATCTCTTAGGGTTCGCAGCATACTGACTAGCGGCGTGACCCCAACACCAGCGCCGATTAATAAAAGCCGCGATGATTTCCTGTGATCAAAGACGAACTGACCGAACGGACCGCGGGTTTGAAGCGTATCGCCCACACGGAGATTATCGCATAGCTCCCGCGAAACCGCGCCCTGACTTTCCCGCTTTATTGTCAGATCGATGTGACGCCGCTCATAAGCCGATGAAGATATCGAGTAAGAACGATGGAGCGTTTCGCCACCGACAGGAACTGCGAGGTCGACAAATTGTCCGGCCTGGAAGGAAAACGGTAAAAGTCCGTTCACGCCACTGAGGCGAAATGTTTTGATTGTTGGTGTTTCAGTGATGATATCACTGACAGTGAGGACACCTTCCCAGAAAGGCGTCGCAGGTGCGTTGTCAGCAAGCCTGGTCTGAAGTCCGCTGCGCGCGCGTCTCACGCCATCATAAAATTTCAGGTAGTTGCGCACTAACTTTATTCTGCTGGCGCTGTCGGCATATCTGGCGCAACGGAAGCCTTTGAAGCGTCAGAATTATCCGGCGCCTGGACCACACGGCTGGACGAGACCTCCACGCGACGTTTGGGCAGGCTTAACGCGCCATAAATCGTCAGCATCCCGATCACAAGAAGGCCTATATCGACGTACCCTGCCGCTTTGTGCGCAGACGCTATAGCTGTCCAAAATGCATCGCCTGTAGCCTGCATGTTCAGCAACGGTAGACCGACAAAGAGAACGCCCGTTAACACCAGAAGGTCACGTGTCGCGGCGTAGTCATTCCGGCGCAAGAAAGCATAAATCAAGCTGGCGCCCCAAACCGCAAAAAAAGTAACACCTGTCCAATAAAGCCGCTCGGTTTCCGCACCGCTATAAAGTTTGTCGAGATAGAATATGCCAGCGTTCGCCACTGGAAGCCCCGCAGCAATGCCGACGGTCACATGGCTAAGCATCTTATAAACCCAAGGCGAGCAAGCTCCCACATTGCCATGCACCCTGCGCTCGACCCACATCATCAGCCCAAGCGCTGTGATGATGGCAAGGGACAACCCAAGGCCTAAATATAGGACTTTTAGCGCGATACCGCCCAAGCCGCCGCCGCCATAAGTGCCATAATGCAAGGGCGAAATTGCATTAATGACGCGATTGGCTGGTGTCACTTTCTCAAATTGGCTATCGGCGATATGCACACCTGTAACGCCACTGATCTGATAACCGTCTACGGACGCGAGTTTTGTGTCGGCGTCGAAGTAAATATCAAAGCGCGCATTTTCATCGCCCCAGTTATTCATGACGATGAATTCTACCGGCTTGCCGCTTACCGGTTCGCGCACGCTTGCAAGATCATCTACCGACAGCATTTTTGCCGAAACGCCGGCCGCTTCCTGTGGGGCGCCAAGGACCGCTTCGATCAATGCTTCCTGATCGCCTTTGAACGTCAGTAGAGCAACAAGCGGCGCCAGGATCGCGACGACGCCCAGAAAAGCGCCTGTAAAAGATATCATGGAGTAAAACGGCAGCCCCCAGAGCCCAAGAACTTTGTGCGTGTCCTGCCATTTCAGGCGCATGGACCGTAAATAGCGCAGGGTGAACAGTTCCTGAAAAATCTTGGTATGTGCAATGACGCCGCTCACGATCGACAGCATGAGAATAATGCCGACTATACCGACGATCGTACGCCCGGCCGTTCGACCGCCGAGGCCTTCAGGCCACATCAAGTCACGATGAAAATCCAGAAGCCATTCGGCAAGCCCCGCCCCCCGCTCCGGCAATGGCGCGCCGGTGGCCGTATCCCAGCGCTGTTCGATGAATTCGCTTTTACCGTCTTCCGTTTTAATTGTCATGCCACCAACGAAATACGGCTCCAGCTTGGTCGGATAGGTAAAGCGCGCAAATTCAACAGGCTCTTCATCCGCATGTTCATTGATCCACGCGACGAAGGTCTCATTTATCTCGACTGGATTTTCTGCAACCGCGAGCCGCTTAGCCGGATCTTCCCATGACAGCATTTCATGATGAAAAAGCGCAAAGCAGCCCGTCAAGGCCACTACATATACGAACAATCCAAGAGCGATCCCCGTCCAGGAATGTAGGTCGTAGTTTCGTAAATGCCGTTCGCGATCCATGCTGATCCCTCTACACCATGGGTTCGGATAAAAAGACGATCGCGCCGCTGACAATAGAGATTATCATTAACCCTGCAGCCACACGCCACGCTTTTCTGTCCCAATAACTCCACCATTGGAATATAACCCAAACCACGGGCACGAAAATGGTGATCCATAGCGCCTTTTCGGAAAAGGGCCCTGGCGCTTTAATTAGAAGCGCTGCGGTAAAAAAGATTGTTGCGGCGAGCGCCCAAAAAATGACGCTGGTAAGCCGCGGCGCCTTCCAGGTGGAAAAACCAATAAAAGCGATGACCGCAACAAGAACGCCAATTAAAACTGGGCTCACAGCGAACCTCCAGTGACCATGACCAGACCGCTCACTGCAGCGCCGACAAAAGCTACTGCCCCGGTTTGCAAATGACGCTCTGATGACAGGCTTCCGACAAATATACTGGCAAAACCGGTCGCCATGAAAAGCGCGATCCAGACAGGCACGCCGCGCTCCCAGCCTTGAGGCCGCGCAAGAACAAACAAGGCGGCCAGCGCAACGCACCACGCCGCAATTTTGACGCCCCATTGCAAAGAGACTGAGTTCTTCAAAGCGTCGAAAGACGAACGCTTCGCATGCGCCTGATAAAACAGGACGCATGCGATATATAATAGCGCTGTGGCAAATACTGCTTGCACTGTTAGAATCTTACATCAAAGCTCACGCCAAACGTTTGAGGCTGCACGATTGTAAACGCCGGCGTGTCAAAGAAATTAACGTCGCCTGTCGGCAAAACACTCGCTGGGTTTGCAAGAAGCGTCGCCTGTTCGTCAAAGAGGTTCGTGACGAAAACAGCAAATTCAAAGTTGTCCTGACGCCATCCGAGCCGGCCATTTACAAGCGTCCGACTGTCAGATTCCTCGGTAACGCCAGCAGCTAACGCCGGGTCGATGCCGAGGGCGACAAAGGCATCAGCAAATTCTGCCTCTGTGAGGTTTTCTACGCCTGAATTGACCGAGCCGGTATGGCTCAAGCTGATATCGCCGAAAAGACCCGTGTTGTGCTCATAGCTGGCGCCAATAGAGAATTGCACCGTTGGCGCATTTGAGAACTCATTACCTGCGAGGTTGAAGAATGGACCATCCTCCGGTCCTGCAGTAGCAAATGGAAAGTCGTCGAACTCTGTATCCAGAAGCGTTAGGCTGCCGAAGAAGTTCAGATTGTCACTCGGCGAATAGTCTGCAGACAACTCAACGCCCATGGATGATGACTGAGCCGTGTTGGCGGTAAAGAAATCGAGCGGTCCGCCAGTCGGTCCCGGCAGTTGAACCTGCTGCTCACTGAACTCACTCAAGAACAAATTGCCGTTAAAAGTGAGCGCACGATCAAACCACTGGGAGCGGAAACCGATTTCGTAGTTGACGAGAAATTCCGGGTCGAAAGTTCCGATGAGCGTTGTCGGTACGCCGTCAATGGCTGTGGTTTGAGCAAACGTCCCCCCTGCCCGGTACCCGCGTTGGGCTGAGAAAAACACCGACAAGTCGTCAGTGAAATTGTAGGTTACCGACCCGCGCGGCAGGATAGCGTCAAACGTATTTGTTTGCGGAGGCGAATCCACTAACGGCGGCGCGAGTGCTTCACAAGGGAGCGTGACAGGATCAAATCCAGGAAATCCAAACGCAACGCCCGGCGCCGTGGCTGTGCACCCCGGCGTTAACAGAACCAAGTTTTGAGAAGTGGTGCCAGTGGTGGCGAATTCTTCGCGGTCATAGCGAATGCCAAAAGAAAACGTCCAGCGATCATTCAGCTCAAACCGTGTTTGTCCGTAAAATGCGAAGTTTTCGGTGTCTGTTTCTGTTGGCAGTTCGGTCGCAAACAGACTGTCCGCCGGATTGAAAACAACGACTGGCGGAAAAACAGTCGCAAGCTCTGATGTGAGCGAGAAGAAAAAGTCTTCATTGCTTGTGAAATAGTAAGCGCCAAGGTTTCCTGACCAGCGGCCAAAATCATAAATGGCGCTTATCTCGCCGGAATAAGTTCGAACATCGTCCTGATTAAAGCCGTTCGTTTGAAAAAGGCTGAGATCGTCTAGATCGCCGAGCAAACGAAAGCGATCGACGTCTTCAAAGGTCCCCAGCCCCTTGAGCGTGATGTTTTCTGTAAGCTCATATTCAATATCGGCGATCGCCCGAATTGTTTCAGTGTCATTGCGCTCAAAATCATCAAAAGACTGAAAATCGAACGGATTAAAATCAAGAAACTCTTGCTCAACAAACGGTGGAACAGGGGGAGCCGGCGGTAAGCCGAAGCCCGGAGGCACGCCCGGCGAGCCAGGATTCACAACACCCACCGGCGCGTTCACGATAGGCGTAATTGTACCGCGCTCATTCTCGCCATACTCAAAGGTCAACTCTGTTCGTAATTTCGGCAGAAAATCTGGCTCTAGAAGGAGCTTTGTGCGAACGAGCAGGTTTTGGTTATCGTTGGCCGTCGAATCAGCAAAAACATTATCAATGAACCCGTCGGTTGACTGATAATCAACAGCAACACGAAAAGCGAGTTGGTCGTCAATGATGGGTCCTGAGATAACGCTTGCAAATTGCTGCGTGTCGAATTCAGCATAACGCGCGCGCCCGCGAAATTCCCAATCATAGGTTGGGTCGTTGGTGGAAATAACAATCGCCCCCGCAAGAGCGTTTCGTCCCTGTACGGTTGATTGTGGCCCGCGAAGCACCTCAACTTGTCCGATGTCCCAGAGAGAATCAAAGCCAAAGGAAAGCGCCGTCGTCGCGATTGGCACGCCGTCGAGATAGATATTTGACGTGACCCCCTGCCCGCCGCCTGAAACGCCGTCGCGTGAAATCCCGCGAATCGTCAAGGATGACGTCGCGCCCGTAAAAGTAACGCCGGGCGTGCGCAGCAAGATGTCATCGATGCTAAACAGCGCTTCTCTCGCAATACGCTCTTCGTTGAAGACTTCGACAGAAACATCCGTTTCCTGGACCGTCAGATTTTGCTTCGTGCCTACAACAACAATTTCATCAGACGCATCCGCAATTCTGATCGGCTCATTTTCTTCCTGAGCCGCCGCAGCTGTTGATAGTCCGGCGAGCATGGCTGCGCCCATAAACCATTGATGTTTCATTTTCACTGCCCCTCAAACGGTCGTATTGCTACTAATTCTCAAATTCAATACTGTTCGGTTTTCGCGATTGCAAGTCATTTGCAGAAGATCGGTGTTACTTACTGGCGACTTGCTCTTCCTTGTTCGTGCGTAACCTTTTGGCGAGCGGCTCAAGCCTGATGGTTGTGTGGTTTGCAATGACTTGGCGCGCTTCTGCGACAGCGGCGCTTGTCTCTAATTCGCCATCTTGAACTTGTGATGCGAGCCCCAGCAGCGGTGAATAGACATCGCCTGTCTCACCCTTCACGGTGATGCCGAATGGTGCGTCGCCCTGCTCTAATTCTGTCCAGAGCGCCCTCACTTCTTTCCAATATTCGGCGGTTGCCGCCCAATACTCGTCAGCCACCGTGGTGTCGAAATCAGCTGATTTATCATAGGTGTTGATTGCAACCTCTCTGACCAAAACTTGCGGCGCCTCAGAGAGAACAAGCTTTGAATTGTCCTGCTCGTGCACCCATCCGGCGGGCGTAATCGCATGGCGGTTGACGGCATCAACTGCGTGGTAATCGTCACGGGTTGTCATGTCCCGTCTTGGCAAAGGCCGCCAGGCCTTCGGCGGCGTCCACTCAGACATCCCATTTACATGTGACCAGACGCCGACAGCGCCGTAACGCGGACTGTCGTCAACCTGATAAACAGTTTGCGACCATGTCCCGTTGCGCGCGGTTTCAGGGACAGCCTTCATTTCCCAGGCGTTGCCGCCAATAAAAGTCAGTACTTGCTTCGGCTCATACCGCCAATCCTGACGCCAATGCTTGATGGGGAATTTTTCTTCATCGCCCACAACCAAAATATGCTGAAGGCTGATGAAATCGCCACGATCTTCGATCACGCGCACAACTTCATGAGCGCCTGATAGCTTTCGATCCTTGAGCTGATATCCGTCGACGAATGAAACGGTTTCAATGAAATCGAAGGTAACCTTGTAGTCGCCAGCCATCGCAAGAATGGCTTGCCGATCTTTTTTAAAATTTTGCTCTTCAACAGGCGCCACGACAGCGCTGGTCTTCGCCGTTTCGAGCAGCGCCTGGGATGTCGCTCCAGTGGTCTCGCATGCGGCCAACGCGATTGTCGCCAGGGCGGTCAAAGCGATGCTGCGCGCTTCAAGTAGTTTTTTCATGGAACCCTCTATTTCATCGTGCGCGGGCAAGCCGCTAATTTAAAAATCAATATTGCAATCAATTATCATTTGCAAATGCAAAAATCTACGCTATAGCGAAATCATACTTGCAAATGACTCGCAATAGCGAAAGGGGCGGATGATGAAAAAATTCTTGACGATGGGAGTGGCGATCAGCGCGCTGACAGCAAGCGGGGCGCTCGCACAAGACGCTGAAAATACTGATGATATTGACGTTATTTCTGTCTATGCGACCCGCAATCCACTGCCCGCCTTTGATTACGCGGGTCAGGTGACGGTGATCGAGCGCGACGTCATTCTCGACTTCAATCCCTCTGCCTTGAGTGATGTGTTCGACGCTATTCCCGGCACCCAGTTCGATTCAGGTCCGCGGCGTACAGGCGACGCGCCCACCGTACGCGGCCTTTCAGGCAATGGGGTTCTGATTTTTCTTGACGGCGCGCGCCAGAGCTTTGTTTCCGGTCATGACGGGCGCTTTTTTGTCGATCCTGAATTGGTCAAAGCCGTTGAGGTTGTACGTGGGCCAACATCCGCACTTTACGGCTCTGGTGCGCTTGGCGGTGTCATCGCCACACGGACCATCACAGCGCGCGATTTCCTCGATGAAGGTGAAACATTCGGCTTCCGGCTGAATTCAGGCTATCAATCGATGAATGATGAGTTTCGCGTTGGAGGTACAGGCGTCTGGCAATCAGCCGACGGCCTCTTTGACGTGGTCGGCCACCTCACCTATCGCGACTCTGGCAATATCGAGCTTGGGAATGACGCGACGTTGCCTGCCGATGATGAGATTTTATCATCGCTTTTGAAGGTAACTATAAGGCCTACGGACGATCTTGAAATTTTTGGATCGTATATTCGCTATAATGCCGACTCTACAGACCCACAAAATCCACAAGGCGTAAACATCGCCGGGCCTGGTAACGATCTTGTCTTTCGGGATGCAGAAAATACAACGCTTCAAGGCGGCGTGAACTGGAACCCGGCCAGCGATCTCATCAATCTCAATTTTGTCGGCTACTACAGCGACAACGCTGTTGAGGAAGATGAGGTCGAAAGCCCGCGCACGACGGATCGACAAGTTGAGACTTTCGGCTTTACGCTCGATAACCGCTCGCGCTTTGTATTCAGCGAGGCGGCTGCCGTCACTTTCACCTATGGCGGTGAGTATTACCAAGACTCCCAAATCGGGATCGACACAGACACGGCGGACGGAACCCGCGGCGGTGTTCCCAATGCCGAGACCGACTTCTTCGGCGCTTTCATTCAGGCCGATTTTGAGTTTACCAATCTCGGCCCAATCCCGGGTCGCATCAACATTGTTCCTGGCGTCCGTTGGGACAGCTTTGACACAACATCAGATGACGACAGCTTCGCCATTGATGAAAACGAAGTGTCACCGAAAGTTGGCGTAACCTACAAACCCATTCCAGAACTCCTCTTGTTCGCTAATTACGCAGAGGGTTTCCGGGCGCCGTCCTTCAACGAGGCTTTCGCCGACGGCGTCCACTTCACTGTGCCGAATTTGTCTGCTCCGCCTGGACCGTTCGGCCCTGTGTTTGTGTCGAACCTTTTTATCGGCAACCCCGATCTGCAATCGGAGGAATCACAAACCTGGGAAGTTGGTCTCGGCGTTGATTTTGATAGCATCTTGTTTGACGGTGACGTCTTCACCGCCAAAGCCTCCTACTACAATTCCGATGTCGATAATCTTATCGGACTTGACGTCAATACGCCGCTTGGTTGTTTCTCGCCGATGTTCGCCATGATTTTCCCCTGTGGCACGGGGCCTGAATTCGGCAACACCAGTCAAAACGTCAATATCGCCAATGCCGATATTGAAGGCGTCGAACTCGAATTCCGTTATGACTCTGAGTATTTCTATTCGCGCGGCAACATTACGACCATAAACGGTGTTGACGCCGACACGGGCGAGTTCCTGGAGGGCGTTCTCTCTCCAAACACCTTGTTCATCGACAGCGGCGTTAAATACGCGCCCTGGGGATTGCGTGCGGGTGCTCGCGTAACATTCGCTGAAGACTTTGATGAAGTTAATGACGCGGCAGAAGCCCGCGACGGTTTCATCGTCGGCGATCTATACGCCGTGTGGGAGCCTCAAATCAAAGGACTGGAAGGCGTCCGCGTTGATCTGGGCATCGACAATATTGCAGACACTAACTTTGAAGTTGTCTTCGCCGGCGTTAGCCAGCCTGGCCGCAATTATAAAGTCGCCGTTAGTTGGACCAAAGGTTTTTAATCAGAGGAAAGAAAACATGATTAGAACGTATGGAGAGGACCGTTCGCTCATTGCATGGTTGCGCGGACAAGAACGGATTATTGGCTTCTGGATTGAAGAGGTATTGGGTAGCACTCATTCGGAAGCGGCTTTTGTGGAAAAACTGGAACACCATAGGCGATGGCTGTCGGACCGTATTGAAGAAATTTCCGATATTCCTGATGCTGCATAACGGCGACGCTATGAAGGAACTTAACGAAACCACGCCGCAAACTCTTCAGGATCTAGGCTTTGGCGGCGGTATTGCTTTATGGGCCATTCGCGCGTGCGTTGCCGGCAGGGTGAATTGTTGTGCGCTCGTCGATGGTTATGAACGCGCTTTTGGCGCCTATGGCGCTCAGATATTATCAAAATTGCAGATGTATACACGCTTCCTCGGATCGCACGGCAATCGAAGAATTGGCCTTGGATGTTCAGGATGCGGCGCTATCACACATGATGAAATGTCTATTATTGCTGTTCTCGCTGCGGGCCAGAGCCATGCCCTTGATAGCGTGCACGCGCATTTAAGCTGGTTGCTGGCGTCGTCCCCTACAGAAGAGCAAGTGCAGCTGGTCATGGATATTGGGGATGGCTTTGCCAAACACGGAATAATCATCGATAGTCCCGAGATCTCAATCTCTCCAGCAAGAGCGCCCAAAAAGACAACCTATTGGACAGGCCCCGCTGGCAATGCCTGACGGCCGACATTCTTGATGCAGCGCCAGATTATCTTGGAAGTATGAGCATACGACGGATTATTTTTTGGATGCATCTTTGCGCTGGCCTTTCAGCGGGAATGGTCATTATGTCCATGGCGGCGACTGGCGTTTTAATGACCTATGAACGTCAGATTGTCGCCGCACTTGAATTGCAATCTGGAAAAAATGCGCTTGGGGGATCGGCGCTGAACGAGCGAGCGTCAATGGACAAGCTCGCTCGTTCAGCCGCCGATGCTTTTCCAGACGCAAGATCGCCTCAACTTGTCATCAGGCGTGAAAAAGAGGCACCGGTCGCCGTTCTTTCCGGACGCAGCACGATTGGCTATTTGAACCCGGCCACAGGCGAGAAAATCGAAACCAGTGCGAGTGCTGCACGCGACTGCTTCGCCAAAATACGCGGCTTTCATCGCTGGCTCGCATTTGACGGCAAGAAAAACGACGTGGGCAAGGCAGTCACCGGCGCCGCAAACCTTGTTTTTATTTTCATTATTATATCAGGACTTTATCTTTGGCTTCCAAAAGTTCTGCGATGGTCAGCTCTCCGATCAAGGATGTTCTTTTCAAAAAGCTACCCGAATGCGCATACGCGTAATTTCCATTGGCATCATATATTTGCAGTTTGGAGCTTCATTGTTCTGTTCTTCGCAGCAACAACAGCAACCGTATTCTCCTACGACTGGGCCAGCGATCTCGTTTACAAAGCAGTCGGCGAAGAGCCCCCCTCACAAAGAAGACGTCCTACGCCCAAAGAAACATCCTTAACAAGCGATCAATCTAAAACCGACTTGAGTGCAGTAAACCGGCTTTCACTCGAAGAACTATTTCAAATCGTTGCGGGCAGTGCCGACAGTGACTGGCGGCGCATTCGTTTTCAAATACCCGCCAACTCTCCTTCTGAAAAAATAGAGTTTACTCTTGATCATGGTTCTGGCGGAGAACCGACAAAGCGCACCGTGCTCGCGCTCAACAGAGTATCGGGCAGCATCGTGAGTGAAGCCGGGTTTTCCGATATCCCAGCCGGTCGGCGTGCTCGGATCTTTATCCGTTATCTGCATACAGGCGAAGCACTCGGCCTTGTCGGTCAAACCCTCATGAGCATGGCATCCTTAGCGGCCTGTTTTCTTTTCTATACAGGCTTTAGTCTTTCCTATCGACGATTTATCAAAAAGTAGTGTTCTGAAAAAATCAGAACATGCATCAACGTCACTTAAATCGTCACAGGCCTTGTTCTTTTGATTGGAAATCTGATGGTCCAAACAGTTCCTTCGGGGTCTGACGACAGTTTTGCTATGCCGCAAATTTGCGCCGCACCCCCTCAATTAAGGTCAACCCTTCGGCATCGGGACGAAGGTGGCGCTTACGGTCGAAACCACTCCATAAAAAAGCCTGCTCCGGTCATCTGCAAGGTCATTAAAGCGCAGTATCGATGTGAATAATAACCGCTAAAAATCAATGGTGTACAGTTCTATGTGGGACAATTCCTATCTATATTGTCGAAGACCGAATAAAAAATAATTATCGGTTATTTTAATAGTGCACCAGGGACTTCATTGCCGAAAGCCCTCCCCTCAATCAAGGCCATAATTTCAACTACTCTAAAGAAAGCGTATGAAAATTAATGGCTTACTGCGTTGAGTGGGAAAATACCCCTCTATATTCTCGAAGACCCTTGCCAGAGCCGCCCGTTCCCCGTTGAACCGTTGATTATGAGCGGGTCCGGGCGAACAATTTCACGCTGGCTGCTGATGCGCCATAGCCTCAATTTGAAAACCGTCTGTTCCAACCCAACGCTCCATAAACCTTGTTAAATTTCGGCCGTCATTCTCCTGTTTTGCGGGGCCTCAAGGCGGGGCGAAGGCCCCGCAAAACAGGAGGAATAAGTGTAGCGCGAGCCGAACAAAAGTGGTACATGTTGCGTAAGGAGTAGAACGATGACCGATACTTCAAAATATGATCTCGAAGCCATCGCGGCCGATCTGACAGAAGAGAATTTAAAAACAACCGAACGCATTATGATCGTTCCGAGGTTGTTTCAGTTTGGCGCAGTGATCGGAGCAATTGTTGCAACGATTGTACTTCTTCCTGAAGCTATCAACCCGGAAAACATCGATGGCCATGAGTGGGGGTTACTTGGCGCGTATGCTGCTTCTGCATTCTTCTTTTTTCAGGGACGTGCAATCGTCAACAGCACGAATAAACGGCTGGACATAATTAAAAAGCACAAGATCGGCTAAACTCCCTATAAGGAGTTCAGCCCACCTTTTGGACCGATGATCGGACTTGTCTGTCCGGAATCCGCTCTAGAATTAGTTCGGTTTTGTTGATCCAACAAGTCATCAGGATTTTTTTGATTTGACAAAAGATCAGGGTCATTTGCTTGCTGATCAAGAATGCCCTGCAATTTCACAAGATCACTTTGGTAAGTTTCAATCCGTTGTTGAGATGCTGAAATCTGCGCGCCAAGAGCACTGTTTTGATCTGACTGCGGTAAGCCCCTGAATTCATCAGTCTGCGTAAACTCGCGAAGGCCTGACAATTCCCTATTTAAAAAAGCTGCATGAGCACTAACTCCATCATTCCTTGATAGCTGTTCTCCGGCACTACGAGATCCAGAAGCAGTACCTGTAGCGCTAGCAAAGGACTTGATTTTGCCGGGTGCAATAAAGTCAATAAAGCCTGGAGTACCAAACTCACCGCGAAGACCTGCAGCAACTTCGGCGGAAACACCACCCTGATTGCTCGCAAACTCATTGTGAAGACGCTGCTGCGAAATGATGTTGCTAAGAGCGCTATCGCCATCAGCAACAAGTTGTTGCCGGAAGTTTTCATCACCCGAAATCGCTGCTCGAAATACGGATTGTCCAGATGCGCCGTCAAGAGCGGCAGCAATAATGGTCCCGCCTCCAACATTGTCGCCAGCGTTCAAGGTGACGCCGGTATTCGTCGATGTCGAGCCATCTATCATTGCACTGTTTTCTGAGACAGCACGGACGCCAGCTGGATTACCCGCGCTATCGATGGAGATCGAAACGACGCCGCTATTGCCGATCGCCGCTAACTGATTATCGCCAATCCATCCTTGACTGTGAAGGCTCTGGGCTTGTTCCGGCGTAACCGGGAACACATGGTTTGCGCCGGCCTGTGCGCTGAAACCGGCATTCGCGTCGCCGAAAAGCGCTTGATTAATCTCCGCTTGTCGGTTTGCCGAAATTATAGAACGCGCGGCACTCGTTGTTTCCGCGCCTCTTGATGCTTGACCCGGTGTAACCCCTAAGTGCTCTGCCGCAGAACCAACACCACTAACCCAGCCAACCTGGCGATCTCGGCGCAACTCGCCCGAACTGGCGATAGCATTAACGTCGCCGGATGACGCGCCATCGAGGAAGCGCGCCTCGCCGGCACTGTAGACGGTGTTGAGCGTCGCGGCGCCCTGAGACGTCGCTTCGACCGTTGTTCCTTGCGAGGCCGCGCCAACTTCGGCGCCCCTCGCCGATCCAATCCGCTGCGAAACTTCAGTGCGTGTGGTGTTGCCTAGAGTCTCCAAACTTCCGCCTGCCGCTTCTAGCGTCGAAGCGCGATTCACATTCTCTATGCTGGCGATACGGCCAAGATGATCGTTGGCGGTTCCCCCGCCGTTTTTTGCCAGGCCCTCTGAGATGGCTTTCAAATTCTGGGCGTTGAAGACCGCACTTCGACCCTGAACATTAGAACGCGTCGCGGCGGCGATCGCTGTGGCGTTAACGGCGGCGCCTCCTTCCCTAGTCAAGCCATCAAGTGACGCACCGCCAGCCGATGCGACACCCGCAGCGGCGCCAACGGCGCCAGCGCCTTCGACCACGCCGGATCCAAAGCGAGCATGCCCATAGGTCGTTCCCTGCGCTGCAGCAGCTGATCGACCTCCCGCAACGCTACCTGCCGTCTGCTGGAGATTGCCCTGACTATGATCTTGCCAAGCCCGAAACGTTCCATTCGGATCATTCGCCAGAGCCGCGGATCGGCCGCCGGCAGTCGCCAGACCGGCTGACGTATTGTCACGACTAATAGGATTCAAAACTGAATTTGAAGCCCCATCCGCGGCGGACGTCGCTGGCCCTGTGATAGGGCTTGTTAATGAGGCGAAACTTGCACCCGATAGCTTGAATACCGTCACAACAAATATACCGGCGAACGCGACAGCGATGAATCTAGACGCACCGAAAACGGTGAGCGCTTTGACGGACGCCGGCGGCGTCAACATAAATGCCGTATACGACATGTTATGGCGAGCCACATCCTCAAACGCCCCAACGGCGATGCCATGTGCGACCTGCGCGATGCCAACATCGATCACCGACCAAAGCGCGACAAACGCGAAGAAGCCGACCGCCAATCTCAATACAGATCCAAAAAACGGCGTCATCAAGAAAAGGAACAAGAGCGGTAAGGTACTGATGGCGGCCGCAAAGAACGCTGATCGAATGAAAGGTCCATATTCCTGCGCAACAGAAAAAACGCCGGCCGATTGCTCGATGTATCGACGACTGGTCTCTGCAGCGATCGCGCGCTCCGGATTGACGTCCGCCATCGCCTCTTCCATAGCCTGGGCCAATGCCGCCCCTCGCAAATAGGAATAGCGATCCCCGGCGCCAGCAAATAATGTCGGCACTTCATCCATTAACGCCGTACATCGAGCCCTTTGGGTGACGGATCCGGGGTCAAATCCTGCATCGGAACAAAGTGCGTCTTCAAACGCCGTATAGGTCGCGACGTTTGTAATTTGCGGCTGCAACGATGCCCAGGCTGCATTGCAGGTCGCCGTGGTTCCGCCTGGCGCAGCTGCGGAAAACGTGGTTGTGAACAACGACACCAAATTGGCCTTGGCGAAACTGGCGACAAGGTCTGTTGAGCTGTTTCGGAGCTCATCCGTCGTCAACCCGGTTAACGGCATCCGTGTCGCAAGAGAAACGCAGTCGGTGAAATATGATTTCGTAGATTGCCAGACAAATTCGTCCGCTATTGGATTATTTGACGTGAATGTCTTCCGGATGAGATCGAATATGGATCCATTCGCTGTATCCTCATAGAGACGAGGAGACGCCGTATCCGCAATCGCAACCGCCGTTTCCTGAAAGTTTGACGCCAAGTTAGCAATCAAGACGATCCCATCCGGGACGTCAACGACCGTAGTTGTCTCATTAACAACCGGGTCATAGACGAAGACTCGGCCCTTAGGCAAAACAAAGGCGGTAAACAATCCGGCTCCGAACAAAAACGTGATAACCCAAAAGGTGATGCGATTGCCGTCCCTTCCTGACGTTGTCGCAAACGCGTTAAATGTACCGACAGCAAGCCCAATTGTAGCGATGGTGAAGATCAAGCCGCCATATTCAACATTCGCGAAGAAAAGCGCAATATATTGAAACGCGGCAACCGTGGCATCGTGACCGCCATAGGTCACATATTCACCATCAACGGCGAACGCCGCATTGACAGGCAAAAGGACAAGTAAGAACGAGATTATTCCAGTGACACGCTTCATGACGGACCTCATTGAGGAAGGACGGCTTCAATAAAATCGCCGTAGGTGCGATCACGCGTAAACTGAACATTGCGGATGCGATCCAGGGAAGCGGCTTCCTGTTGCACCAGCGTCGCATAGCTTTGACGAGAAACACGGCGCGCATCGAGGAGATCGCTTCGAATATCTTCAAGATGAGCCCGAAGCGACACAAGCATATCATGATCACAAGGTTCAGTCGCCGGCGACGCAGGATCCACCCCGACCGATTTGGAATCATTAATCGCCTTATTGATCAGATATTCCGAGTTCAGCTTCAAATCATCAAAGACGCGATACGCCAAAGCTGCAGCGACTGGATATTGGATCGCGGAGACGGTTTCCGGCACCGTCCCCTGATATACAGCGTTGACCATGATCGCCCAGACCGGTTCTGCAGACTGATTAACAAAGGCGACATCAGCCGGGGTCAGAGCCGTATTGGTTTGGATTTTAGTGCCGATCGAGACGAGAGACGTATTAACCCGATCAGTAATCGATACTGTCGAATTCGGCGTACAGGCGCCGCCAAGCGGCCGCTCCATAGCGTCGCCTGTCAGAAAATCATCAAACGAATAGCGATCCTGTGACGGACAGGGATCAACGCGCTCAATATTCGGGACGTTGGTGCCCGGCGGCCAGGACACGATAACGTCGCCAACGTAACCCCTCAACAAATCGGCAACGCCACCCATGCCAACGCGATTGGCCGCATTCGCGATCACACTTCCATTTGTGAAAAGCTCCCTTACTGGCGCCGGACAACTCTCGATATTCTTGCGAAGGTCGTGCGGGACCTCCCCGCCGACGGCGGTGATGGAATCCTGGGCGCTTTTCCACGCCTTCTCAATGCCATCAGTCAGAGAACGATGACCTGTTGCTTCCATCAATACATTGCCGAGCAGGTCTGGATCGTCGCCACTGACAAACCGCGCAACCTGGTTCGCCATCCGGCAGTCATTGACCTGTATCGAATTCAAGTAAGTGCTCATGGCCTCGAGCTTGGACATGATATCCTCGCATTGTTCACAATGCGCCTTCAGCGCCATCGAGAAAGCCATCGCGGGGGCCGCCTGGAGAATATTTTCCAATTTCGAAACGAGATACTCAGGATCGAGGAAGGAAATACCGCCTGCAAAAAGGTCGATACCGCCGCAGGAAACATTCGCGCGCGGCGGCGTTACACTAAATAGATTATCATTACCGAGACGATAGCGCGCCGAAATCGCGCCGCCCGTTAAATAGCCGCGTTTTTGGCCCTCAAAGGAACCTGGGCCGCTAACGGTGACGGCGTCGAACCAATCCTGGGTCCAGTCTTGTGCGAATGCCGGCCGCGTCAATATGGTGAAAGCGAATATTGAGAGAAACAGAATGTTACGCATCGTCAGTCTCCTTCTGAATAGCAGTTTGGTCTTGCTCACCGATGTCAATCGCGCCCAATTTATTCTCTTCTGTGTTTTCAGACGGATTTGGGGCCGAAAACGAAATGGTGGTGATGCCGCCGACGAGCGCGCTGGAATTGACCAAGCGATCAAGAGCGACACCCTCGCCAAGCACGCGGGGCACGTATTTTCGTGTTTCCTGAGGCCAATTCTCAAACGGGCGACCGGACACGCGTGCAAGTCCTGCATTGTAAGCGCCAAGGGCGAGTTTTACATCGCCCGTCTTGTCGATTAAGCCTTTCAGATATCGGGCGCCGCCGCGTAGATTCGCTTCCGGCTCAAAATATTGCGAAGGCGACAAACCAAGTTCCGCAGCCGTGCCCGGCATCAGTTGAGCAAGACCCATGGCGCCCTTTGGCGAAACAGCCTTAGGATCATAATTGCTCTCCCAGCGAACGAGCCGGGCAAAGAGATCAGGATCAAGACCTTCATCGGCAGCGACACTTCGGGCAAGCGACTTCAGCGCCGCTCTCGAAGGAGCCGACTTCTCTGTAACGTGTTGCATATTGCGCCGATCATGTTCTACCGAGAGATCATTGAGACGATCGAACAGCGCGATCACAGTCCGACCGTCATATTCATCAATGACAGTGAAGCCGTCTATGAACATGTCTTCCGGAAAGGCGTAGTCTTGAGATGTTGACTGTATGGTGCCCGATAATGTGAAAGCGCCAAGCACGAACGATGCGACTAGCGAAGTAACCCAAGCGGCGGCGCCCACTGCAAAGGGAAGTACCTTAGGTAATGACAGAAATATAAACCTGCTTGGTAATTGGCTTTTGACGCATACAAGCGAGCGATGACGCGGTAATGGGTCTAGTGCGGACTGCGATGCTCTTGTTAAGCGCGCTTTAACTTGATCAAAAACCAATGAAGTCATTGGGTTAGCTCCTGATAAGTAATCCAGGTCTCATCCCAATGCGGGTTGAATCCATCGTACTTTTCGGCCATCGCGCTAACAGCCTGCGCTAGTTGGCCACGCCATTGATGGTCTTTTTCAAGAAGAGCTGCAGCACGGGAAAGAGAGGCGCTCACTGTGGTCCGATCACGGTGCATCAGTCCACCAATCGTTTCATTAGTCATCGGAGCCCACTTCAAAAGAAGCGTCATCGCATGTCGCGCCCTCATGCCAAATTGGCCGTGAGCTCTAGAATGGAGCAATCGTTTGTTTAGCTGAAATACATTGAGAATAATCTTCTCGACAGCCACTTTGTATTCGGCCGCTTCGTCCCCCTCGAGATGAGTTGGTTGAATAGTTGTCATTGTTTCCTTAACCAGATTGTCCCGCCAACGCATCTCTAGAACGCCTCGATTTGCACCATAGTCGCGACTGATCATAATCTTCGGCGCGCAACGCTCGCTCATTCTCAGTTGACGTCTGAAGGCTTCCGCAAATTTACTGGCGGCCATACGACGAGAGCGATCGCAGATAATCATCCGCCCCCCGTCTTTCGATTGAGCAATAACGCTCCAAAGATTCGCGTCGCATTCTTTACATGGCGCGATCGTGACAATTTCAGTCTCGTGACCCTCATTGTGATCGAGCATCGGAATGACGACAATATCCACGTCCATCGATGTTTCAGCCATGATACTCCTCACTCATTTACAGAAACGGTCGGATCGAAAAATCCGCCGTCATCGCCTTCACCGTTGAAGAATTGCCGCTCGTCAATTTCCCCTTTCATGAGACGCAAGCCGCGATAAGCGTTGTCAGCAACCACCGGAAAGGACTCTGTGCCAACGGCCACGGTGAACCACTGACGATGACCCTTGCGGATCATGACCGTGATTGGCGTTGCGCTAACGCCAAATCGCGCGGCTTTCTGCGGCTCGTCATCAACGTCGACTTTGTTTACAATCCAGCCCGTTTTGTCGGCGAAGTGTTGCAGAACGCTCCATTGGGACGCACAATGGCCGCAAGTTCGGCTGGAGAACATGATCAAAGCAAATTCATTACGCTCACGGATCAACCGATTGCTCCGCTCGCCCTGGCGGCGGCGCGTAAGTTCATCTCGTCCCGCATTGGTCACAGGATAGGCGGAGCGCGCATTAAGCTCCGGATTTTCCAACATAACAACATTTGTGAGAGCCGCGAAAGCGCGGCTGCGACGCCGAGAGAAATCTAAAATACGATAGTAATCTTCAACAGCGTCCGTCGTTTGCACCGTCAATGCATAATCCATCTGGGAATTCAGGAGTTCCTGGATCTCGCTAGGGCGCATCTTTTCAAGTTGCGTTTTTGTCGGCAATTCTGGCTTCTCAATGTCTTCTTCTGCTTCGGGCGCTGGATCGCGATAGAACCAATAGCCCTCAGTTGGCTCTTGTTGGTCAGGAGCAGCCGTCCTCGAAAGGGGGACGTCGGCCATGGAGACTGAGTTGACCGCAAAAAGAAAAGAGACGCAGATCAATGATATCCGAATGATCATAGCAACGGCTCCAGGCGCACCAGATCTTCGAGGGGAAATAAACCGAGATACCGACTGTCAAATCCGTCAGGATGGTCGGACCCGACAAAAGCAAACCCCTCCGGCACCGGACCAGTCCTCCATTGGAAGGGTGTCAGCGGCGCGCCCGTAAGGGTCTCCGTTTTTGTCGTGTTAAGTAAAATCCCGTCGCACAGAAATGAGCCTTCGACAAAAGATAATGTCTCTCCTGGCAGACAGAGCGCACGTTTGGTCAAATACGGATATTGAGGCGGAATATATTCATGACGGGCCGGCGCCATGACATAGTCGCCTTTGCCTATCGATAGTGAGGGGGTTTTCCACAATATGTTCGCCGGAACGGATGGTGTCCCATTTAAAACAATCCGTCCCATTAGCGGCACAAGACACGCGAGCGCTGCGCCGAAAACGATGATAACCTGAAAATATCGAACGAGCTTTGCTTGCGAAATTTTCATTGCAATGACTCCTTCGCCAACGAGAGAGAAAGCCTTCGCGCACGCAAGTCTCCAAGTGTCGTAAGAGCATCCAGATGACCTTGAAGGGAGGCGTCGCCATAAGTCAGTCGCCAAACACCGCTTAGCGCTTTTTCGGTCTCACGTTCACAATACGACTTGAATGGATCCTGATCGACGACAGCGACGGCCGGGACCATCTCGACACCCGACTGACGAAACAATATGGGATCGATCAGTACGGAGACTTCCCGCATATCGCAATCGACGCCTTTGCAGTTCGGATCGACCCGCAACACGTCCATGATGTAATCAACGGTTGGACCGAGTTTTTTGAGACCGCCAACGGCGCCGCGAAAAACAATGGCGCCATCGATATGTTCCAATTGCGCTGCATAGCTTCGCATGGTGGCCAAAGGAATTGAGGACGAGGCGAACACGAGCAACGCAAGCTCCGGTCGATCATTTGGGGGGGCTGAATGATCTGACGCTGTCCCCGCCTCGTCCTCAACGCCAAGCACGCGCAAGATTTGAGGCGACATCTCATTAATGAGCGCCTGCATGGCCTCGCTTTGCGCCGCCTCCGCGGTCGCCCTCGCCCTCGACGTTATCTCTGTATCTTCCAACGCACGTTCGCTAATCGCTGTTGCTGCGTCTCTCGCGCGATCAGACAGTCGGTTGACGTCCTCGTCATTGATTTCTTCACTGTGCGCGCGCGGATCGACGGCATCATCATCCGTCTGCGCCGCCGCGCCCATCGCGAAAGCCAACGACAAAATGATCGCGCCGTTAATTGACGCCGTTTGTGGTCGTATATTCATCGATACCATCCTGTACGTAGGTTTGCATTGCGGCTTCAGCCTCGAGCGCGAGCTCGCCGTAGTATTCGCTGAGATCCATGGCCGAGAAATCAAGGGCCTGAAATTCCTCCGGCGTGAAACCGCGACATATGGGATCTTCAGGCGTGCCCCAAATATCCGGGAGCGCTGTAAATGCAGCCAGTTGCGGGCGTCCCTGCTCCTGAATGATCCGGCCAAGCATTGAATTAAAGCAGCAATGGGCCTTTTTCTTCTGTACACAGCCGAATATGCGAACAGAACAATACTCGCCTACCTCGTGACACATACCGGACCCGCGCAATGTTCCGGTCTCCATATCCTGGGCGTCGCATCCGAGATTAAGAAGATCGACGATCAACGCGATCGCGGCCGCCGCGACAAGCGATGTTGGATCAAACGCCCCAATAAAAGCGGACGCACCCGATGACGCGGCAGATGACGCCGTCGCGCCAGCCTGGAACGCCGCATGAGCCGCTTTCATGCCGGAAAATATCGCCGTGAAACCCTGTATCGTTCCCTGAGCGGTTGTAATCGATCCCGCTAGGCCGCCGCCCGTCGAATCATGAATAATTCGCCCGCGATCCTTACAGCAATTCATGAAGACGGTTTGCAATCCGGGCGGCCGGCAATCCATTTCAAACCCGTTGAAAATCCTGAGCTCATCGACGCAATTGCCAAATGGGTCGCGCGCACCGTCATCAATAACATGCTCGCGGGGTCGCGATTCGTCTACTGTCGGCGTTCCCGAGACGTCCTGGCACGGAATGAGTGAGCATTTCGAAACGCCGTCTGTGTCGATGACGCAAGGGACTGCAGGATCGAGCGGACAGGATGGCGTTGGCGGGGGCGTGGGATTGGCAACACACGGGGCCGGCAACGTATCAACAGGGTCCACCGGATTCGGATATTCGCAAAAGCCTCCAGTCGGCGTACATGCGTTCAGGATCTCACCCGGAGTCGGGCAAACAAATGCAGGCACGCTACTAACCGTGCAAGCAACTTTATCGATCGGACATAGACCTGGGACACTGCACGTGCCGCTTTCGTTGAGGCCGTCGAAATCGCCATCGGCGTCGAGGTCCTGAAAACACATAAATTGTGCTGTCGCCGGCTGCACCAGTGCAATAGCCGCGAACCAAAAAACGATAAACGCCCTTAAAAAGGCTGTGGTGTGCCGGTCGTACATATCAAGTCTCTTGCGCCAAGCCTCACTGCCTGCATCATGACAAGCGCGTCCTGTAATGTGTCGACACACCCGCAAGGCGTGACGACGGTTTCGCCTGGCCCTGCCGGACAAACCCCGGCGCTGCAGGCATGAAAAGCAAATTCAAGGTCGTTACGGTCCGCCTGATGATCGCCGGCGGTGCCGGATTTCGTCACATGGGAGTTTTGATAGGACCGCGTGGTTTTGCAGACCATTTCACACTCATCGACGACAACGGGCTCTGGTGGATTAAGCGCGCCGGTGGCGTTTACGACCATCCCAGACGCATCCGTATACTGATCCTGCCAGGTCGAACTCGTTGAGTTTTCATAAATATAGGTGACGCGATCGAGATCGGGCACCGGCAAATCAGATCCCGTACCCGTGGCGGTGCATCGATATGTCCGGTCCCGACGCCACCACGGTTCAGTGACATCAATAACACAAGAGCCACTGCCAAGAGATCGCGTCGACGGCAGTGGCGTCAGTCCTGTCGCCGCCCCATTTTGGTAGGTCTGTACCCCATCAACGACTTCCTGATGAAGATTGCATTGAGGGTTCGAAGCGAACCCTGCACAAGTGTCAACGATAGACCGGTTCACCGCGCATTGCGTACGGAACCGAATCTTCAGGAATCGCTCGCCTTTCCCACTAACCAAGGCGCGCAGCCGAAAATCATGCGGATCGCCGTCTGCGAATATCGATGTAAGATCGAGATTGACCGTAAAGGAATCATTCCTGTTCCCACTACATGAGCCCGGTCGGTCGCCCGTATAATTGGTGAAATTTGAACGCCTAGCAAAAACTAGATTCATTCCATCGCGATGCAGCTGAAGGTCATCATCTGTTCGCCCGTTTTCCAAGACCGCGGAAACCAGAGCCGCGGGATTGGTCACCTGAATCGTGTAGTTATCGATGTAACCCGTCGTGCAGCTTTCATTAAGGTAGTTGTTACCTTCACGTCCCAGCGTCAGCACCATCTCATTGGCGCTAATAATATCAATCGAATATTCACCGGATCCGCTAACCTGGACTATCGATCCAACATCATCATCCACGACAGCGAGCTTTTCGATTTCGCACATGACGTCATTTGTCGCCGTCGACGCGCCTGCAGGCAGATTAGAGACAATATTGAAAATCGGATCGCTCGCCGCAGCTGCTGTCGCATCGGGCGTCAACGCCGACGGGTTGGTATCATAAACCGTCTGCGGAAGATCCGGCGGGGTTCGGCACGCCGTCGTTGACTGCCCTGATAGAGTAACCTGAAAGGGCGCACGCCCAACCGTAGAAACGGCAAAACGCGGATCAACCTGAGACAGCGCGCCAGCCATCCCGCCGGACAAATCGGAAAGTATCGTATGTTCATTGAGAAATGCGAGATTCGTCCCGCAGGAATCATTCACGCAATAGCATCCGCCAAGATCCTCAAGAGGAACCGGCGTCAGGCCCAGAGCAAATGAAGCAGAATCGGCGGACCACGCATAAGGTTGGCATGACGCCCATGTTCCCGGAGAACAGGAAATAACGCCATTCGCACACACGCCCGAAACCGGTGAAGGAAGGTTCTGGGTGACGTCGAAAACACCGTCGAAATTCGTATCTTGCCTGACGATCACTGGCGATAAATCACCGCCTGCGCCGGGCGCCGCGAACACCTCTAAAAAAGCGTCCGACGCAAGACAGGCGATCGGCTTGGTAAAGGTATTCGCGCCGTCAAATGTCGTGAAATTCGCCCCCTCATTAAGGGGCGTCGACAGGTTCTGTTCGACGGCATCATAGTCTTCCCAGTTCGACTTCGTTGCGTCAACGACGTCCTGTGCACGCTGCGCCGGCGTTTGCGCCATCGCCGCACTTGTACTCCCAAGGGCGAGCAATATTGAAAACGCAATTAAACGGGATGCACACAGGCACCTGTTAACTATAGTGATAGAGTTCATCGACACGCCAATCGTCGTGAATACGCAGATCTTTCGAGAAAGTCTCCTAAGGCGTGACACAACAGAACACCTTCTCGAATACATTCCAGGCATAATTATCCTTATGCGGCGGATGCTTTAAATATGACCACAAAAGACCCGTACGACCGATGTTCACACATCGCCCAGATTTAACCGGCTCCATTTCCTGCAACTTGAAACGTGACTTTTTCCAAATCGGCGCAGGCGTCTCAAAACATCCGCTTCGATCGTAAATTCTCAAGAGGCCAAGGCGCCCCATGAGAAAGATGCCCTTCGCCGCAATCGCAGCATTCGCCTCAACAATATCCCCTGAAGTAGAGCTCCCGCCAAGCGGATAAACTGATCCCCAGCCCCCCATGCACCAAAACAGAGGATCAAAGGTTCCGCCTGTATTGGCACGCGCCGCATCGGCAACGCACGCCAATACGGCAACAGGATTACCGAACAAAACGGCCTCTGGGTTTAGGATCGCGCCAAGCACCTCGTTTTGATGGGTCGGGAGTATTTCCGACATCATTGCGACGTCGAAACCTTCATCACGAAGACAGGGCAAGTCTGAGAACAGACCGATCAACGCCCAAAGCGGCGATATGTAATAATGCATCTGGGCAAACGTCTTCGAAGACGCCTGACTGATGTCATTTCGTGTCGTGCCATGGAGCCGCCCTGTTTCCCCCATAACATCGATGCCGAGCGCCATAAGGCAGCCGGGATTCTCAACCGTGTCGATCATTCGAGAGGGGTTCCAGAAATTTACGCGAATGCCTGGGAGCGGAATCCCAAAGCTCGAAGGGCAAATACAAATTGGCGAACGCGGATTACCTTTATCGAGCGGCGTGCGCTTCCCAATAGGAATACCCCCTATCTCAATCGGAAAAATGCATTGCCAGGACGTCTTCGTAATCGGATTGATGAAACCGTCATTACAGGGCGATGCATTCGCCTCCACCGATGTAAATGCGACCAGGAAGAAGATAACGCCAAGCGCGCGACGGATCATTGTTCAGACCCCCCGCTTACCGCAATAACACCACTCTCTATTGCTTGCGTCTCTAAGTCATACTCTTGTACTTTAAGAACATTGCCCTCTTGCCACACTTTGGCGGGCGAAAATTCTAAATTCATTCTCTCAGCGAGTTGGGCTTCAAGCATGAACACGGGATGGCGCCGCGCTTCGCTTTCCTTCAATGCGTTTCCACCGGCCATGAGGATCATGTCGAAATCATCCGCCTTGGAAAACGCCCAATCGAGCTGCTCGGGCCTTGCAATCCACAACACGTTAGGCAGCGTTAAATGCTCAAGAGGGTTAAATGTAAAACCCTTTGGATAAAGGATATTTCCGTCTTTATCCGGAATATCGAAGGGCAACTCAAAAAACGGAATGACATCCCTAATACGGTTCTCAGTCGCCACCGGCAATATGTGAGACTGGGTCGCCGTCCAACCGTCACTATCGCCAAAGTCTTCTAGAGTGATCTCAACGCCTTCTGCCGCCTGCTCGATCTCCTCCAACGCGTCTTGCTCGATGATCGGATAAACAGCACCTATTTGCCTAATATCGAGATCCTGCGCGCTCGCAGCGCCAACGCCGAACACGGTCGCAATCGCAAACAATACCGAATATCCGACAAAAAAAGATCGTACGATAAAAGCAAGCACCAATGCGGAAAACGACACGAACAATAAAATGCCGCCCCTGTCATCGTAATGCCCCGTATGAAATATTTCTTCGCTGAAGGAATTAAATCCAACGGTAACGTGGTAATACATAATCAGCATCACAGTCAGCAGAAGTACGATTGATAAAGTGCGCGCAAACGTGCCGAGGATAACAATGGAAAACATGGCGATAAGCAGGATAAACTCCACATCGCCGCCCAATATTTCTTGAAGTTCACTCATTCCGCCGCGACCCTTTCCGCAATCATTTCCGGGCTTTCGATTTGCTTGGCCAAGACCTGCTCCTCAGTCCCAGCCACAAGAACATCAATAGCCTCAGCCGGCGTTAGGCCGCGCCCAACGAGCTTATTGAATTTTGCGATGTCTGCGGGATCCGAAGTATTGATAAAGTAGCTATGCGGATCGACTACCAAACGGCCGACCCCGCACCCATACGTGGAATCAATGAAAATCTCTGAATAGCGTGGTTTATTATTTCGAACCGACTTCAACAGATCGAGGGCGAACCCGTCATAAGGGATAACGTTCTTTTCCGCCGCCTTCGCGTAAGATTGTCCCTGCAGTAGAAACTTGGTGGCCGCGTTTTCCCAGACCACCTGACCGACGTCGCCGAAACTGTCGAGATCGAGTACGGATTGCAGAACAATACCAAATGAACCGCGATACTTCCGCGCTCTGCGAAAGCCCGCCTCAATGACGCCGGCGAATGTCTTCGCCATAGAGCCAGCCATATTGTCCTTCAGAAACGCCGCCGCCTCTTCGAAAAGAATAAATCTTGAACGTTCCCGGTCAGATAAATATAAATCCTGGGTCACGCTATTGAGCACCTGCATGACAAGGACCGAAAACAGTTGTTTGTAGTTGCGCAGCTGCTCCAGTTCGAGAACGACAAAGTCGTCATTGTGGATTTGCAAGGTGGACGGCCCGTTGAAAAACTGTCCGTATTCACCATCTTTGCAAAACGCCTGGATATTATAGCCAAGAATTTTTGCGTCTTCCTTGAGTACGTCCTCGGCCTCCCTTTCCATGTCTGACGCATGTTTCGGGAACGTCATTAGATATTCAAAAGCGGCGTCGATACCGTTCTGGGTCCGGCCTTCGCGAAACACCCACTTGGCGGCGCCTTTAAGCAGATTGATTTGAGTGTCATTGAGTACGGTGCCGGCCGCAGACGTCGCCATCAACGCCAACACATTAGCTGCCGTCTGAACCGACAATTCTCGATCTTTGTCGTCTCCAGCCGCCACATCAAATGGATTGAGCACGACGCGCTCGCCGCCTACATCGATAAACCGCCCGCCTAGCAGTTTGCAGTTTTTCTCGTAGGAATACCCAATATCAATAATGCGGACAGCAGAACCGGAAGCGTAATATTTATATGCAAGATTATTCAGTAAGAACGATTTGCCCGCACCTGACTCCGCTGAGACAAGAAAGTTGTAATTGTTCGTTAGCGGATTGAACAGATCAAAGCCACAAACTTGACCTTTGCGCCCTATATAGGCCAAGACAGGACGCCCAGCACCTTTATAGTCGCCTTGAATCGGCGCCATTACCGCCGCCGTTTTTGCAGGGACAATAAAATCCCTGTCGAGAATGCCAAGATTTCCTTTGTCTAGATAAAGACCGAGCGGCAGCGACGCAATAAAGAGGGGCTTGGAAAGATATGATTCCTCCTGCATGGCATAGTGTTGGGATTCGTACAGTCGTTTTACGCGAGCGACGTTGTCTCTGAGTTCCTGTTCGCTAAAGCCAAAAACCCACACACTCGGAACAACACGGACGAATTTCTCATTCTTGGCGGCGTCAACCGCCCAATGAAACTCTTCAACCATTTTGCCGATTTGCTGGGCGACAGCCCCTCCGGCGCGCTGCGCCGTAACCACCTGACTTTTTGCAGCCACTTCCATGGAGGGATCATCGAAAATGACATTCAACGAAACGATGAATGGCCCCGTAATCTGCTCTGAATCGTCAACAAGACCCATCATCCCGCCAGCAAGACGATTAATAGAATGCGGGTTTACTTCAGACGGATTGGCTTGCGGGGTAATACAACGTCCATAGTGGCTCCCAAATCTTATGTTTTTTTCCCGGAACTCAATCGGCGCGCCGGCATCAAGCACCTGCTTACGAATGAGGTTATTCTCATTATACTGACCGGACTTTGATACGCGCATATCAGAAAAGAAACGGCGCATCGTCGCCAATAAGCCATCTTCGCCACCAGGCTGAACAGAGCGAACGTTAAACCGCTTCAACTGCTCTATCGTGACGGACCGAAGATCCTCAGACAGGGGCTTCTTCGATTTAACTGACACGAAACACCGAAAGTTTCGTATCGGAATTCCCTGTAATTGATCGAGGCCATCTTGCCCCTCAAGCAGATGTTCAACGGAGTGACGCGTGTTTTCATTAACGAGATGTTCTTGGCGCGTTTGAACCGACATATAGTCGGTGATGAATCCCCCAATATAGGGATCCGCAAACAGATTGAATTGTAGGTTTGTGCCCTTCGGATACTGGATATTCAATAAGCCGTTGATGGTCTCTATAACCGTCTCGTCAGCATATGTAACGGGCTCTATTTCATAAATATATCCAAAAGCGTTATCGATAGTCGTATAACACCGTCGGTCAAAGTCATAGGTCGCCCACGGCAAGTAGTCAGAAAAGCGCTCTCGCTCAAGCTGCGCTCTGACTTCTCCATGCGTTAACCCGCCATCTTTTCCAAATATCGAAAACATGCCCCCTACTCCAAACCTGCTCCTTGAAGAGCGGACCGAAGCAACGCCTCAGGGTCTGTGTCTTCAGATTTCACAGGGGTCGTCACGCCGGCGCCTGGGCCCTTGAACATTCCCTGCGCGATCGTGCCGGCGAGATCACGCTCGCCATTCATGAGGTAATCACCAAGAACGAATTTAGGTCCTTCCAGCAATGAGAAAACATAACGCGGCATATACAGCCGCCCTTGCGCATTTTCATCGGCATACGGTAATATTAGTGTTCGTACGGTTTTGGCCGGCGCAACCATCGGCGTTACCGGCTCGTCAATCATTACCGACAACTGATCGTAAATGGCGTCCTGATAGCCTTCATATCCTCCCGACGCCAAAACTAGATCGGGGCCTTGACGATTCTTTCGCCCGGCTTTGACACGACGCCTCGTGGACACCTCGACTTCACCGCTGCCAGCATCGGGACTTGTCGCCGCAACAGCCTCACGATAGGCGGCCTCAGGATGGATACATTTTCCGTGATCATCATTTTTGCATGCGAAGTCATCTTCGTAGGGTAGAAATGACGCACATCCGGATAACAACGCCACAGAAGCCGCCGCTCCTACCAATCTTATGCTATTGAGCAACATTGACGTCTCTCCTTATGTTGATATTTGCGCCTTCCTGAATGACAAGAACGACATCCTTGCCGGCGCCCACCTCCACGACAGGCCCCGCTTGTCGAGCAAGCTCCAGATACAATTCAGATAAATCTTCAGATGCTTGACTGACCCCGCCGCCGAGCCCAGCTGTCGCCACATCAGCCGCATCGAAAGAGCGAACTTCGCCGAGAGGCGACACCGCCCGTGTTCCAGCGCTCGCCTGGACGGCCTCGCCGAAACCAGACAACACCCCGGCGATAAAGGAGCGCGCTAATAATGCGCCTGACCGCGTAACGACACGCCCCGACAGACCCTTCTTGCCGTCAACGTCGACAAAATAACCTTTGATCGGGACGTCAATCACCGCCCTTTCCTGGAAGTCTATACAGGAAAGGGAAACAGCACGGACCTCGACGCGCTCTTTTGCAAGACTGCCGGTCGCAGAACCTAATACAAAACAGCCCTGAAGGTTCGCACGAACATGATTGGGAAGAACCGCCGGCGCCTGAACGCGCGCCATAATTGGTTCAGGATTTCCCGTGGCGCCTTGAGAAACAAGCGCGTCAACACCCGTCAGCAGCCTCGCATTCATAAAACCAGGTGGTAAATAGATCCCGTCTTCCTGGTTCGGACTTTTTTTTTCAGGCGCGTCAAACCCTTGCGCAATTAGGCCTGAGGATATCGCTCCGACGACCTGCGGTTGCGGGGGTTCAGCTGGCGTATATGTCGCCGATTGTAGACCGGCTGGTGGCACGGCGCCCACCGGGGCTCCGCCGGGCGGCGAACCTGGCGCAGGCGGATATGTCGGCGCAACAACGCGGCCCAGGCGAGATAACTCATTTCTAGGCGATAAATCGACATCATCGCTTTCGACTGTCTCAGATTCAGCAGGTTCAGTTTCACGTTCGGCAAGTGCGCGCGTTTTATCCAACCCGTCCTTTAAACCGCGGAGTTTTTTCTCGCTTTCCGCTTTGTCACGATTGAGTTGGTCGACAATCTCGCCAAGAAGATTCTTGATCTCCTGATTGTCGCCCTCCAACTCGTTCACTCGGCCTTCCACGCGTTCCTTAAGCGTCTCCTCCAGAAGATCCGACGTAATGGAGACCTTGCCAATATCGGCTGTCTTCGCCTCCTCTGCCTTTCGATCGGTTTTCATGCCGTATACGAACAGACCACCAACTGCTACAACACCTATAACGCCAGCGGCGATTATTCCCTGTCGTCTCTTGGACGGTAGCGCGTCAAATCGTTGCCGAATATTCATTGGGCCGCTCCTCGATAGACAATCACCACGCGACCAACATCCCCCGCTGACAATTCATGCGACTGCAGCGTGATGCCATAAATAGAGCGCCCGAATGATCGCGACAAAAACTGCATTTCATTAAGGCGCATCGGACGCGCAGCTCGGATAAGATATTCAGCTGCAGAAAGCCCCGTGCCTTCAATTCGATAATGTGTTCGCCGCCGAATATCGGCGCCCGGAATGATACCGCTCCGATAGGGTTCATCAGAAACGATCCTTGAAAAAGTAGCCGGCACTTTTTCTTTCATAATCGCATGCGTAATCGATATGACGCGCTCCTCGTCAGACAATGGATTAAAGACAGCAACATTCGTAGCCGCTTTGTCAGGCCCGCCGCCGCCTAAGAATACAGTCTGCGCGCGTATATTTTTTGGCTCGCCAAATATCGTGTAGGTCTTCCCCGCGCATTTAATGTAAAATTCAGACCGAGCCGTGACGTAGCTCCGCTTGCCTTCAAGCTCGATCATCTGAAACTTCACGTAGAAGTCGGAACCCGAGCCTTCCCCTTGAATGCCCTTTTCAGCAGAAAATTTAACATCCTCCATGCCGCCGCCCTGACAAACGAAACGATTGATGTCCCGATTAGACAAAGGGACGCCAACGGGACTTTCTGGATAGACAACCATCCCGTATCCCGGCTCTTCGGCTTTGACTGCGGTCGCAAATAAGATCATCGCGGCGATGCACAACTCTTGCTTAGCCATCTGTGGCTCCTCTCGATCCTGGGCCGACAAATTCGACAGAGGTCATCCACCAACGTCCGTTTTCCACCACGTAATCGATGACAACTGTGCCGACCTCTGTTGACGACTTGCCGCCTAGATAACGAGACCGCTGGGCGGGCACTCGGATCTTGCTGCCGCTTACTTCGATAGGTTTTTGCGGCAGGACATAAGTCGCGAAGCTCACATCACGATAATCTCGAAGACTTGCGACAAGCTTCTTCCAATCAGCGCGAGTCGCTTCGTAAACGGATGGATGAACAAATTTGAGAACTTCATTGAACTGGTGCTCAGCAGTCGCTGCAGTATATGTCCCTGTTAATTGAACGACATTTCGCGCGATACTGCCTAAATATTCAACGGATGGTTCGTTTCCGACGATCAATAGATCGCCGCTATTCCCCCCAAACGGCACGACTATCGTACGTACCCGGTTCGCCTGACCAGCAACGACTATAGACATCAGCAAAACGCTTACCAGACAAGCAACGCTGGTAAATTTCAATATTCGGTTTTCCGCCCAAAGATTGGATGAATCTTGTAAAAAACGACTCACTAACCGTCTGCTAGGCTTTTCCGCTGACGACGAGTTGTCGTCGATTAAGTCGGCTGTACTACTCATCAAAACGGCTCGCTATTGGCGCCGGATAATGCTTCAACTGAAACAATCCGGCTCGATAAAACAGATGGGCGATATATCCTCTTGGCTTTTGCCGCTTGAAACGAATGACCACGACGGCTAACGCCATCATGCCAACCCAGGCGTACCCCTTGAGGAAAAGCGAACCGATATAAGCGGCGACAAGTATGAGTAACTCGTGTGTGTCAAACCACAATACTTGCGGCGGTAAATGAAGAAACTGTGGAACTCGGGCGCGCATATATCAGCTCACTGAAGGTTTGAGAGAACGACGAGCCCTTTCCGTCGCAAGGCGTGGGGGGGGGGTTAGGGCGTTGCAACGGTGTGCTCCCAGCTTGGGCGTTTGTCCAAAATGCTAGAGGACCCGTCGTTCTCTCGGGGGAGGACTTTCGCCGTTAGATAACGAAGCCCAGGGTGGTAACGACCTGATCGGCCGAAAACACGGCGGCAGCGCCAATGATGCCAAAAATGCCTGGCAACACAGCGCCACGCACAAGCGAACCGGCGCCAATGACAAGCATGATGACAGCCGCCATAAACCCGACGGGTCCGAGAATGCCCTGATTGACGACAATATCGTACAAATCATAACCGAGCGAACCGGCCGCCGGAGCTGTGAACGCCATCGCGCTCGACGTCATCAAACCGGACGCCGCGACCGCCAATACCGCTTTCTTCTTCATGCTCAGCGCTTTCAACGCATGAGTAACTTGCGCTTTCATCATTTACTCCTCTTTGAGTTAAGGAACGCCACGATTTCACCTTGCCGAAACCCTTCAACGGGGCGGCCGTCGAGCCAGAGGGTTGGCGTCCCCTGAATACCCACCGTTCTCGACATCAGGGCGTGCGCCTCAGCCTTTTCGCGCCCATCAGGACACGTATTCAACTCAGACACCGCCCCCCCATAAATCTCGTCCAGCGCGCGGGCGGGGTCTTCCGCGCAGAGAATATGTTCTGATTTTCTTAAATCGCCTTCATTGTAGGCCGTAAGGACAATCTTTCTACGGACAGGTCGCCCGGACTCGGCTTCAACATTGAAGAAATTATTTAATACCCGGCAATAAGGGCAGCTCGGATTGGAAAACTCCACAACTTCCGGCGCGCCTTCTGGACCTATAACAAGCGCCTGATCAAAATCGATTTGGCTCAACTTTAGCTGTTGGCGCTCCTGAACAGCTTGCGACGTCAGGTCATTACCTGTGGCATCGAAGATTTGCCCGAATATAAGCATTTCCTCGACAGCTTCGTCGCCATCTTCGGTCAATTGGCCCGGATAGTAATAAATAATTCGACCGCCAACGTCTGCTTGGAAGAGTCCGGGGATTGGCGACGGACGATAATCCGTAATGGCCAGATTATGAAACGTGGTCTTCATTCGCTCTTGTGTTTCAGCAACAAAATCAAGAGCAGCATTGTTATCCGGCGCATTATCGGCATAAGCAGTAGACGATAAGCCAATAATAGCAGCAGCGCTTAATAAGAGAGACCTAGACATCGTTCTATTCCTTGATTACGTATTGGCCGGATTGCGGAACGACGTATTCGCGCTTTGATACGCTAGCGTCGGCTTCAATCACGTTGACTGGCTTCGATGCACAGCCAAGGCACAAGAATATCGTCAACGAAAGCAGCATTTTCATGCGCCCGCTCCTATCGATTTTTTTCGGTTTTTAATTGATCCGTTTCGAGATCATCACCGTATTGATGAGTTAAGGCTATAAGACCATTTTTATTTTTTGAACCCAAAAAGAGTGTCGCGTCAGCGGCTTTTTGTGTCGCGTCAGCCGGGTTTTGTGTCGCGTCAACGGGGTTTTGTGTCGTGTCAGCCGGATTTTGTGTCGCGTCAGCGAGGTTTTGTGTCGCGCCAAAAAAAATTTGCACTTTTGAGTCTTAAATAAAGGGGCTTCGCCCCCAACGCGCCGCAAGGGCGCGGCAGCCCGAGGCTCGGCGCGAACGCGCCTGCGCCCGCCGCGCAATTCCCTGCGGCCCGTTACCCCCACTCCTTGCAGGAGCGGCGAAGACCAGCGTAGCTGGCCTCGCCCATCCAATTTCACCAGTGGATCCGTTGAGCCTTATCGCAAGCGCCGAGCGTCGTTATAAGTCTACCTGATTGAGGATTTTTTTCTCTTCTCTGAAAGAGCGTACATAAGTTGATGGGTCATGCTCTCTGAGTTTTCCCTTAAACCAGAAAGATGAATGAGCCGACGGGGGTTCATTCAATGCTTGTACGGCCGAGGTTGAGAGCCAGGCCTCAAGGGCGCGCAGACACCGTCGAAACAATTCCGGCTGGTAATTCAGGGTTTGACTGCGATCCATCATATCCGTCAAAGTCACAAGGAATAAGACGCATTCAACCGGGTCCATTAGCCCATCGCGCTTGTTACCCTGCTTGCGCGCGATCCGCTCCACAAAACCACGCGCACGGGGGTCGACAGCGAGACCCAAAATGGCGACGGCCAATACGCCGGAATAAAAGACCCGGCTCGGACATCCAAGGTTGTCCAAAAAAACCAATTCGTCCCGGACGCACCCAATCGCCTTTCGCAAGTTCATCGGCTCACGGTCGTCATCCTCAGATCCGTACTCCCCGCGAAAAGCCAGATATAGGGCGTTGGCGATCCGACCATCTTTCAAGCGGGTCGAAGACAATTTCAGCCCGTTGTCCTGATAGCCGGCCATAATCTGCGCAACAGAGTCATCGTCGAAGCCAGCTCTTTCATAGCGCCGATACAAGCGGTAAGCGGCGTCATGATCGCTGCAGCGATGCACCGCGACGTGGAGAGTTTCGGGCGCGCATGAGGAATCGACAAGCCACAAGTGGCGGCGACGAATGCCTGAAACAATAAACGCCCTATCGCCAACCAGTGCGATGCTGACCATTGGCGATGAAGGTTCAATCGGCGCATCAGCCCGTCGCCTTACGCTAGCGATAGGGTCGATCGCGAGGAAGTCGGCCACGGCTAAATCAACCACATCACCGTCATCCGCAGCGTGAATTACATCCGGAAGGGTTATCGCGCCAACAAGGCTGCTATTTTTTTGACCCATCGAATAGCTCATTTTCTAGTTAATCTACTGTTTTTATCACAGTTTTGCAGTACCACTACGTATTCGTACACCTTAGATGGCAAACGCGTTGATATCACTTTTTGACCCATCGATCTTCACATTTGCGTTTTTTTCCGCCAATATAAATTGTCCCATCAAAGATGGGGGGGTCGTTATGAAAGATTTGAAAGATTTAATCACCCTCTGGATGGAAGTGTTCGGCGTTAAGAATAAGGTCTTGAGCGCCGACCTCGATATTACGCCATCAACTGTGTCGAAAATGATCGGCGGCAGGGTGCATATATCGATGGATCGTCTTGAAGACATCGGACGAACCACAGGGACATCCCTTAACACTCTTTTGATAGCATACATGCTGCTTCATTCGGACGAAGACGACGAAAACAGGATCCCCGATATTGGAGATGAAATCGTCGGATGGCTGAAATCGGAACTAGCGCCGCACGCGCGCGACACTGAAACCCATTCGATTGCGAGACACCTCCTGGGCTCCGCCGCGACCCTTAACCTGGCGAAACGTCGAATCAGAGAACATCGACTTGAAACAAGAAACGGAAACGGGGTTCATCCCCACAGTTGAAAACAGATTTGAAGTAACGCGCTACTATGCAAGAAGTAACATCCATAACAGACGTCATCATCGCGATCGGGGATAAAAATGCTGGCGACGCGGTGCACACGATACTGCGCGGCGACGATCGCTTTCGAAGCATGCGCGTCACCTCAGCAAACACGCTCATTGCCAAGTTGCAGCACGAATCATGGGGTTGCCTCGTTGCGTGCGAAGACTTTGACGGCGTCAATCATCATGGTCTCGTATCACTCATAAGGTCTGGCGATATTTGTCCCATGGCTTTGCCGATCGTCATCATCACAAGCGACGACAACGGCGATAATGACCGTTTCTCCAAATCTTACGCCGTAACAACGCTACAGTATAAAAATATCGACCAAATCGCTGACAAGATCCGCGTAGCAATCAAGGACACGCCGAAGCCAAGGTTATTAATAATAGAAGATGATCCTGATTACCTTGATCAAATACGCGATTATTTGAGCGGCGCGTTTTCCGTGCAGACGGCCTTAAGCGGCCAGACCGGCCTTGATATTTTTGAAAAAGAAAGCGCCGACATCATTATTACTGATTACATGATGCCAGGTATCAGCGGCGCGGACGTCACCAGTGAAGTAAGAAAGCTCGATAATCTAATTCCGATAATCGCGCTGACGGCGCACGCTGAGCCAAAGACGCACACTGAATTAACCGTATCTGGCGTGTCTCGATTTATGAGTAAAAAAGCAAGCCTCACAGATATAGAGAAAGCCTGCAGGGAGCTCTATCTCGAAAGCGCCTTCGACAAAGAAAGCGCGCGGGCAAGACAATCTCATAACGACAAGGATCGCTTGCTGACCGTTATGAACGCCGCACGTTCGGAGATAAAATCCGGACGCCATCAGGTCGCGCAACACAGATTAGCAAGCGCCGTCGCTGCGCTTGGCGACGAAAACAGTGAGTAACCACCGTAATGGGGGATTGAGTAGTGCGTAAAACATCTCTGATCACGATAGCCTCGCTATTCATCAGTACACAAGCGAACGCCCAGGACGACCTTGAAACGCTCTTCGGCGGCGCTGTCGAACTCGCGACCGGATACGAAAAATCCGAAAGACTCGCGCCGGCCGTCGTAAACACGATCACCCGCGAACAAATCGAAGCGCTCGGCGCGATTACAGTCGATGAGGTTCTCGACCGCGTCGCCGGCGTCGTTGTTGAAAAAAACAGAGTCGGCGACCCGATTTTCGTCTTTCGCGGCATCTATAACGAATTAAACCCGCAAGTGCTTGTCATGGTAGACGGCATCCCAATCGGTGAACCAGTCAATGGAGGGCGCTCTATCGCGTGGCGGCCCCTCGTCTTCAATATCGAAAAAATTGAAATCGTCCGGGGACCAGGCTCCGCGATCTTCGGCGCTGACGCTTTCGCCGGGGTCATCAACGTCATCACCAAAACCCGCGCCAAAACAAACGCCAACGAGATCGGCGCCTTTGGCGGAACCTTCGGGACGTTTGGCGGACACGCCATCGCAACACGAAATATCGGCGGATGGAAGTTTTCAGGATCGCTCGAGGGCTACCGTACAAACGGCAATGCCGACATTATTCCATCAGACGCCCAATCGGTCTTCGATGCTCTCGCAGGCGTGTCATCCAGTTTTGCACCAGGTCCTATCAACGAAACAGAATCGTCCATCGCTGGGCGGCTCAATGTCGACACTGGCGGCGCCGTCAGCGCTGATTTCTGGCTACAGTCTTTCTTCAACAACGGCCAAACATTTGGCTCTATTTTTGTTCTCGATCCGATTGGCGAACGCAACGTTATCACCGGAGGCGCAGCGCTACGTTACAAGAAGTCTATCAACGACTATCTTGTTGAAGGGAAACTCTCAACGACAGTGAACGACGTTGGCCTAACTCAACTATTCGCGCCACAAGGAGCCGCGACACCGGCGCCGCCTTTCTTGTTCCCTTTCAACGCCATTAATCGCTTCGGTTATACAACATCTGACACGCGCGGCGATCTTGCAGCACTGAAACAATTCAAACGTCATACCATCCGAGCCGGCGCAGGCTTCGCCCATCAACGCGCCTTTAACGTAAACGAACAACGAAATTTCGCATTGACGCCATTTGGCTTCGTGCCCGCCACGGACGGCTCGCTCCTCCGGGTAGAAGGCTTAGGACAAACCCCTACCGCCGGCGGCAATACGCGCACAATAGGATATGTGTCATTACAAGACGAGTGGCAGGTCAATGAAGCATTGACCCTCACTGTCGGTGCGCGTTTCGATCAGTATTTTGACGATGGCGGCAATGAAGGAACAGTCAATCCTCGCGCATCCCTTGTTTGGGCGCCGAACTTGTCAACGACCGTAAAGCTACTTTACGGATCCGCTTTCCGTGCACCGACATTTATCGAGGCCTTCGCCAATGCAGAAGGGATCGTCGCCGTCGGAAACCCCGATCTCGATCCAGAGATGATCGACACGATTGAAATATCTATCAACCATCAATTCTCTGATCGTTTTGAAGGAAAAGTCGCAGCCTACCGCATCACTACTGAAAACGAAATCGTCGTCGTGGATCCGCCCGATCTGCCGCCGACATTCGCAAATGTGGACGGTCGAGAGGGATATGGCGTCGAAATCGAGGGTATCGCGAGACCCACCAACTGGCTTCAGATCGACGCCAATTACGCTTTTCAAACAGCCGAGCATGAATCAGACGGTTCACGGGTCGCTAATGTACCGAGACATATCGCCTTTGTTGACGTTGGTTTGAAGCCAACACAACAGGTAGATGCAAACGTCATCGTCAGATATGTGGGCGACAGAGCTAGAACGCCGTTCGATCCGCGGCCGGCGCTGGATGGTTATGTTCGCACCGATTTCACCATCGCCTACACCACCAGAAGATGGTCCAACGTCAAGTTCATGTTCGTCGCCCGTAACCTGTTCGATAATGACTTATTCAGCCCGACCGCTGACGGCGTTTTCGCCCCAGGCGATTTCCCCCTAGAAGGACGGGTGTTCAGAGGCGGCATCAATCTAAACTTCTAAGGGCGAGTCATGAAACTATTTGGAGACCTGTTGACCGTCTCGCGAAACGTCCCAGCGGGATTTAAGAAGATCAAGGAAACCAGGGGGGATCGTGCGTCAATGGCCTTCGGGCCAGTCCCCGCACTGCTGTTTTCAGATCCGGCCGACGTGAAGAAAATTATGACGGCCCCGGAGCCGGCAGTCACCAAAAGTCAATATTCAAAAATGTTGGGCCTCGTCTTCGGCGATTCCATCATCTCCGCCGAAGGTGAAGAATGGGAACGACAGCACGATTATCTCATCGAGCATTTCCACCCACGAAACGTTCCCTACTGGACGAAGATCATAGTCAATGCGGCCGACAAATGGCTAACGGACATGAGCCAGGCAGGAGACACATTCGCGGCTGAAGAGAATTCACGCCTCCTCATCCAGGACATCATGGGCGAGCTTCTATTCGGCGACCTCATCAACGCTGATGAGCGGCGCAAAGCCCTTGGGGATCTTCAAACCGTAAATGACGAACTTTTTGGGCAATTCATCCGGAACACAATCTTGCGCGGCCCGCTACGCGCACTGCCGACACCTGGTAAGCTAAGGGTCGACAAAGCAAACCGAGACTTCACGAAGATGGTGTTCACCCTTCTCGAAGGCGCCATTCCGAGCGATCATCCATCCATCACCGCGAAACTCCTCGCCTTGAAGCCCGCCCTTCCGAAGAAGGAAATCCGTGACCAGCTCTCGATCCTTTATTTTGCAGGACAGGACACTACTGCAAGAGCGCTCAGTTGGACCTACCTCTTATTGTCCCAAAATCCGGAACAGCAAGAGATCATCGCCAAAGAAGGGCAACGCTGCGACTTCAATGATGAGAGTTTTTCCGTCAAATCCCTGCCAAAAACATACAATGTCGTGCAGGAAAGCTTACGGCTTTACCCTCCAGCCCATGCGCTCGACCGACAGCTTAACGAAGGAGATTTCCTAAACGGCGTCGAGATTGACAAACCACGGCTCTCCCCAATTTGCGTGACTAATCTTCATTCTGATGAACGACATTGGGATAACCCTACGAATTTCGATCCCGAAAGGTTCTCCCCTCAGAGGAGTAAAAATAGAGCGACCTGCGCCTATATGCCATTCGGGCACGGAAAACGGCTTTGTATCGGAAAGCCACTAGCGCTTCTTGAACTCACAATCATAGTGGCAATGACTTGCCGTCGGTATCAGATATCCTGCCTTAACGAAGAAACGGTCAAGCCAAAAGCCGCTGTCTCTTTAGGTCCTTCCCCTGATATTGTCTGCAGGTTTGAGCGGCGAGCATAAGCCACAAACTAAATTTAGAGAGAGTTTCAAAATACGTAGCTGGCCAAGAGAAGAATGCGTGTTCGCAGGAACACACCGTCGATTTATCTCTCCGCATAGAAACGTATACGATCATAAATCTGGCGCACGTCGTCTTGCGACAAGCTCTCACTCTCCTTCGCGACCCATTTGGGGAAGGCATTTTCATTCAATACCCACGGATCCGAAATATCAGACGGTCTACCGTCAATAAACCATCCCGGAATCAAGACTACACCCCGTACCGGAGCCTTAATCCCCATGCGGTCGGTCACTTTTCGTATATTACCGGCTGCAGCTCGGGCCTGCGTTAGGGCATCGGACTTCAACGGCGCCGAGGCCAAATACAATTCATTATCACGATAATGTATCTTCGGATCACGCCCTCGCTTCGCAATATACTTAGTCTCGATCGCGAATGCGCCACGCCTATCCACTAGCACATGATCAATATTAAATCCGCGGCCTTCTATGTCATTTATAACTCTTGACCCGGTTCGCTCCATCTGCTGAAGGATGTCGCCAACTTTTTTTCGGCTAAATAGCCCTTGTTGTTTATTGTAAGACGACGCCAACCGTAGATAGTAAAAACAACCCCAGCTATAAAGAAAAAGCCCATCGAGTATATGGCGGCACCCGGACTAAATAACAAATTCAGCAACGCTAGGAAACTCGTTATGACGACGGCGAAACCTGCCACCATAGCAACAAGGCCCTCCACTGCTCGAAAATAGGCTCCGTCACCGGGATACTTCCTTCGAGCAGGCGCAAATGGGATCCTCGGGCGATAGGACGTCTTCATGAGGCGTATTGCACCGGAAAAGTGACAATAAACTCCGAGCCGACGCCAACGACACTTTCGACTTCGACGGCTCCTCCCAGCCGATCCGCAAAGCCCTTAACAATCGACAAGCCTAATCCCATGCCATCTGCTACTCGCCTTGAAGACATGTCGCCTTGGCGCAATGGCTCAAAGATTAAATCAATCTTCTCCGGATCTATGCCGACGCCCGTATCCCGACAGGCGATTTCAAGTCCGCGTCCATTAACATTGACCGCTAACCGAATTTCACCATTTTCCGTAAATTTACATGCATTGGAGAGAAGGTTAGCAGACACACGTCGTGCAATCATCAGGTCAAAAAGCAGTTCCACTCCGGGATCATAGTCAAATACGATATGATTCTTTCGTCTGCGGGCTTCCTCCGTATACATTTCTACTAAAGGCCCGACGATATCTTCAGTCGTAATTTTCTCTTGTTTTGGCTCAAGCGTATCTCGCTCTAGCTGGTATGACATATTCAGATCGTCCACAATCGATTCGATACGCTGTACCTGAGTGCGCATTCGACCCATTCTGCGTTCCATCCTCGGAACGTTGGGGTCTTCCTCCATGAAACCAATGTCGCGCGTAAATTCGTCCAATTCGTTGATGAGTATTCGCACAGGGGTCAACAACTCATGGCTATTGACTTGCATCAACGCGCCTCGCCATTCCAGGGCGCGCTCTGCCAAACGGCGCGCCTCTTCAGCCACTTCACGAGCGGCTTTTTCCTCGATTGTTTTTGCTTCTATCTCTTGCTCTAAAGACGCCCGTTTACGGCCAACCTCGTCCATAAGCTGGTTAACGGCGATCGCCACTTTGTCGATCTCATCTGAACCGACAGGCTCCAAGCGCCCCGATCGATCGGAGCCGCGCAGCGAAGCGATATCGCGAACGAGGTTCGAAACTGGCTGCAGATAGACTTGAGAAATTAGCGAATTCAAGAACAAGAGCGCGATAGTCACAACGCCGCCTAGAAGTAGTATTGTCCCCCAAAGGTCGCGCACCAGCACTTTGATGAGCCGTTTTGTCGCTTTAACGCCAAGAAATCCGAGCATCTCGGCGCTTTCTGCGTCATCGCTATCAACCGAATAAACAGGCGCTACAAAAATCCAGACGTCATCATTTTCGAATACAATTCGCGTACGAACGCCCCTCCCCTCTCCGATTCCCTCAAAATTCCACTCCGAGAAATCACCAATTGACGCAACCTTAGTCCCGTCGGCAGTAAGAAGGAACGCAGCCTCAACATCGGCTGTTGCAGTTACTCCCTCAAGAAATCCTAAGCGATCTGATTCGGCGCTACTAATTAAGGCAAACCGGGAAGCGTCTTGATACTGATTAATGGTCAGTTCCATATTGTCTTCAATCGCAATTTCCGTCTTCTTGATGACTTGTCGATAAAGCGTAACTGAAAACATCCCCAGCAGTACAATCTGCACAAGGACCGTCCAAAATAGGAGCTTTACGCGAAAACTCCCATGTCGAATATTATGGCCGATTTGCTTAATCATCGCCGACCAACACGTCTATCTGCTCGCGAAGGGTCGGCGTAACTTCGAGACCCACGCGTCGCGCTGTACGCACATTCAAGACCAATCGAAGTGACTTCGTCGGTTCTATCAACAGGCCGGACGTATCGCGTGACGCACGCCCGACAACCGACGCAAGCTGCTTCCCCATCTCAACGAAATTCGGTTCCGCGGAAAGCAGAAAACCACGGTCAACATCGCCTCGGCGGCCAGTGAAGACTGGAAACCGGGCGCGCCATGCGCGTTCAATTATTGTCGGGGCGGTATCAGCGTTTGTTATCCCCGGCGCGCCCAACAACCAAAGACAATCCGTCCTCGGGTTCCCAAACCGAAGGATGTTAGAAATCGTTTCCGTCGCTTCTTGTAGATCTCGCGTCCCTGTGTCGATCAGGTCGACACCGAGACGATCGGCGGCGTTTTTGGCCAATTCATTTAGCCAATCATCTCGACCCAGCCGAAAAACGACGTGCACACGATCATGGCTTGGAAACAGACGCTTGAAGGTCTGCAATACCCTCTCCGGATCGAATTCCAGGGAGACGCCATGTAAATTTTTATTCTCAGTAGGATCGATGAAGGTGAGCGCCGTGAAAGCCTGGCGCGACTTTTCATATCGTCTGTACTCGTCGCAAGAACGCTTGCCGATCAAGACCCATTCATCGATTGAGTTATCAGCAAGCCATCCCTCAATCTCTCCGCCTGTGATGCCAGGGCGAAGCAAATGTCGCTTGATGCTTCCGATATCGTCGGAAGCGGCATCAAGACCCCTCAAGACCGACTGGTAAATAGCGGAAAATCTTTCGGAGTCTTCGTATACTAGGCCGGCACGAAGCGACGAGCGCGCTGAAGCATGTTTCGGGAGGCCGAGATACGCCAGCCCGCTTGCAAGACCAGCAAGCGCGTGGCGTCGTGTCAGCCATGTCCCCCCTTCTACCATAAGCAGTCAGCAATTTTTTACAGTCTGTTAATGCAACGCACTTTACCCGACCAAAAATAAAAATGTCCCAACAAACGTTCCACGGTGGAGATTTTCTCGAGTTCTTATATCACAATCCCGCCAATATTTGTGGTCCCAAACCACGATATCGGTCCATATCAGCCCATATTTCTAAAAATCCATGGCCGTTTCATCGTCCCTGATTACTATCTACTCGCAGCACCCATAAAGTGTTGTATCGGCCTTTCAGTCGGCTTCTGTGTAACGTTGCGTTTGGCGTCGCTTTTCAGCGATGCAAATACTTACCTCTCTAAGTTTTCTGCCGAACGGAACTATCGGACGGCTAAGAAGGCAAAAGGTGTTTTAAAAACTCCGGTTTTCTATTTAATTACAATGGCTTACGTGCCTGTTGTCGGATCCGACAACTCGGCAAATTCGCTCTCGATACGAGCGAGCAAAGCTTCGACATCCATTCCCTTCTTGCGTGGAATATCGATAGTCACCTTGCGGCTAGTAACTGTGGCTTTCGCGCCGCCGAATTCGCCAAGCGCCAGAGACTGAGTTTGTACGGCCCCTCCCCTGCCCTTAGTAGAAGCAGCCATCACCAGCCGTTTCGTGATCTCATTCGCCGACAGGGGTTTATGGTTAGCAACACGCTCGCCGCCATCCTGCAGGGCCCGAATTGACTCGGCTTCTTTCTCTATTTTGCTCCATTCTTTAGGCTTAGAAAGAAACCCCACAAGCTTCGAGGCATGATCTCGACGCCATTCGCGTACATCCGGGGCCAAGGCGACAATCTCATCCGGGAGCTTAGCAAGATGAAGGTATTTATGAAGCCACGACTCTTTAACGGAGAGCTTCCGCGCCATGGCGCGGACTTCGCCGCTGTAATATGCCTCCAGCGCCTTTTGGTAATCGAGCGCCCGCTCATAATCTGAAAGATCTTCGCGATCGCGATTTTCGGCATCAGAAATGAGAAATGCGTCTTCGTCGCTCAGATCATGAACCTCAATCCTATATAAAATATCGTCGCGTCCTTTTTCATTGCGCAAATGACTCACACTGAAATGCCGGCGCGCGCCTGCGATGATCTCATACTCAATGCCATCAGTGATATCTTTGGCGGGGCGAACGATCGCTGAGACCGTTTGCTCACCGCGACTTTCAATACTCGAGATCAAATCAGCGCAGTTTTCTGGCGTAAGCAGATGGTAGAGCCGGTTGTGATGCTCCCATAAGCCGCATTTTTCAGGCTCTACAAAACGGGTTCTCTTCGCATCAACTCGACCCGATGAGATGTCGCCGACAAGAGACATGCGACGGCGAAATGAATTCTCCTGGGGCGCAACAGATCCCTCAACTTCTTCGCCAACGACCTCGTCCGCAACGCTAGACAATACGCTTTTTCTTCTCGCCATTATGCTCTCCCTAGTTCACGCAATTGAGCCGAGTGGGACGGCCAGGTTTTGCGAATTTCCAACTCCACCTGCGCAAAGACCTGATCCAAGTTCCTGCGCGCACGATTATAGGATTTTGTCTTTGGTCCCGTTGCTTCATAAAGGCTACGCATATCAAGCGCGGCCTCGTCATAAGCAACCGATGAGAGGAGGGCGGTCTCAAGGATATTGTCCGAAAAGACTTTGCCCATAATCTCCCGCAATTCAGCCTGAGCCGCCTTGGCGAGATCAGCTTTCGTCACCAAGAATCGAATGAACTTGTAATCGACCTTTTGATTCGCTTGCTCCATCGTCTGCAGCACAGAACTCGTCATCTTTAAAAATGATGACGTAGAACAGAAATCGACAATGCTCGGCGGGGCCGGGACGATCATCGCATTCGCCGCCTGCAGGACGCTAAGACTGATCATGCCGAGGGCAGGGGGCGGATCGATTATCACCACATCATAAGCCCGCGCCACATCAGCCAAGGCCGTCTTCAAACGTAACATCGCCTCAAAGTCTTTCGACAGTTGGGCAGCAAGCTCATATTCGACATTGAATAAGTCGAGATTGGCCGGGATCAGATCCAAGTCGGGCCAATGCGTCGCTCGAACAATCTCTTGGATGTTGTAGTCTTCCGGACTGACCATGAGACCGTAGAGGGTCGCCTCCGGGGCGACGTCTTGGTCAGGATTATAACCAAAAGTGAGGGTAGTGCTCGCCTGCGGATCGGCGTCCACGATAAGGACTTTGTAGCCTTTCATCGCGAAGTAATGAGAGGCATGGACAGCGAGCGTTGATTTTCCGACGCCGCCCTTGAAATTCTGAAACGATACAATCACCGGTTCATCGGTTGGAGAACGAGACGGCCTCGTGCGAAAATAATCTCGAATTTCGTTGACCTGTTCAAGCGAATAGCCGGCTCGGCGTCCTGTCTCCCGCTTTAGAGCCGGAGGGATATGGCCCTCGCGCTCGGCGCGTACTATCGAGGATTGCGATCGGCCGACCATCTCGGTGACATCCGTCATTTTATAAACGACATCGAGTGTGCGCTCATCACCGGACGAAAATAGACTCTCGCGGGTCTTCGTAACAAGGCGATCCGCACGCTCGCGAAGCAAATTGATCTCAGCAATTGTATCCATAGCAGCCTCCAAACGAATCGCCGTTAAGTTTAGTAAAAGCTTAGTTAACACGCTGTTAACCATCAATGACTTATTTTTTTGGTGATTTGCCGAAAATACCAGTCATTCGGCCGATCTCGATTATTCTCTTCACGAATCAAAAGAATCGGCGAAGCGTCTATCGACGATAAGAAAAATTAGGAGGCAGATGCGAGCGCAATAAAAAACCCCGCTAGATGCGGGGCTTTTCGAGGGATCAAACCGGCGCCAACCGGCTTGTCCGAATTCGTCAACAAGTGATTCGTACCTGATCCCGACATTTGACGCAAGAGTCCTGTGAATCTTCGCAGCGGTTTTTTGCGACCTTTTTTTGCCTCGCGTCCGAAAACAAGGACGACGATTATGGGACAGGTTTGCCTGAAAGACGAAGACGACCCGCCAACAGGCTCTTTGAGCGGGATTGCAAAAAGGCGCGATAATTTCAGTGACACAGCCGAGAGGGGAGGGGCCTATCAGGGTCTGCCGATCTCCAGGCTCGATCTTACCCGCGCGGCCTTTCAGGGAACGCCTGAACTGTCGGATGGCGCAAGGTGTCTTTTAGGGTTCTATCTCAGCCATCTCGACACCAAACGATTGGGCGAAGGGGTGACCAGCGTCTGGCCTGGCAACGCAGCCGCCAGTGAGGCGCTTGGCAAAAAGGATCCCACAATCCGCCGGCTTAAGGGTGATCTCGAGGCGGCAGGTTTCATTATCCGAAAATATGACCGACGCAATCGCCCGCTTGAGGGAGGCGCCATCGATCTTAGCCCATTCCTCATTGAGGTGCCGGCGATCTTGAAGGGGATCGATGAGCGTAACGCCGCGCGCCGTAAGGTTTGGGAGGAGGCGAGGGCGCCAGATCAATCCACAGCTGACGCAATATCTAGCGGGGACCCGCTCAAAAATGAGCGCCTAAACAGTACCCCTAAAAACATAGATTCCTGTTTCGGATTTGAAGGTTTTGAAGAAAAGAAACCCGACGAAGCCGAGCTTCCCACTGAGGCCGTTACGGAGGCGAAACAGGCGATCGGCGAAGCGAAGATGCTTCGAAAGGCCCTCGACCTTTCGCCGAAGCTATCAGGCGCTTTGGATCCAGAAAACATCGGCATTTCCGTGGAAACGGCAGCATCGAATATCTGGTCGGTATTGCCCGATCTATTCCCGAACGACAGCGCCAATTCCATCAGCCATACGTTCCTTTGGTGCGCTAAACGCCACGGGGCCAAAGCCTTCCTGTTTTTGGCTGTGGCGCTTGAGGATCCAACGGCAAAGGACCCCCGAAAACTCTTTGGCTGGTTCGCCACAAACCCTGAAAAAATTGACCTTTCGCGCAATCTTGCGCGGATTAAACACAAGCCAAAACCGATTGAAGCGGCTGACGATAAGCCGAATCTGCCGGCCGACAGCTTCGAGCGGGAGATCGGCGCGGCCATCGCCGCCGAGATCGGCGCCCCTGCCTATAATTCGTGGTTGGCCTCGAAATCGGTCCGGTTTACCGTGAAAGGCGACAATCGGGTGCGCATTGAGCATGAGAGCGCTATCGCCCGAAAATACCTTCAGGAACGCTATTCCAGGGCGCTGAAAGCCGCAGCGGACGCGCTTGGCTATGACGGATATGTGGTGAAAGAGCCGGCGTAGGACGTCTCAGGAGGCGATTTTTACCACAGCCCCGCCGGGCAGGGACAATTCAGGAGGCGTGTAGGCGCTCTCGGGAAGCCCAAGGACCGGATCATTGGCGACCCAGGCCTGATAGCGTTCCTGACCCGTTATCTCTACGGCGAGGCCATTTTCAGCGAGTTCCGTCATCGCCGCGATCGCCGCTTTCTGGCTGATTTTTAGAATGTCGGCCACCTTCGGTGAATGGACGACCGGAAACCCCGCGAGCAAGGGCAGGGCGCGTCTGGCCGCCTTTTCTTTAGCCTTCGTCGGCGGATAGACCTCATGGCCGCGAGCCAGAAAGCTTTCGGCGGCATGAAGGGCGTCAGAGGCGTCGGCGAGGGCCTCAGCGAACCGTTTCAGCGCCCCGATCAGCCAGTCGCCATCTCGGCGTAGGCGCGGGATTTCGATGAAACAGGCCATCGGTTCGGCGGGAAACATCCCCTCGGCCGCAAGCACGCGCTGGGCCGCGATGTTGGCCTCGGCTTGAGAATACGCCTTTGTTCGATATTCACGGGCGCGCTCCAGCGCCCGGATCGGCGCCGGGATCGGATTTGCCTGCAATCGCAACTTCCCGGCGAGGGGGCCATGCACATGAAAGGGCGCCGCCGCCTCTATGGTCTCGATGGCCTCAGCATACATGGCGTGAAACCTGGAGACTGCGCCGGCGTCCCACTGGATCCGCCACCCTTCGGGTTTGGCGCTAAAAACGCTTGCATAGGCGCCGTGTTCATCTAATTCGTCATCGGCGTCGCGGGCGTTACGGACCAGGCGCTGATAGACCAAACGCTCGGTAAAATAAGGCCTTACGGGACTCACTGCGAAGATAAAGGATAATTGTGCGCCGCTTAAGGCGATATTCGTGCACGAACGCAGCGCGCTGCGTAATTGGGACGCTGTCAGACCATCTAATTCACCGGACATGGGAGAAAGGTAAGTCATGAAGGATGATTCGTGAATCCCCTTCTTAGGTCTGATAATCCCCCATTATCAGAACTTTTTAGATATGTCTGATAATTGCACTTATCCGACGTAATGGCATCTTATTTTTTTTATGGCATTGTGCTTCTAACGAAGATCGCTACATTAAGAGAGCGGAAAAAGCGCTCAGCGACGCCAGCGAGGCCGTTTTCGCTGGAAAGGACGTTATGCCCATGGATACGATCGAGATCGACGAAGTCAGTATGGATAAATCCGGCCGCGTCGTCATTCCCAAAGACGTGCGCCAGAAGCTCGGCCTGCATACCGGCATCATCATGAAGCTTGTGCAAATCGCCGGCAAAGGCCTGCAGCTCATCCCGGTTTACGAAAAGAGCGCGCTCGTCGAAGACGGGGGTCTTTTTTATAAGCCCGCCCCCGCCGGCGCTGCGCCGATGAATAGAGAGGCTGTGCGTGATCGGATGACGGCCTTGCGTAACCCGGTTGCGCGACGGCGCGCCATCGAAGAAGCGGGGCTCCTGGACGCCGATAACGCGGACCAATAGTGAGCCGCCATGATATTCGTCGATCTCAGTCTTCTCCTGGCGCTCGCCCATGAACGCCATCCTGACTTCACCCCGTCAAAAACATATCTCAAAGGCTGCACGCCGAAGACCCATTTAACCTCGGCGCGGGCGCTCATTGAGATTTATGCATACATGACCGGGCTTCCTGAGCCTGATCGCTATTCGCACGCCGACGCCGTCAAGTTCATTCAGGGCCTCAAAGAAAAGCTGACAATCGTCGACTTTAAGGAGAGCTATTTTCTCTCGCTGATCGAGAATAGCGATTTAGCGGTAGACGGCGATCGCACTTTTGAAGCGCTGACAGCAAAGGCGGCAGTCGATTCCGGCGCCACAACACTCGTCACCTGGGACACCAAACATTTCAATGGCTTGGAAAAGAGCCTTAAAATCACATTGCCAAATTAGGGGGGCGAATGCTGGATGCAGATCGCATAGCCGCACTTAAGGAAAAATTTCTTCAACAACCTCAATCACGCATCGACTGTCGACTGATAAAGGGCGATGAGGCCGTCCGAAATGAAATTAGCGCCGGAAAGTATGCCTATTATAATCCCAAAGCTGGCGGGGCCTACGCCATAGGCGAGAGGCGAGAGGCGCCGGACATCGGTGCAGGCGCCCTTGAGCACATTTTACGCGGTGTCTTCAAAGCAAACACAGAGGGGCGCATCCCTGATCTGCCTGCGCTTGAGAAGGAAGCGCGGACAAAAGAAGCGTGGACGCTCGATCAGAAGTTCGACTATTTACTCGAAGTCATTCACATGGCGAGCGTAAACGACTCCTACGGGGTCGCCATCGGCTCTGAAAATCCTGCCCATGGGGAGAATGGTGAAGACTTTGGGCAGGAACCTGTATTTCATCCCTATCCGGAGTTTGTCGCGAGTGTGGGATATCGATCTGATGATGACTTCCTACACCTTATCCACCTCGCAGAAGACAAGGGATATTTGACGACCCTGACACCAATAACCCAGGACGGCGTTTGGGGAGCCTTGACGATCGAAGGCAGCAAGAAACGAAAACAAAAGAAAGAGGGTAAGGGAACGCCTCCTAGCGCCAATACCCAACCCCAGACACAGGTGAAAACCAAAACGTTCATAGATCGTATTCGAGAACATCCCGTCATTGCTACAATAGGTCTTCTCGCAGCGACAATCATTGGTGTATTGACGATAGTAAATGGCGGTCTTGATTTCGTGTTGAAAAAACGCGAACTCGAAAAAGGGCCGGTCGTTAAAAAACCAATCAATAGCGATACAGCGACAGCACCGTCGATAGATGAAGAACGCAATCCCGATACACCAGCGTTGACAAAAGTGGCGGCCCCGATCCCTGCAGCCGCTCCTAGTAAAGTTTGTCTTGAACACGCAAGATCGGGCCAGGTCGGACACAACGAAATGGAGTGCGCTGTGATCGGAGAACCGCCGCAGACGATCCACCTCGGAGACGATACTGGATGGAAAAATCAAACGTTGCAGGCCTCAATCGACGGGCCCGGATCGATTTGCATCCGACAGACAAGAGTAAACGACCTAGGACAAACGGCCGACAGTGAATGGAAATGCGCGCTTGATGGAACGCAATCCGAAACCATCGTCCTGGGCGACGATACAGGATGGCGCAAACAGACGTTTTTTTTGAAAGCGGATGGACCCTACAAACTGTGTGCGCGCCATACCCGTGAATCGCCGAAATATGGACTAGCAGATACAGATTACCAATGCAGCGCTGACGGAAATGAGATCCAGCTTGAAACCGGCGACGACACCGGTTGGCGGAGCCAGACCTTGACTTTCTTAATAACGGCAAATCCGTGAAATCCGACACCGCATTTGATCAACAACCGAAGGCCCACCTCAATACGCTCCCCGCAACGATCAACGACGCCCTGATCGATGACGATCGCCGAGAGCGCTTATGGGAAAGATGGGTGACGTGGCGAAGCGCGCGATCGACCAATACGGTTCGCGCCGTACTTTTTGATATCAGCGTATTCGCCGGATGGGCGCGGAAGAATGGCCATCGTCCACTGCCAGCGCGGCCGGAAAGCGTATCGCTTTACCTCGAAGAAGAGGCCTCAAAGGGTCTCGCCGTTGCGACAATCGAAAGACGCGCTTCGTCGATTTCAACCCTGCATCGTCTCGCAGAAGAAAGAAGCCCGTGCGATGATGAATTGGTCTCCTGGCGTCTTTCAGGCATCCGGCGGGCAAACGGCAAATCGCAAAGACAAGCGCATCCGCTACGCATCAAAGGCGACGTCGAAGACATCGAACACTCCTCGCCAAATGGATTGAGTCTTCTGAGCATCCTGGCATTTCTCGACGACGAAATCGCCGGTGCGAGTAAAACCACCAATGTGGCAGAACGAACACGTATCTGTCGACACGCTATGCGAGACGCGGCCCTCTTCTGTGTCGCCTATGACGCAGGGCTACGCGCCAGCGAACTCGTCCGTGTTCTCAACGACCATGTAACGACAGCCCCAGGGGGAGGGGGCGAGCTTTTCCTGCCTCTATCGAAGACGGACGCCGAAGGGGAGGGCTCTTTTCGATATCTCAGTGAGCGGACATTAAAACGGCTGAGCTCATGGCTTGGCGCAGCCGGCATCAAAGAAGGGCCCGTATTCGTCGGCATAAAACGATCGGGAATGCTCAACAAAAGCGCAATTGCGCCTGACACTGTAGGTCGTATTTTCAAAAAACGCGTTGAGCAATATTTCCGCTCACGGAAAGACAATCCGTTCTTGCCATTGACGCCGGAAGAAATCAACATCGTAAAATCAATCTCTGGTCACTCCGGCCGCATTGGCGTCTGCCAAGACGCCTTCGCCGCCGGCGAAGACATCGGCGGCATCATGCGTGATTTTGATTGGAAATCATCACGCATGCCAATACGATATGCACGCAAGCTTTCAGCTCGATCCGGGGCCGCTTCAAGATTGCATAAAAAAACGCAGTAAGGGAGATCTAACGCAATGACGCCCAACGCTCCCGAATCAAAAATGTTTTGACACGACGGCTTCTACGTTGGCCGCGGTTCAGCGATATTTTCATTAAAGCTAAAGAGGAACACTATCTAAAATTTTGTCGTTGCGGTCATGATGCGAAGAAGCCCGCCGAGTGGGTCAACCCGGCGGGCCCTTCTCGACCAAGCGTCATGGGGGAGAGAGAAATATGACGCTGGCTGAGTTTATTCAATTAAGACGAATTGGAAATGATCAAAGACTTTCTTACGAAAGTCAAAAGACCGAATTGAGTTAAGAAGAAGCGCTTTGATCCCCACTACGAGCGATACGATAAGAAAACGCCGCAACCTCCGTGATGTCGCCAGGCTCATAGCTCAACATCTGTACTTCTCTTAACGCACTAACAATTGAATCAGGCGCGTCTTTGTCGAAAAGATCAACACCACTTCCTAATGCTCGCAAGACACATGATAGCTTATCGATATCCAACATACCGGATATGTTGAAAGGGTCTGGCGACGATACATCCATCCCAACAGCCCTTGCCCTCTCTTTCAGACGGTTCAACAGAAAGAACCGAATATCTGCGGAAACATCAACAACAATCGAAGACATCATTAATCATTACCATCGTCGTTGGCGGCCATGCGTTCAAGAATGTCACGGATACTTTTGCGTAAAGTCGGGTCAACAATCCGGGAATATTGCCTTCTAACGACCTCCAATTCGGTATGAAGGCCAGAATCGGCAGAACCCATATCTCCTTCATCGACTTCATAAAGGCCTCGAAAAAATTCACCGACTGGAACATCCAATGCTATTGATAGGCGCCAGAGTTGCGTCGCACCAACACGATTAACCCCAGCTTCATACTTTTGAAGCTGACCAGGCGACACGCCGATACTTTCGCCGAGATCGGCTTGCGTCATCCGGCATTCTTTACGCAAAATGCGAATTGTCTCGCCAACGACACGATCGATCCCATTGACTGGCGACGCACGTGCAGCCTTGTAGTCTTTTCCCGGCGTCACGGTTTTTGCTCCCCACTCAATGACGCGATATGAAGAATGATAGTATTACTATTTGTAAAACGATCAAGGCGATAGTGTGACGCTCTGTAAAATGTGAATAACTGTAGCCACACTGCGATTATGAAATTACGTGAAATAGTGGGAATGCAGGTGAAGCGCCTTCGTCGGGATTCTGGCTTGACGCAGGAAGAGCTCGCCGACATCATTGGGAAGAACCCAACTGCAATTTCGCAAATAGAACGAGGAGTATTCAATCCAAGCCTCGATACTATTGAAGCATTAGCGAACGCGTTCAAAGTGCCAGCTGGCGCGTTCTTCCCAGATGTATCAGGCCTTCGCGGAAAGAAAAAGCGCGACGCCGCTGTCAGTGAGCTCACTGCAATAACCTTCGGATTAAATACGTATGACATTGAGACGCTAAACATCCTCGCGACCGGCCTGAAAGCGCGCAATGATGATGAGAAGACATAGTGTGCTGGATTTGGAACCGGCGGAATATTCTGCAAAAACGGTATCGCCTTCGACATGTTCTGGCCCGGTCTTAAAGATGATTTAAATTGTGAAAGCCTTCATACGACTCACATTTTTGTTATTCAGCGTCTTCATCGTTGTTGGTTGCCGAGAAACACTGTCCGACGCCCATATTGACTATCAAGGGCAGGTAACAAAAGTTGTTGACGGAGACAGCCTCTATATTGACAGCAATAAAAAGCAAATCAGGTTATTCGGGGTCGACGCACCTGAACGCGATGAGCCTGGATATGAAGCATCACGTCAATATCTTGTTGGTCTTTCATTGAACAAAAAAATTGCTTGCGTAGAGGTCGAGCGAGACAAATATGATCGTATCGTCGCCCGATGCAATGTCGGTAAAATCGACCTCAATCGCGAGATGCTCAGTGCACCGTATACACTAGAATATTGCCGATTTTCAAACAACTACTATGGCACTTGTCGATAGACATACGATCCTGGTCAGGAGAATTCATAATGGTTAAAACAAATCAGGCCGGCAACACAATATCGCTTGCCGCTGATATTGTCGCCCCCTATGCGGCCAATAACAAACTTCCACAAGATCGACTATCAAAACTCCTGATGGAGGTTCATGACACGATCAAGGGAATTGAAAACGGCGACAAGCATCGTCGCGGAAATCAAAACCCTGCTGTTTCTGTAGCGAAATCAGTTACGAGCGATTACCTGATATGCTTGGAAGACGGCGAAAAGTTGCAAATGCTGAAGAGGTATCTAAGAACCCATTACGGTATGTCGCCTGAAGATTACCGTCGAAAATGGGGGTTGCCTGTAGACTATCCAATGGTCGCGCCTGGCTACTCAAAGCAACGTTCAAAGCTTGCAAAACAAATAGGCTTGGGGAAAAAGCCAAGTGCAAAAAAACCGCGCCTACAAAAAAGAAGGTCAGAAAAAAATCATCAAAACAAAAGTCCACGCCTGACACTATGATGGCAAAAACCCATAAGGGCAGAAGGGTTCTGTCTAGCCTAACTTAGGCCGCATGGCATGGCTAGAAAAAGCTAGAGGCGAGCAGCGCGCCGGGGCGCACCCCGCCCCGGCAAAAGAAAGTGAAACGGGGTGTTCCACCAAGAAAGGAACACCAAATGGCTCAACCAAACAATTCTCCGAGCCTCGAATTGAGGCAATTGCGCGACGAACTCTCAAACGTCTCAGCTGAGCTCATGCTCCTCATGTCCGCGGTCACCGGTGATTCATACGATATGGAGAAAAAAGCGGCGCAGGGGATTATTCTCGTTCTTGAACGGCAACTTGCACGTATTGAAAACGCCGTGGAGATTCTGTCGAGCCTATCCAAACGCGAAAACAACAACTCTACGAACGACGATCCTTCCCATGAGGAAAAACCTCACTAGCCAAGAACAGACGAGCGGCACACTGGCGTCGATAAGCAAGTACAGATCGACGTCATGAACGGCAAATTACGAATTATTCTTGGCCGATCAAACAACAAAACCGTTCACGTTTGTGCTGTATCGTGAGTGTCCCTGGCCGATTTCTCTCGAGTTGCACTATTAGACATCACCTCGAGAAGGAAGTGAAAATTCTTTCGACGAAAAACGATGGGTTCGTTTAGCGAGCCATATTTCCACATTATCGGTCACGACAGTATCCACGAGATATTTTTCAGAAACTAACTTTCTATGACCACAATTCCCGTCAATGCGGCTTGTTACCCTGGTCTGTCTTAGAAGGTCATTTACCATTATGCTTGTATCGGCATACCGACGTTAATAGTTACTACTCCGAAAGTGTCTCAATCCATCGAACAAATTCGTCCGCTTCCATTACGCTGAAACCACGTGTCGAGGACGCCTGGGTCCTAATCCAATCTAGTGCTTCGGTTTTCCATCCGTTCCCATCATAAACGAAGACAAACTCACGCTCGGGAATATTGCGTAATGCGGAATAATAAACATACGGAAGTTTTTCATCGACAGACCCCGCAACACGTTGCCTTTTCGATTCAACAAGTATCTGCCTTTCACCGATAATCAAAAGAAATTCTATTCTGCCGCGATGACCATATAACGTCCTGTATGGGGCGTTTCTTATGGCGACTTTTATATCTTGTTCTCGATATAATCGCGCTTCGTCCCAATTGCTAATCGCAATAAGCTCAAAACCGTTTAACTCCAGATGCGCTGCAATTTCCGTTTCGAGGCGACGACCGGACGCATTCGCTCGGTCGCCGCCCAGACCTTGTTCATCCAAAGCGTAAGACAGGGACGAATGATTTGCGTTCAAGAGAACGCCAACCAGGATCAGAATTAAGAACTTCATCGAGAATTGGGTCATAAATTACAATAGCCGATGGGAACGGGGCAGTCCCGGATTGATCGTCAAACTGATCAACAAATTTAAGTCGACCGCGCAAAAAAGTCACGCGGGCCTTACCAGCAACCCAATCATGCCACCAACGTGTATCGGTTCGCGCGGGTACGAGGCAAACAACAAGTGCACCGTTTTTGCTTTCAAGATAAGCCTTTTTCATCCAATGGACGATCTCGCGGCCATAAGGTGGATTTAGCCAAACCCGACCATAAGACGACCAATCCTGCTCTAGGGCGTTTTTCTCTCTAGTGAAGTACCAATCGCACAGTGCATTTTGGTCATTGGCCGCAGCGTCAAGACAGAACTCATAAATACGATCAAGAGCCTGAAATAGGCGGGGCGGCGTTCCCCACAATTCTGTTGCAGAGGAATAAATCGCTAGTTTTTTCATCTTTGGATACTCGTCAACTACTGATGATCGATCGAGTATACGGGCAGTCAGAGGGGTGTCGGATAAAATTTAATGTTTTACATCTTGACCGTGTATTCGTTGTTTACACCTTTATCGAACGGCGAAAAGTAACCCGAATAGCGTCAGGGTTGCGTGCGAGATTGGATAATTCACGAGCAGCCAATCACGCTGCCCGGCGATATTCAGTGATCTCTTCCAGTGAGAATGTCGAAATAACATTCGAATAACCTTCAAGATCGACTCCGGGAGGCGGCCCCCATCGGTCGCGACCAGTAGCGATCCCGACAATAATCCGCATCTCAATCATTGTATCACATAAATGCCATGCTTTGATAAACGAGTGCGGCCAAACAATAGTCAGGTCATCGAGGAGACTCTTCAGGGCGCCATAATAGTCGCGATTTGCACGTAAATAACAAATCGCAAGCGACGACGCATACCGAATATATTGATCACGATCATTCATTAGCGTTGCTTTTAGTAAAATTTTCGTAATCGTCGGTAAAAGGATATAGTAAAAAATACATCGATGAAAATTAACGATTAACTTGTCGTCACGTTTCTCCCAAAGTCGTGCAGGTTGAAAATTGTCTTGCCCAAGGTGCACTTCATCCTCATCCCACAAGCGCCTTCAATCCTATAGTTAAAGCATAGCGGGGAGCCGGGCGAGGGCCCGGCCAAGAGAAAGAAAGTCGCGCGCCCTCCACCTCAATCCAACGAGAAAAGGAGGCCCTGCGCCATGTCATCTCAAACTCCCGCTGATTTTACTGTCGGCGATATTGTACACCTCACCATCGGCCAGCTTCTTATGGCCAAGGATAATCCGCGTCGCGGAAAGGAGAAGGAGGCAGACCCTGTCCTTATCGGCTCGATCCGATCATGTGGATTGCTGCAGAACCTTGGCGTACGCCCGTCTGAAAAGAGCACCGGGAAATTCGAAGTCAAATATGGCTCACGCCGGCATGCGGCATTGAAGGCGTTACTCAAAGAAGGACATTTCTCCAAAGATGACACGTTCTCATGCCGGATCGCCTCCGCTGATCCTGCAGATTGGGAAGAAGAGCAAATCGCGGAAAACATCGCGCGCAAAGCGATGAACCCTGTGGATGAGTACGAAGCCTTTGCGCGGCTTGTAATAAAAGGGCTAACGCCCGAGGAGATAGCCGTTCGCTTTGGCGCTGACGTTCGCGCCGTCAAACAGCGGTTGGCTCTGGGGCAGGCTGCGCCTTGCGTCCGCAAAGCGCTGCGCGCTGAGGACATCACCCTGGACGTTGCAAAAATCTTTGCCGGATGCCCCGATCTGGCGCGGCAAGAGCGCGTCTTCAAGGAAATCGCAAAGAACGGACATTTCGGCGCCCATGCAGTCAAAAGAAAACTACACGAGGAAGCCCTTTCTGATCGAGATGACATCGTCAAGTTCGTTACGCTTGACGCCTACAAGGAAGCTGGCGGCGTCACTGAAGTCGATCTTTTTGACGGCGAAACGCGGCTCTTGAATGTGGAGCTTGTCTACCGGCTTCGCGAGAAAAAGCTGAACCGGCAAGCCCAACGACTGACCGAAGAAGGATGGTCGTGGGTTGAAGCCCATGAAGGGTATTCTTACCAACTCACAAACGGATTTGATCGCCTCTATGGCAAGCTCGTTGAAAAAACACCCGATGAGCTCGCCGAAATCGACGCCATCGAAAAGGAGATGGAGGCCCTTAATCAAGAAGAGGGCGATGGCGATGACGAGGCCTATTGGGACAGATATGAAAGCCTCGAAGAGCGCCTGACCGACCTTCAAACAGGCGAGCGGGTATTCAGCGACGACCAAAAATCCGTATCAGGCTGTATACTCTATCCGCGCGGGGAGGGGGTTGAAGTTGTCCATGGCCTTGTTCGCAAACAAGACCGCAAAAAAGTAGCCGCCCTGAAAAAAGCGCAAGGCCCGGACGCTAAGGAAGGCGGCGACAAGCTGGGCGACGATTACAGCGGCGTTGATCTCGAAGGCGAGGGCGACGGCTCAGGCGGACCAGAATACGGCGTCGGTCTCAGCGGCGACCTCTCCGTTTTCAAGGCCCAGACGCTGCAGGCGGCGATCGCCATGGACCCGGCCACAGCCATTCTCGCTCATCAGTTCATGCTCGTTTATCGCATTTTCAAGCAACCTCACTATTACTGGCCTTCGGGTTGCGAATTTTCCGCAAAGCCGGCTGATCTCCGGGTTGGCAATGGAGACCTCGGCGAAACGACGGCCGCCGCGATCCTGGATCGCCAGGAGGGCGCCGTGAGAACCGACATCTTCACTGCAATTGACTGGCATGACGCCTGGGCGGCGTTCCGAACCCTTTCAGATACAGAACGCGGCGAGCTCGTCGCCCTCGCTATTGCCCGCACCATCGAACCCATGAGCGGGTCTGGCTCCTTCATGGCCCTCGTCGCTTCTGAGCTCGATATTGACCCACGAGCCTACTGGAAGCCAACAGCGGACAATTTCTTTGCCCGGATCAAAAAAGACCAGATGATCTGCTTTCTCGAAGAGACGGTCGGGGCGGAGGAAGCCAAACGCCTTTCGAAAGACGGCAAAGCGAAAAAGGCAGACCTTGTCGATCTCTGCGAAGGCCTGATCAATGACAACACGCCCTCAAATGCCAAAGCGCGGGAACGCCTCGACCAGTGGCTCCCTGCGATCATGGCCTTTCCAGCACCGGAACGGCCGGAGCCTGACGACTGGATGGATGACGAAGACGACAGCGATTTCGACGCCAGCGATTTTGAAGACGCGGTCGACGAAGTTGAAGAGGGAACGCCAACGCACGGCATCGGCGCGGAGGATGACGCCGTCGCGGCCTGACCTAAACGACTAGCCCCGAAAACCCAAAACAACGCGATAGCGCCCGGCATCAGCCGGGCGTTTGTCGTTTCAAGAAAGGAAACTTCAGAAATGCCTAAATCAAACACGAAATCAAAAAACCATTCCAAACCAAAGCGCGACATCGCCAAAGAAATCACCGACAGAATGATCACGGCGATCAAGGCAGGCACGCCGCCCTGGAACAAGCCATGGAATGGCGGTGCCGCAGTCCTGCCGCTTCGCCATACCGGCGAACGCTATACCGGGATCAATGTTCTCGCTCTATGGGACGAGATGGACATCCGGTCTTATGAGAACCCAAGATGGATGACCTTTCGACAGGCCCAGCAACTCGGCGGCGCCGTCAGAAAGGGCGAGACATCAACCGGCATCGTTTATTACGGAACGTCAAAAAAGACGATTGAAGTTGATGTTGACAAAGACGATGATGGCGAAGAAGTCGAAACCGCGCGCCGTTTCCTGAAGCATTACAACGTCTTTAATGTCGATCAGATAGACGGGCTCGCGGATGAATTCTATCAATTCGCCGGTTCCGAAGTATCAAAGACGCCGCCGGCGAGCGCCTTGTCGGCGTTCTTTGAAAGTATCGGCGCTGATATTCGCCATGGCGGGGATCGGGCGTTCTACCGTCCCTTCGGCGATTATATCCAGATGCCGCGATATGGCGCATTTGACGATCCGTATGGGTATTTTTCGACGCTCGCCCATGAGCACATCCACCTGACTGGTGCAAAATCGCGTCTTGATCGGTTCCCGGTCAAGCGCGACCAGGAAGCTACAGCGTTTGAGGAGCTCATTGCGGAAATCGGCGCGGCGATGCTCGGCGCTGAGCTCGGCCTGGCTCCTGATCACATAGAAGACCATTCCGCCTATGTGGCGAGTTGGCTCAAAGCCTTACGCGGCGACACGCGTTACATCCTGAAAGCCGCCGCCGCGGCGCAGCGCGCCTGCGACTGGCTCATGGACGCAGCGCGAGAAGGCGGCTTTGACGCTTCAATCCTCAAACCACTCGATGACGCGGGCCTCGCCGCCGTCGCCGCATAAGGGAGGTGATCATGGGATGGATTTTTACCTCCGGTTATGACGGAACGCCACTCAGAGATTGGTTCGACCATCATTTCACACAAGACAACGGGCACGTGCGCTACGAGATCGTTGAAAGCGCCCTTGTCAAAATGCGGACCTATTACGCCGCATGCCGACGAACAGATAGAGAGACGGGCGACTCCATAGTCTTCGCCCTTGTGGTGAAGGTCAAATATGTCCCGAAGGCCACAGACGGCATGACGCTCGGCTGGAAGGATATGGACGAAGGGATGCTGCCAGATAAAGTCGAGTGTCCTCTCGCGATCCTCGACCTTCTCGATCCGCCTGATCCTGACCGCTATGGCGGAAAATGGCGAGAACAAGTTCGCGCCTGGCACGCCCGACGAAAAGCAAAGCCCAAGCCGGGAGAGGTTTTCGTCCTCAAATCACCGTTGGCCTTTACGGACGGCTCGACCGGCAGTCGTTTCCGTGTCGAAAAACGGGGGCGTAGTGGACGGGGCCGCGCCTATCGTAATCTCGACAATGGCGGTCTCTACAGGATCGCGGGGCTCGAAAATCTGGAATTTGTCATCGAAGACAACACCGAGCGTGAAGAAACGGCGCGCGCCGGAATACAGGAGGCCCTGTTGTGAGCAAGCGATCAATCAAGACAGCGGTCCGGCTCGTGGAGACGACAAGCGGCCGGCACATGCTCGAGACAACAAAACGCTACCGCGTCACGCTTTTCGGAAAGGACGCCGGCGAGCTTTATTTCAACATGCGCGGATATGTAGGCGCATTACCGCTTCCTGGGGGACAGTCGATTGATATCGGAGAGCGTCCCATCTCAGACTATCGACGGGAAGTCGCCCGCATCAATCGTGTATTCAGAGAACACACCCAGAAAAAAGAAGTGGAGGGCGCGTCATGCTAATGCAAAGCAAACGAACCATCATTGGGTATGTGATTTCCGATCCGGCAGGGCTCTACTCAAAGACGCCTGAATACGGCGTAGGCTGTCTCTCCGCAGCCCGCGCCGAAGCCGACGCCCTTAATGACGATTTCGCCGATGAATTGGACGGCGGATCTTTCGCGGTAATGAAGGTCTACGCAGACGGTGAAGCCGAGCTCCTGACCTGATCCGTCGAGCACTCGCCATTCGCGAGTAAAAAGTGAAAGTGTCGCCGGAAAATAAAAACAGCGGCGGGACGCGAACAGCGACTTAGGACGACAGGGTTTGGCCCTAAGCTGCCGTTCCTATGGAAAAGTATGACGGCAAAGAATAGCCACATCTCGGACATTCAATCCAATTGAAAATAGGGTTACGTTAACGCCTCCAAATCTCTTAGTGTAATAAAGGTCGGATGGAAAATTAAATGAATCCAGCACTCGGCGTGGACATCGGCGGCGTACTTATCCGGCCTGCACGTAGCGAAGAGGATACTTCTTTTTTTTCCTCTGACTACCTTGAAACCCCTGAGGTCGAAGGCGGATTTGAGGCGCTACGCCAGTTGAACGAGATTATTTTCGAACAGTCTGTTTACCTTGTATCCAAGGCAAGACCCACTACAGCCCAAAAAACGCGAGAATGGCTGGAGCATCACGACTTCTACGAGAGAACTGGGCTATCACCGGAGCATGTCTACTTCTGTGAAAAGCGTAAAGACAAAGCGCCGATTGCTGAAAATTTGGGGCTTTCAGCATTCATCGACGACCGACCAGATGTTCTCGGCCATTTGGAAACAGTGGAAAACAAGATTCTATTCGCTGAATCTGAGGAATGGCTGCCCAATGGAGCCCGCAGGATGAAATTCAATGTGTGCACAGGATGGCACTCTGTATTGGAATGCCTGTTTATCCAATATTCCGGATAAAGTGAAACAAGTCCGATCCATCACCATGCGGATCTACTTGGCATATGCGTGAACCATTGTGCTTATCGAACAGCTCTTGCCCCCAAGCTTCTGTAAAAAACTTATCGGCCCAGTCATCAACATAGTACCAATCAGATTCTAAATCGATAGACTCGGCCCGTTTGTCCGGATCGGGACACATCCCTAATTTTTCAATGAAGTCTGTTTTGTCTGGAAAAATATCCGGGATTTCATCCCATATTCGTTGGGCGACTTGGTTTTTGTCTTCGACATTAACACCCTGCTTGGCGAACCAAACCCAACCACTCAAGCAAACAAGTTTGTTAAACTGTCTCTGTTTGAGTGCCAGTTGAAGCTCGCCATTTGCGAGCGTCTTGAACGGCTGATCATCATAGTCTCGGACTGTCCCGTCTATATCGAAATAAAAAATGCGCATTTTCCCTGTAAGACCTATTTTTTTCGATCCGACGGCATTGTTCCGACCGCTAGTGACCTATTCAAGCATTCGCGGCCACCGAACTCATTGCGTACAATCGGTATTAACGCTAAATTTTAATTTCCAAGAGGGGGAAAGTCACGGGGTAGTCTGGTGTCGCGAAAACAGCTCAACATTTCTATATATTGCACGGTAATTTTGACCTTTGTAGGTTGTTCTGATGGAGAACCAGACGCTTCAAAAGAAGAACTAGGAAATACGCCATTGGTGCAAGACACATCTGGAACAAGCCGAGATTATGAATCGATTCAGTCAGTAGACGATAATACCACTGATCCGGCGCAAGAAAACGATTTCACTCAAAACGAGATCGAGCCAATCGAACTTTCTGATTTTTCTCCCGAAAAATTTGATGTCTCTTTGGGCGACACCGTATCGTATTTGAATACGAAGTGTTTCCAGGATAGCTATAAACTCTGGCCAAATGAAGGTGCTGATCTAGGCCCCGTAATTCAAAATTTTAAAGGTTTTCCTAGGATTCGAGTAAGTGGTCTTGGAGCTGAAAGTGTTTCATACGAACAAAACTTTTTTAGAATTAAGTGCGTAGACAGTCTTTGTATAGAAAGAGGTGAAAATGACTTCAGTACGGGAGGAGCAATTCGGGCCAGAGTAGGAATTAACCAAGATACGACAAATCGATGCCAAAGAGCGCTCAGACACCTTATTAGGTCCTCAGGAGCAAAGGAGATATCCGAAGATCTTTTTGGGAACTAGGCATTCAGTATTCAGTCAAATGTTTTGATGTGAGTCTCAGGAACTCCACACGCGATCGCAGCTTCTTGAGCTGCTCCGTCCATCTTCTCACGTTCGTAATCGCTTGCATTGTTGAAAGCGTTGATCATATCGTTGCTCTTGCCGAACAAACACTCAACGGCTTCGACACAAGAATTTTCTTTTCCGTTGTTGTAATCACAGGCAATAAATATCGATTCTTTGCGTGCGCCGCTAAAGTCATTATTGTCGGAAACCAATGCACCGGTTGTGACTCTCGACCCAGGTGCTCCAGAAATCGCTGGTTCGTACTTCGCTGGCGATTCACCCCAAATACTCTGTGTATTCCACATCCAATAAATCGGCCCAAGTGAGCGCTTATCAAATGCTTGAACTCTAATGCTGGTACCACAACTATTTGATACCCAACTCCCAGACGACTCGAGACACCCCCCAGCGAAACCAGATTTACTGGGAGTAGGTTTTGCGGGTGCCAGAACCCGCGAGGTCATTGGAGCAGGCTTTTTGGGTAAAGCGCTAAATCCTTCGAACGCACTGTCCAATTCCGCCATGTATTGGTTTGCTTTCCGGACCGTAACAAGACGTGCGATATCGCTCAAAAAACTGGAAAGTGGATTTTTCATGCCGCTGACAATGGACTGGCTCAAGCCTCCTGTGGGATCATTCTTCAGCCCATCCGCCCAATCCTTTATTGCTTGTTCTGCCGTTTTCTCGCCTGCCGCTAGTTTTGCCAGTGCTACAGCGTCTTTTAACGTACGAACCTTTCCGTTCGCGTCGTCATAGGTTCTCTGATATTTTTCCCACTCCGTACCTTTTGCGGCTTTTTGCGCTGCATTGCTGGCTTCTCCCATCCATTTATCAGCAATATCGCGCAATAGGTCTTCGTTCTTGTCGTTCGCATCCTCCAACTTGTCGCGCCGTTCTTGCTCTCGTCGCTTCCGCGCTTGATATTCGCGAACGTTAGCGCGGCATCGATCTACTGCTGCAGTTCTGGAAACATTTACTTGGCAAATAGTGTTTCTTATTGGGGCGGAACAAGCTGTGTAAGCACCGGAATAGGAAACGCCTGCATCAAGATGGTTGCATGCTGGTGTTGAAAAAACTTCACCTTTCCAACTCACAGTTGGACAATTTGAGCGTTCCTGGTTTAGTTCATTCAATACCCTCTGATATTCACGGCTTAGCCGGGAGCACTCTTCCTGTGATTCTGGTTGAAGCGGCACAAGTGGCGGCACCCAATAACCACGCGCCTGCACTTCGGCAAAAGACGCAAGAAACAAAACGCAAAAGGCACTTGCACAGCTAGCTCTTAGGTTCATCAGCTTCCCCATGACCACGTACCCGCTGCAAAACCACGTGCAGTCTCAACATAAATAAATGGAATAAAACCAGCTAATTCGGCGCCGTGCCTATTGTTATCGTTGTAAGTTGCAAGTGCTGATTTGGTGGCCGGGCCGTAATCACCATCAATGGCTCCTGAGTAATATCCTCCTTTACTCAACCAAGTTTGCACGAGAACGACATCTTTTTTATAAAGTTCAGACAACAGATTGCGTGTGTATCTGTCGTCCGCGTTTTGCGCCAACGCTAGTGCTGAAACGCTGTCAGGTCCTATGGGGTCGACATAATTACACTTCAGGTCGTCAACGATGTGTAACGCGATCTCCTTCTGACCGCCGAGAATTGCACGATGCAATGCCAAGTTAGACGTTATGCAAACATCGTGCAGTGGTGCGATGCGTCGATGTCCCTGGCTAAGTACTTCATATAGCCCAGGCATTCCAAGTTCTGTTGCCAGATCAAAGGCCGAAAGATCATGGTCAGCACCGTACGCAAACAGCCCGCTAACGTAAGCCGTTTTTCCAGATGCTATCGTTCTATCAGATGCATCTGAATTTTTTAGGAGCTCAAAAAATTCCTGTGAAAGGATATAATCTATAGTGATTTTGTCATTCTCAAAAATGCTCTGAAAAAATATATCGCGAAGGGTATGTTTCGGTGCGGATATAGCCAGCTCTTTAATCTGATTTGCCGCTTGCGGATCTAGGCTCTCTGCCCATCCATCTCCAATTAAGTCAGCAACAGAAGCGCGAGGATTGCAACGGAAAAACATAAATGCGCTGAAATTAGGGTCAGCAGCTTTTTGCCTATCGGCTAGCGCACAAGATGCTCTCTTGGAGCCGAGTTTTGCAAAAACCTGCAATTGCTCGATAGGCGCTGTTTCAACGATGCTCTTGAACTTTTTACTTCCACTTCCCTCATTGAAAAACATGAAATTCGATGTAATCGCCAGAAAAAATCCGAGTACGCCGTAGCTAATGTTTGCGATACTTGGGCAAAAGGACTGGCGTACCAACGGTGCTTGCGGGTTCGTTTTTGGACTATTCAATTCTTGCCGAGGAAAAGATTTTCCCGGTTCTTTGTCCTGCAGCTGCTTCGCGGAACTTCGAGCCTTATCGAGCCTGTCAGAGAAATCCTCAAGCGACGGTAACTGTTTATCGGAATTGTCGGTCATCCCCGCTCCAAACCTGGTAGAATGGCGACGAAAATAGCGAACTTTGATCATTTTGTCTCAGAGCCGATACGAAAAATAAGTTGAGTGCTTTCAGCGGATTATGATTCTGTTTGTTTGCGGACTAACAGGAGATCAAGATGCCTTGGACTGAAACCACTCGACGGGATTATGACCGTCGTTCTTTGCGGTATGCAAGCGATACAACAGAAGCTGAATGGATGTTGATTGAACCGTTTATGCCTGCGCCATCGCGCGTTGGCCGACCGCGTGAAGTCGATTTGCGCGAGGTCTGGAATGCGATCCAGTATATCGCCGCAACAGGCTGCCAATGGGCGCATCTACCGAAGGATTTCCCACCTTTTACAACGGTCTTATATTGGTTTCGACGATTGCGCGATGAAGGTGTTCTGGATCTTGCCAATGAGATGCTCGTCGCGGCGGTGCGCCTTACCAGCGGGCGCAACGCCAATCCGACCGCCGGCGTCATCGACAGTCAGTCCGTCAAAACAACGGAAAGCGGCGGACCGTGCGGCTATGACGCCGGCAAGAAAATCAAAGGGCGTAAACGCCATATTGTCACCGACACGCAAGGCAATCTGCTTGCGGGCGTGGTTCACAAGGCTGATATTCAAGACCGGGACGGCGCTGTTGGAACGATAGAAGAAATGCAGGTGAGTTATCCGTCAATCGCTTATTTGTTCGCTGATGGCGGTTACGCCGGCGACAAGCTGGAACTGGCGATGCTGAATAAAGATGCGCCGGAAATCGAAATTGTCAGGCGGCCTGATGAGGCCAAAGGGTTTGTCGTCGTGGCCCGGCGATGGGTCGTCGAACGTACCTTCGCATGGCTTGGGCGTTGCAGACGTCTCGCAAAAGATTGGGAGAAAACAATCGCCTCTTCCGAAGCATGGATGCTCATCGCATCAATCAGAAGAACATCCAGAAAACTAGCAAGAGACGGCTATGAATTTTGATTCAGGTTCTCAGTCATCGAGAATCCAAATAAAACGCATCATGAAGGGCAAATTAGCGCTTGAAATCAGACTTTACCTGCAAGGACACCAAAGTCTGAGATTGGCGAAACCCGTTCGTTTTGATCGAGTCTAAAATCTAGCGACAATCCAAGCGAAAAGTAAAAGGCGGGCTCCCGCCGGGCGAAGGCCCGGCGCTGAACAAAGAAAGCGGGCGGGTCTCCACACCTTCAAATGGAGAATCCCCATGAACCCAGAACTCGCCCATCAAAGCGACCAAGGAGCAGCCATAAAAGCTCCGATATCGCCCACTGGCATCCTCAATGACGCCTTCAGGAAACAGCAGCAGTCGTTGCCCTTGAACGGCACAAAGCATGCCAAAGGCCGAACGGTCATCACCCAGGGACTGAACGCTATGCCGCCTGACGTTTTTGTCGGGGTAATAGCGGCGGTGCAGGCCTTTGATACTTTCGACAAAGACGACGATCCGTATGGCGACCATGATTTTGGCGCGCTTACAATCCCGGGGCTCGACGAAAAAATCTTCTGGAAGATCGACGTTTACGCCGATGCATCTTGCGAATGGGGCGCTGAAAACCCCGCCGATCCAGACAATAGTTTCCGCGTCCTCACCGTCATGCTGGCTTCGGAGTATTGAGATGAGCGATACAGGAAAAACAAGCCCCGCGTTTCGCGAGCTCGTCCAGAAAGCCAAAGACGCCTGGTCCATGCGTTCATGGATTATTTATCCCGACAACGAACGCGGCCCGGTGACGCCGGAAAAACTCGTGATGCTGGCCGATGAGCTCGACGACCATGGCGTCGATGGCGGCGCGGTCAATTGGCCGGGCGCGCTCCGTATAGTGGCTGCCGCCTGGGCGGACGCCAAAGGCTGCAGGCTTGATAAGATGCACCGTTGCCCTGCTTGCATGAGCCGAGACATTCGGATCACAGCCGAAGTCGTCTGCAGGCTCACTACGGAAACGTCATCCAAGGGCGTTTATGACGCCGCAGTCGTCGTCGATGATCCAGAGCCATACTGGGACAATGACACCGTCGCGGTGTGTCAGGCCTGCGATCACATGGGCGAAGTCCGAGACTTCAAACCTTTAATCACTGTGTCCGATCTCGCTCAAATGGAGGCCCTCAATGCGACTACCTGATATCATTGAACGTTATCCCCGGCTCATCGCGGCGATGCAGCGGGTCGCGCATCTGTCAAACCGGGAAGCCGCCCATTGCATCGCCTGCAGACGGGCAGGGTTCAACGGGGCGGGAGAGGCCGTCAATCATCACGGCGGAAACAGCGCCGTGATAACCGACGCGTTCAAAACGCGCCATCGTTTCAGCAACCATCAATCTGGAGAGCGATTATGACACGGATCACACACTTCGAAATCGCCGCCATGCGGGATGAATCGGCGCTTTCTCACGACGGTAACACTGAATTCGTCACCATCAGGCCTGTCCGGCCCGGCGAAACGCCTAACCTATGGAGCGTCTTAGCACGTCTTGACCATGGCGGATGCGAAATCATCCGCGATGAAACATCCAGGGCGAAGGCGATGTCTTTCGCAAGACGGTTCCGGCGGAAACTCGAAAATGCCGAGAAAACCGCGAACTTGTCTCCTGATAAAAGGGACATCCGAATGAGATCGGCTGGCGAGAAAGAGGAGGCGGGCAAGTGACTAAAGATCTCTTCGGTGACGAAAACACTACCTGCTATAACGCCGCCCACTATATGGTCTGGGGAAGCCATCCGGATTACGCCACAGGTGAATGGATAAAGGTCGCAAAGGGAGACGAACCGGAGATGATCTCCATGCGAAAACGCGCAGGCTTCAAACTTAAATGTCTTCCAGTGGGAGAAACACCGGCTTCATCGACAAACGAAGACGATCCATGACCTGATCAATAAGAATACGACACTACAGAACGACTTTCGCCGCTACGGATTAGATGCCGTCAGCGGTTTTTTCGCTTCCAAAGGAAAGCACTTATGTCCCAAAAAAAAACATTCACTTCTAGGAAGCAGACATCGTTGCGGCACGGCGCAATATGGAGAGCTAAATATGGCGTCGACTAGACAAAGAGGACGATGTCAGTGCTGCGGCCGAAATAAGGCTCTTACTCGAGGTGGCGTCCTTGTCGCACATTACCTCAAAGGCGAGCGCTGCTTTGGTAGCGGCGCCGTTCCTTATGAAAACGGCGACGACGCGATTATACGCGCCATTGAATATCACGAAGGTCGCGATGACGCCCTGACTGCTCAGTGGAAAGCGTCAATAGAAAAGGATACAGAGGCAAGACTTGGCCTCTCATTCTGGCGCTCTTTGTCATTCACAGCTGGCGAGATATTAAGGCTCAGAAGGCGGCTTAAAAAACAACGTCGTTTATTCGGCGTTGCGTCCTTTCCACCGACACCTAAAAGATGAGGGTCTACTTGCGTTGAGCGACGCACAGTTGAGAAAACATCCCTTACCCATAATAGACAATAGTTCCGTATCGTGATGACCTAAAGCCAAAGCAGGGTTTTTAAAGGGCGCTTGAGCGCCCTCAGTTAAAGAAAGCTGATCATCGGCGGGCGCTTCCCACCTCACCAAAGGAGCGCCTTATGGACCTACTCAGCCTCGTCGACGACCGCCAAACCGACCGCACTGCATTCCAATCAACATCACGTCAAACATCGCACACAGCAGCGCCGTCCGCAGCCATCTCGTTGCAAAACACCTTGCGGACGGGACGGAAAATCACCCGAAAAACACTGCGGGACGCCATGATCGCGCAGTATGGCGGAACCGACGCCGAGGGCGCGTGGGTCTGGAAGGACGCTTATGAAGCTGTGGAGCAAGCGCTCTGCGCCCATATGCTCAGGGTCGGTCCAGCGATGATCGCAGACGATCCCTTGAGCGTCCTCAGAAGGCTTGAAGACTTATCGGCGCTCGCCCCAACACACACCCGCCGCACAGAAGAAAGTCTGAGGCTGCAGCAATTCTCAACGCCGCTTGGTCTTGCCTATTGCGCGTTCCTCGCGGGCGACATTAGCGCGGGTGATATCGTCCTTGAACCCTCAGCGGGCAATGGGGCGCTCGCCACCATGGCGACGGCGGGCGGTGCGCGCGTGACCCTCAATGAAATCGACGAGAAACGCGCCAGCGGGCTGGAGCGCCTCTTCCGGCAAAGCGTTCATCGCCATGATGCAGCGCATATCGATGATTTTCTCCATGAGGATTTATCGGCGGATGTTGTTCTGATGAACCCGCCCTTCGCCAAATCAATAACGCGCGGCGATCATCAGGGAGAAGCGGGCGCCCATGTGTGGAGCGCTTTCAAACGTCTCGCCGATCAAGGCCGCCTTGTCGCCATCGTCCCCCACAGCTTTGTTCCGTCTTCGGCGCGCCACTGCGCCTTCTGGAAACGCCTGGGGGAAACCGGAAGGTGCCGCCTTGCGGCCGGAATCAATGGAGACGTCTTCCGCGGCCATGGCACATCCATTGAAACGCGCCTCATCGTCATCGACAAGATCGCAGAGGGAGGGCACGCCGAGCCCATTGATTGCGGCGATCTCACCGCTCTCATTGAAGTTCTAAAAGACCTGCCCCCACGTCCCGCCAACCTTAGGCCGGGCGTCAAGCGCGCAATTGCCCCGCGCCGGATAGACCGTACGCCCCCGAAACATAAATTCGTTCGTCGCGTCGTCTCCCGCGAAGAGGCGCGGCCGGTCATGTCCATCACCCGTCGCACAGGCGAGCCGCTCGCCTATAGCGAAAAGACCGAACAAGACGCGGCTTCGGACGATGCCGGGCTCTATTGTTCATATGCGGTGCAACGGATCGACATCGACGGCGCGCGTCCCCATCCAACGTCGCTGACCCAGTCCGCCGCGCTCGCCTCCGTCATGCCGCCCTTGCCGTCTTATACGCCGACCCTGCCGAGGCGGGTCGTCACAGACGGCATCTTGTCGGGTCCGCAGCTTGAAAGCATCATCTATGCGGGCGAGGCCCATGAGCGGTTTCTGGGCGGCGTCTTCACACGGTGTCCCGAGACCGGCGCCGTAAAAGAAGCCCCTGATGACGATAATGCCGCGTTCAAGATCCGCATGGGCTATTTCATCGGAGACGGCACAGGCTGCGGCAAGGGCCGACAGGCGGCTGGCATTGTCCTCGACAACTGGATCAAAGGCCGGCGCAAAGCCGTGTGGATCTCCAAGTCCGACAAACTTTATGAAGACGCGGTGCGCGACTGGACCGCCCTTGGCGGCGCCGCGAGCGATGTCATGCCCCAATCACGCTGGAAGCTCGGCAAAACCATCAGCGCCGGGGAGGGGGTGATGTTCTCAACTTTTGCGACTTTGCGCGGCGGGGCCCGGGACGGCAAGGCCTCGCGTCTCGACCAGCTCCTCGACTGGCTCGGGGAAGACTTTGACGGCGTCATCGTCTTTGACGAAGCCCACGCCATGCAGAACTCCATGGCGATGAAGGGGGATCGCGGCGAGAAAAAGGCCTCCCGCCAGGGCAAGGTAGGCGTTGACCTCCAGATGCGCATGCCGATGTCGCGCATCGTCTATGCCTCGGCGACGGGCGCTTCGGCCGTTGAGAACCTCGCCTATGCCGAACGTCTCGGGCTGTGGCGCGGCGCGGGCGCGCCTTTCGCATCCAAGGAACGATTCATCAGTGAAATGATGAAGGGCGGCGTTGCGGCGATGGAGATGGTCTGCAGGGACCTCAAAGCCATGGGGCTTTACTGCGCCCGAAACCTTTCCTTCGACGGGGTCGAATATGCGTTTCTCGATCATGATCTTACAGGATCACAGATCGAGATTTATGACGCCTATGCTGGCGCCTTCAAGGTGATCCACAGCAACCTTGAAAAGGCTCTGGAAGCCATGGGCGTCATGGAAGACGGCGCCTCGCGCAACAAGAACGCTGTCGGCGCCGCGCGGTCGGCCTTTGAAAGCACCAAGCAGCGTTTTTTCAACCATCTCCTGACCGCCATGAAAATGCCGACCCTGATCAAGGCGATCCGTGCCGACAGGCAAGAGGGCGCCGCCTCCATCGTCCAGATCGTCTCGACCGGAGAAGCAGTCATGGACAGAGCGCTCAATCAACTCTCTGCAGCGGACCTCGCCAACGGGCTTTTCGATGCAACGCCTAGAGCGGCCGTCATGGAATATCTGCAGGCCTCCTTTCCAACCCAGCTTCACCGGATGGTGACAGACGAGAACGGCAATGAAAACGCAGAGGCCGTCTTCGATGACGAGGGAAACCCGGTCGAGGCCCGCGAAGCCGTCGCCTTACGCGACGCTCTCATCGAAAGACTATGCGCCCTGCCGCCGGTCACCGCAGCGCTCGATCAATTGATTTGGACCTTTGGGGCCGAGGCCGTCGCCGAAATCACCGGGCGCTCCCGGCGTGTCGTGAGGAAAAAGACCCTCGGATCAGAGACCATGGAAATCGAGCGCAGACCCGCCTCCGTCAACATCGCCGAGACCAACGCCTTCATGGATGGTCGCAAGACAATCCTGGTCTTCTCCGAAGCGGGCGGCACCGGTCGGTCCTATCACGCAGATCTCTCACGGGAGAACCAGCGTAAACGCCACCACTATCTCCTGGAAGCCGGCTGGAAAGCCGACGCCGCCGTACAAGGCCTCGGGCGATCCCATCGCACCAACCAGGCTTGCCCGCCTTTATTCATTCCGGTACGCACTGACGTCAAAGGCGAGAAACGGTTCCTCTCCACTATCGCACGGCGGCTTGACGCCCTTGGCGCCCTCACCAGGGGCGAACGCGCGACGGGCGGGCAGGGGATGTTCCGCGCAGAAGACAATATGGAAAGCGATGAAGCCAAGGCCGCCCTGTTGATCTTCTTCAGGCGTCTCGCCAAAGCGCCCCAAGGCGGGGTCTCGCTCAAAGACTTCACTGACATGACCGGGCTCAACATTGTCGATAAGGATGGAAGCCTTCTCGAGCAATTGCCGCCGATCAGGCGGTTTTTAAATCGGCTGTTAGCGCTTCCGATCAAGACCCAGAACACGCTGTTCGCCGTCTTTGAGGAAATTATCGAAAACAGGATTGAAGCGGCCATGGCGGCCGGGACGCTTGATCTTGGCGCCGAGACCATCACCGCCCATTCTCTGCAGGTCGTTGACAACACCGTCCTCAGAACGGACCCCGCGACCAAGGCCGAAACGCGCTTGCTGCGGATCAAGCGCCGCATTCGAACATCCCCGACAAACGCGAAAGAATTGATCGAGACGCTGGGCGATACAAATGGCGTTGCCGGGACGCCTTTCCATATTAACGACAAGTCCGGGCGCGCCGCTTATGTCCATCCTACAGTCGCCTTCACCGATGAAGAAACCGGCGCCGTCCATGAGCGTGTCGCACTCCTGCGCCCATTGAGCGAGGAAAGACTGACCGTCGAGAAATTCGCCGAGACGGCGTGGCGACAAGTATCCGAGAGAGATTTCTTATCGGCCTGGGAGCGAGAGGTCGCAAGCTTGCCTGAATTCACGGACGATGAATTCGGGCTTGTCGCAGGCCTGATCACGCCGCTCTGGTCGCTCCTCACAGAAAAACGCCCAACCGTCTATCGCCTTACTGACGATAAAGGCAGGACATATCTCGGTCGCTATGTCCCGCCATCGATGATCGGCTCCCTTCTATCAGCCTGTTCAGTAGGCGGAGCGGGCGTATCGTTCACAGGCGCATCAGCGCTGGACGCCATCAGACGAGGCGAGCGAGTCACCCTCGGTGAAGGCCCTTTCCTTGTCTATGGCAAGGTCATGGACATGAACCGTATCGAGGTTCGCGATGTCCCGCATGAATGGCTCGACGCCCTCAAAGCTATGGGATGTTTTACCGAAGTCATTCAATGGCGTACGCGCATTTTTGTCCCCAATGACAACCGTGCCGAGGATATCGTTGACAGCATTCTTGCCCGCTTTGGGGCGACTCTTTCAGAAGCCGCGTGATCTATTACTTAGTTTAAATCAAAATAGGATGATAAGTGATTATGGGCTTGATCCGTCAAGGGGTCATACCTGCGATGGTACTGAAGAAGTATAATATCAGCGCTAAGGGTCAATCACTGAATATTTAAAGAGTCACCATAATTGTGTGCGGATTCAATTAGTCGCTAGGCGATTTAGCGGGAGTTCGTAATTTCGGTCAATCATCTACAATGTGAATAAAAGGTTTGCGTTAAGCAATTAACGCCGCACATGCACAATTATGGGCATTCCGCGTCGATCCAGTTTTGCAAACGATCGGCATTGTGAATAATACCAATCTCTGCATAAAGATCCCTACCACGACGCCATGATGCGCAGGCGGCCTCCATATCTCCTTTGCTCTCATACAATATGCTGAGATTGATGAGCTGATAGGCGATCCCTTCCTTCCGGCCAATCTCTTCGTTGATGGCGAGAGCACGCTTGTAATAGTCCTCTGCCTCATCGAGATCGCCTCGGGTTCGGGCATCGATGCCAAGATTGCCGAGAATAATGGCGATCCCATCCTTCCGGCCGAGCTCTTGATAAATGGCAAGACTGTTCTTAAAAAACTTCTTGGCCCTATCGAGTTCGCCTCGGCTTCCGGCGACGACCCCAAGATTGCCGAGCTGGTTGGCAATCCCTTCCTTCCGGCCGAGTTCTTCGTTAATGGCGAGAGCGCGCTTCCAGTAGTCATCCGCCGTATCGAGATCGCCACGGATTTCGGCGACGACCCCAAGATTGCCCAGGTCGCCGGCGATCCCTTCCTTCCGGCCGAGCTTTTCATTGATGGCGAGAGCACGCTTGTAATAGAGCTCGGCCTCATCAAGATCGCCTCGGGTTCGGGCGATGTTCCCAAGACTGCCGAGATCGCCGGCGATCCCATCTTTCCGGCCGAACTCTTCGTTAATGGCGAGAGCACGCTTGCGATAGTCCTCCGCCGCATCGAGATCGCCTCGGCTTTTGGCGACGTTCCCAAGATTGCCGAGCGAAGCGGCAATTCCTCCTTTTTGGCCGAGTTCTTCGTCAATGGCGAGACTTCGCTTGTAATAGTACTCCGCTCCGACGAAATCTCCTCGGCTTTGCGCGACGTTTCCAAGATTGTTAAGCGCAATCGCCGTCCATGTTTTTTCTGTGGGGTCGGCGGTCTCAACCAAGCGGGTATAGGCTTTCTCAGCGTCGTCGAGAGCGCCAATGCGACGGAACAAATGACCCAATTCATTTTGCGCCACGAGATCGTCAGGGGTTAGCATCAAAGCCTGGCGATAGGCGTTGAGGGCTTTTTGCGTGTCGGTCGGGAAGGCGAGGGCGCCGATGTCCTTCCAGGTTTCCGCCGCTTGAGTTTTGCTGTCTTCGATGGCGTTAGTCTGGTCCTCTGCGAGGCTCTCGAGATCTGTAATGGCCCGCTCTTTGTTACCCGCCGCATAATCGGTTAGAGCTTTGCGTTTTCGGGCGTCACCCGACTGAGCGAGGTTTTGCAGCGCCGCCCGATAGGCTTCGATTGTGGTCGGATCTGCATCGGGATTGTCGCGTTTGTATTGCGCGACAAGAAACGCAAGCTGTTCTTCCAAACGCACCTGACTTTCTTCGATACGACTCTGACTTTCTTCAATCCCGTTCAATCGCGCATAGATCGCCAATTGTATTTTATCGGCACGAGGGAAAAGCTTGGCGATCGCGCCTTTATCGGTTGCGCCAATAGCGTTTTGTGTAAACAACACGACCGAAAACACGAGCGTGAAAATAAGCGCGCTGAAAAAAGGGGCGATGCATTGCTCTCTATATTTCAGTCTTAAGACGATCACCCCCGCAAATATAGTGAGGGCTGCACCCGAGAGAGAAAGCCCCAACCCAGCCATGGGCCCGAAAATCGTGAAAAAATCCGCCACGAGACCGATTATCGAAACAATCAGAATGAGGAGCGGCCAGTTACGGCCCTTCAACCGCCTCGCCCAGTTGGCGCCGAACAGTTTTTCGATCCGTTTTGGCGTTTGTTCTGACGGCGTCGTTTGTCCCGCAACGTCCGGTTGTTCCTCAGCGACTTCGAGGCGCGCCTGATTCATCCGGTCAAAGACGGTGCCTGGTCTTCGCTCGTTTAAGTTATCAACCCCTGACATAAGCCCCCAGCTAACAGTCTTTTATTTAAGGCCCACAAGGCGTCTTTTCAATGCTTCGGTCCAACGCCTGTGCTTCGCAATGAACGGTTTGTCCGCATCCACCAGCGCTAATACTCGATCTTTTAGACGTTCAAGTGCAGACCGGTAAGCGCGTTCATATCAACGAACGATCGCTCGAGAGTATGATTCCACCTGATGGCCTCCACCAACCCATGCAAGGGCTCGATCACGGGTCGAAAGACGGGAAGCCTGGCTTAAGGGTTTGCTTCTCCGGTCAAGCGCTAAAGCGCTCGCCTTCGGGGCATACGCCCCGGGCGCCCTTGGGCAGGCGCGAGAAAGGCCTGCCCGGCGGGTGACCGCGCTAACCCTTGCGCCAGCTGGCTCCCGTCGCCCCGGGGATCGGCCCTGCGGCTTAACAATGGAGACACATCACATGGACACATCACCCCTTTCAGCAACCGGCCGGATACTCGAAGATATGAAACTGTTCGGCCCTGGCCCCATCGCCATTGAAGACGATCCGTTTCAAGACGACATGTCCTTCGCCGACGCGGCCGCTGGGCTTGTCTCCCACATCGCCGACACCTTTGACGGCACGCCGATGGATCGACACATCGAAGACCTCGCCTGGAGCATGGTGAATGTGTTTCATCGCAAAATTGAGCGCCTGGAGCGAGAGCTTCGCGATAAGGAAGGCGAGTGCCGCGCTCTTGTGAAATCACAAGACGGCTCTGAGATCAGATCAGTGGAGCTTGAAACCGCAACGGCGAAAGCGAACGCGCTCGATGAGCACATCAGTGAGTTCGAAACCATGCGCGACGCGATGAGCACTGAATTCGCAAGCGTTACCGGATCACCCTGGCGTCCGCAGTCTGGAACCCGTAAAGCCGTTCCAAGCGTCACAGCAGCCATTCTCGAAGCGCGTGATTTCATCGCGGCCCGACGCGCGCGCGAACAGGACGCCAAAGCCCCTCAAGGCCCGATCGTAGGGTTTTCCGGCGGTGCGGATTGGACCGATACAGACGCTGTCTTTAAAGCCCTCGATCGCGTCCATAATCGTCATCCTGACATGATCCTCGCCCATACGGCGCAAACCCGCGGCGCCGATCTCATCGCTTCGCGCTGGGCGGAAGCGCGCAAGGTCGACCAGCTCCCCTGCAGGCCTGATTTCGCGGCCCACAAGAACGCAGCGCCCTTTAAGCGCAATGACGCAATGATCGAACTCGGATTAGTCGGCGTCGTTCTGTTCCCCGGAAACGGGATCGTCGCAAGCCTCGGTCAAAAAGCCGAAAAAGCCAAGATTGCCGTTTTTCGATGCGGGGAGACGGGCGCTTAAAGCGCCCGCTTTTTCACTTTAAGTTCTCCACGCCTCTTACGAACAAATCTTCTCGCATTGGCTTGAACCGGCTAGGTTACACCCATGTGGCTCGTCAAGCATTCCAACCCTGTGCCGACAGCATCGTCGCCGAAGTTAGATCCGGCCGACGCAGCCGCGCTGCGTTCAATTTACGGCGGACGCGGAACACAAAAGGATATCGACCGGGCGATTGATTTTCTGCATAGCGTGCGCCGCAGAGGATATTGGATCGCCTGCGATTGCCGCGCTGAGGAAGGAGAGTATCCGTTATTATCGCCTGCGTATCTGACCACAGGCGGCACATATTATCTACGACGGCTGACAGGAAAACCGCGCGCCAATCATGCATCGACATGTATATTCATCTTTGATCGGCCCATTCAGACGGATGAATCAAAACCTCGCAATTATGAGACGCCGAGCATTGCGCCTTCGGGGTATTTCAACGCCATTACGCCAGAGCCGGCGAGCGACGTTTCTGCAAAATCATTTTCAGACGGGCGGAATGGGGCAGGTAAGGCAAGGCCGGCGCCGCGTCTCGCCCGACTTTTGTGGCGCCTGATGGTCCTCGCCAAATGTGATCGCTGGGGCCCCATCCGCGACAGCGCGCAACCAACCATTCAAGGAGCCTTCGCTGCGCTCAGGGCCTCAGCAGAACAGGTTGATGTTGCGCCCGGAACAGCTCTTGCCCGCGTCATCGGCTTTCATCCTCAGGATTTTCATTCAAACCGCCTATTCGCCCGCATTCGTGCGGCAAAACGAGAGTGGGAGAAAGACGCGCCGCCGCAAGGCTTTCTTTGTCTTTATACCCCTCAAATCGTCGGGCAGCGTTTGTGCTTCAACAACGAACCAGACATCGAAGTCATCGGTGAATTGGCCAAGCCCACAATCGGCGACGTATCAGCGTGCGCGCCGTATCTGACCCTTATCGTCGTCGGCGAAGCAGGGGGCCGGGAAGGGCTCGCGCCTTTGCGCGCCTACGCCCAACCGATTTATTCGCCGACGCAGTTCCTGCCCGTCGATAGCGGGTTTGAACGCACCGTTATCAAGGCGGTTAATTCCGCGCGCTGGTCGCTGGCGCGGCGTGCGCCTCAATTGGACGTCTCACTGAAAAAGCCTGTCTTTGACATAGTAACACCGGACGGACCCTGCAGACCTGATATCATCCTCGATCTCACTGACAATGAAACCGGCGAAGTTCGGACAATAATTGTCGAAGCCATGGGACGGCTCGACGATCCCGATTATGTCAACGCTAAACAGATCACCCATCAACGCATGGCGCATATAGGACAGGTGATTGAAGTTGCGCCGGAAGAATTGCAGCGCCCAAAACAACTATCGCAGAAACTCATCGATGCGTTCATGGACGCGTGACGCTGGCGCTGCGCGAGCGAGCAGGAAAACAGGCCATCAGGAGGGCGACACATGGCGCTCGGCGTTAACGATAATCGCACAACGACGGCGACCTGATCAGCCTCGATCGACGGCCCTAAAGCTATAGACGCGCGTTGTCTTAGGGGTGTTGACGTTTAATCGAAGACATTCCGTCCACCCGCCTCGGCTCGGACTTGAAACCGTCAACGCCGATTGAGTCGCCGGTTATGCGACCTCCATAACCATCAGCCTTCGTGTTCCGTCGCTCTTGCAGCATTCAGGGACGCGTCCGCAGGACAGTCGTAAAGATGAATGTCTTTGGGGTGTCATCGACTGGTCGGCGCGCAGATATGGATTTCGCCAAATCCGTTCCTCTCTGTAGCGTTATCTGCCGATAAGCCATCCCTTCATCGACCGGACAGGTTGGCGGCCGCGCGTCAGCCTTCAGCGTCGCCGTCTCGCCCCCCGTGTTGCTCAGCGGGAGGCCATGGGCCTTCGTCCCGGACTTGCGCCGGAACGATGCCCCGTGGCCTCCAGTCGCTTCGCTGCCCGCGCCAGGGGCGGTCGTTGACGCCGCTACGGGCTTCGCCCTTGCGATCCGCACAAAGAGGTTTAGAGAAGCGCCGCTATCGCGACGCCACTTTTTGCCGATGCGGATTTCCGTCCGCCGCTATGCGACCGCCAATTCCAGTCCCGTCGAAGGGATTGGCCCTTCGGCGAACAACATCACCGAAGGAACAGATCCATGTCGAATCTTGGCTACGTCACTCAAACAGGCGAAGACACCTACAAAGGCGAACTTTCCGGCCTTCTCAACTTCCGCAGTCGCATCGAATTGCGGCCCTTACGCGACCAACAAACGCCAAACGCTCCTGAAATGGAAGTCGTCACTGACGCCGGCGTTCAAATCGGCACCGCTCGCGTTCGCACATCCAAGAAGTCGGGCGGCGCATACGTGAACGTCGCGATCAAGCATCCGCAAATCACCCAAGGCAACGGTCCGATCTTCGCCAATTTGGGCCCTGCGAACGACGTTGATAACGAAGACGGCAAGGTGTTCGCGATCATCGCAAACTAACCCCCAGCGCCGGATCGTCCCCCAGATCCGGCGCTGCGCCCCGCCGGCAAGTCGCGTATCGCCGGCGGGGCGTCTCAAGCATCAAGAAATTAGCTCAGAGCAGCCCTATGAAAGCCCTTATTATCGACGGCATTGCCTTCGCCGAAAAAATGTCCCAAGCTGGCATGGATGAAAATCAGGCGCGCGCATTAGCGTCGGAATTGTCCAGCCAGTTGCGAGATAACGTCGTGGACGAATTAGTCACCAAAGAATATTTGAGAACCGAGTTGAGCGCAGCCCTTTCTAGACTCGAAGCCAAACTGGTCTTACTGTTTTTCGGAGCAAACGCTGTCATGGGCGCCGCGATCGTTCTTGCAAACAAGTTTCTTTAATCAAATCAAAAAGAAAGACGCGAGCGTTCGTCAAATATGCGAGCCGTCGCCACAGACGGCGCGATTTTGGTTGCGCGCAGTCTTCTATGACTTCTGATGGACCACACAAGTATGAATATCAGCCCGGCCTCATAGAAACGGTTATTGACGACGCTCGCCGCATAATGACTAAACGCCCCATTAATTGATAGAGTACAGACAATAGCGCTCGCCAGATATGACATCGCTAAGGCGCGATGCGCCCAATATGCGCCGCTTAAGGTAGCGAAGGCCAATGCAGCGATCAGGTCGACGACAACGCCAGTAGGATAGAGGTGAAAGTCACCGGTGACGTAGAGAAACGTCATGATCAACCATGCAGCCCAAATAATCAGAATGGATTGTTGAATAGCAATATTTTGGGAACGCATGGCGAAAAGCGTGATTAAGCCATTAACGCTTAAATAGAAATATATAACCGGCCACTCGCTGTTAATGAATGCATGCAGAACCGACATCTTACCCACCAAACTCGAACCACAGAATTCAACGCCAGAATTCTTGAAGCGTCAAGCTCTAACGTTCTGCATTTTATTGGTGTTTTCTGCTATCTGCATGAATCGTACAGGGTGTACGCCGCCCAGGATCCGATGCAATTTTTTGCAAGTCCGACTCCGTAGACGCCCTTTTTAGATCCCTACTTTGATCGAATGTTCTACAACCATGACGATACTGACGATACTGACGATAATGCCGGCGGGCATTTTGTTGAAGGGGACAAGGCTGATACTGACACACATCAAAGGCCAGTGGCCCAGCTAAGGGCGTATCAGGCGACGGCGTCGCCTGAACGGGCTCTATTTCGGCGCTAACGCGCCTACACGAAGCCCCGTGAAACGGGTCTTCGCCCTGCCGGGTAACGATCCCTTACGCAAGCAGAGAGGCCGTCACGCCAGTGCCTGAAGCTCAGAACGGCAACCCAACGATGGGATAAAACACCAACACCATGACCTGTCCGTTCTACGGGTAAGGGTGCCATGCCGAAAAGCCCGTCTCAACGATCCGCGGTTCCCCCAATTTTTCTATAATATGGAGCGGCTTTCGCCGCTCTTTTTTTTTGCTTCGCCAAAGAAAAATCGGCTCCCCCACGGCCCGCTCCGCGGCGGCTACGCCGTCGTTGACACGATCTTCCCGTCATGACCTGCGCGCGCCTTGTTGAACGTTAACAAGGAGACTTCACCATGACGCAATTCTCATCACTCACCCACGAAGCAATCGAAAACATCGCCGCCAATGCCGAACCACTTTTCGACATCGACGCTCTCTTTGACCGCCTCATCGCAGAGCGCGATTATCCCTTCTCGCCAGAGGAAGACCGCGAGATCGGCGCGCGCGAAACTGAAGCCGAACAAGCCTGGCTCGAGCGCCGCGAGGGTCCGCAATCTGACATCGACTGCCTGATAGAGGAGGCCGCCTGAATGCGGTCCGTGGCGACCCGTGGAGACGTCACGGGTCGCCATCATTCACTTTCGCGTCTTATCATTTTCAATCGGTCGACGCGGCTCTTTATAGGTCACGAAAGGGTCATCACGTCGTGTCATGGCGGCGCCGCCGACGCGTCATTTCAAGATCGAATTAGAGCCGATTAAGATCGGCGCATCTTGTTCGGATGGGGCGAATGGGCGCTGCCCCTTCCCCCAAAGCAAAATAGACACGCAATCACGCGGTTCCCCCAATTTTTCTTTTCGATGGAGCGGCTTTCGCCGCTCTTTTTTTGCTTCGCCGAAGAAAAATCGGCTCCCCCACGCAACTGCGCATCGATTTGGCTTTCCCCCCATCCCCGGTCCTCGCCGGACAGGCAGGGAAGGAAGGGCGGGGCCTTCCTCCCTGCCTTAACAGTCTCGAAAATCGAAAGGACAAACCAATGAACAACCTCTCTTTGAACACCGTCACCGTGCGCGGATTTCTCGGTAACGATCCAGAGATCCGCAATACCCAGAGCCGCGGAAAGATCATGACCCTTTCCATCGCCACAACCGAAAACTGGAAAGACAAAAACTCAGGCGAATGGAAATCAGCAACCGAATGGCATCGCGTCGTCGTCTTCAAAGACACCATCGTCACCGCCTTCGAACGCGAAGAGGCGGCCAGAGGCGACCTTGTGGAAGTCACCGGCAAACTGAAAACGAATAAGTGGCAGGATCAGGATGGAAAAGATCGCTACACCACGGAGATCCAAGCCACGTCATTCGATCATCGCGCAACGCTTATTCGCACCAAAAATAGTCCAATTGACCGCAGCCGTGACGGTAATGTGAGCGACTAAAAACAATTCAGGAAAAGGGAGGCGACGCCTCCCTTTTTCATGGTCGGATTCCAAGGGCGCAACGTCGCCTGTAATCAAACATCGCGTGGAACGAACGGCACAATGTGGCCTGCACGGTTCAGCGACATGACCCGTCATTCGAAAGGTTGAAGCAGTCGCTTAAGATCGGTTTTTTTCTGAACGCCTGACGCTAATAAGCGCGACGCGATATTGGGGCGGCGCCATCCGTCAAATGTTGCATCCGGCGGGTTTGTACATCTCGACATACGCTAGCAGTCACACACGCCCGTCTCCATACGCTGACACTTCTTGCACGCCTAAATCTGATGCAGATTTTCCGGCATGCAACCCTGTCGGGTTCTCCACTTCGTTTCGATCGCTGCGCGATGCATGCAGGAAAATCCTCATCGGTCGATTTGCGCGCAAAAAGCGCAAGACTATGGAGACTAAATCAATGTGTAATCAAAAAGCGAAAGTCGAAAAGCGTGATACAAAAACCGTCACGACCGAGATAACCTTCTCATTCGGCCTTCCGCCCTTCTTCGAAATCGAATTGTCACGCGCCTATCAGTGGCAGAAACCGAAGAAAGAAAAACCGTCCACCTCATAGATCAACCTTCCGAAACCCGCCGAGAAATCGGCGGGTTTTTTCGTGGCCAACAGATGCCCGAACGCCTATTGCCGTGAAGTGTCATGCGCCCCTCAGCGCGCATTTTAGGGAACGTGTTTGTCGGCGCGCTCCTGGAGAATATGTAGCAGCCGCTCAGCGTCGCGGCAGGCGTCGACCGGATCGCGATTCAGCGCCCCGGCCAACGCGTTTTTTAACCATCGCGAAGCCGCCGGATCGGTCATGATCTGTTGTGCATTGTTCATTACGCAGCGCCGTTCTCAGCTGGCGCCGCTACACCGTCAGACGCAGGTTGAACCGCTGTCGATGCGTCCGCCAAACGCGGCGCGTTTGTCGTTTCGAACGACAGATTTTCAATCCATTTCGAACGGGCGCTTTTTGACATTTTGGCGATCACATCGGCGACAGTCGCCGCGCCCTCATCGCCGAGCGATTTCACAAGAGATGAGCCGATCTTGCCCGCGAATTTTTCGCGCGCTTCGATCTGTTTCTTTTCAAGGGCCGCGCGTTCGTCATCGAGCGCACGCAGTTTCTTTAGGTCGTTTTGTGAAGTCATCAATCTTCTCCAAAAAACGCCCTAGCTAAAAGCACGCTCTATGACTTCGCATATCAGATCGATTGCGGCAAGCGGAGCGCTTTGCCGCGCGGACTTTCGCTCTCGCTAACAGCGGCAATATCGCCGTCCTTAGGCGTTCCCCCACATGAAGGAAAAAGGAAAAGGCACGGCGTCCCAGCCTACGGCAGGGACGAAAAAGGGGACAGACCAACGCACATAGGTATGTGCTTGTTTTTGCTTTGTTTTTCAGATGATATCATGTTTTCATGGGTTATTCGTTCTTGCAAACACGCTGTTTTCGTGTTCGCCTATGTTTCTGTTTTTACTTTGTTTTCATGTTTGCCCATTGTTTGCACTGATTTTCTGGCTGTTTGCATTGACAATTTGATGGACAAATGAAACTCTTACTGAGCAACGCAAGCACCGACCTTTTGGGGGGGCCCAAAAGGGAAGCTAACAAAGGTGCGAAACAAGCAAGTCGGCACGCGCGTCGACGACGAAATGTTCGCTCGCTTGAAAGCGCGGGCAGACAGCGAAGATTCAAGTCCCAGCAATGTAGTCTACGCCGCCATTGAGGAATTTCTCAATGGTACCGGCGAAGCTCTGTCGAGCTCGTCATCGCCCGATGGGGACATTGCCCAAACGCTGCTTCAACGACTTGAGGCGGTCGAAAAATCCATAAGCGCCATCCAAACCGCAAGCGCGGCGACGGGCCAACTCGTCAAGCGAACCGACCTGGAAATGGCCCGCGTTTTGTCGAGCGAGACCCTCGTGATCGGCTGTCTTGCTGAGATCGTCGGCTATGAAAAATTCAATGAAATCGCCGCCAAAGCAAAGGAGGTGGAAGACGGTGATGTCGACGACGACAGACAGGTCCTTCGCGCCCCGCAACGAGCCGTTCTCGAAGAAGAGCACTCACGATGACAACGCTCTTCAGAGGCGGCCTTTCTGACTGGATCCGAGGCTCTCAATCCGTCCTCCATGAATGGCGAATGCTGTTCCAGTCGCTGGTGCAGACGCTTGCCGCCGGCTTCGTAATTTTGTGCTTCGCCGTGGTCGCCGGCGGCTGGCTCAAACTGGAGCCGCAGGAACGGCACACGATGTTCGTTTACAGCCATGCTGTGTTCAACAAGATGGTCTTATCGGACCCGACCCGAAACGTCACGTACACCGACGCGGAAGGACAAAAGTGGATCATTGAAAGCGCCCGTTTTCTGGACTCTCAATTGGTCGAAGACGCCACGAAAAATCTACTGATCGGCGCCGCCCAAGGGTTCAAATACGGGCTGGCCATGTTTCTCGTGATCGTCATTTTTTTGGGAGCGTATTTCTACTTCACAGGCCGAAATCAATCGAAGGAAGCCTATATTCGCGGCGCCCGGCTCGGATCAGCCGGAGAGCTAAACAGAGCAACGCGGCGCTTCGGAAAACGCGGCGTGTTTAAGCTCGGCGGCGTCCATTTGCCAGCCGATTTCGAACCGCAACATTCGCTCTTCATAGGCGCTTCAGGGACGGGAAAAACGCAGTCCATCATGCGGCTGCTTGAAGGCGTGCGAGCGGCGGGGCAGCGGGCGATCGTCTACGATGTAAACGGCGCCTACGCAGAGAAGTTTTATCGCAGTGGCAAAGACGTCATCCTCAATCCCTTGGATGCTCGAAGCCCTTCCTGGCGCGTCTGGAACGAGGTGCGTTCTGAAGAAGATTACACCAAGCTCGCCGGCTCACTTATTCCAGACGAACCGGTGCCCGATACCTTCTGGCCGAACGCTGCAAAAGCGCTTTTCGCAGCGGCCGTAAAAAAGCTCCACGAGACCGCGACGAAGGACAAACGTTCGCCGCTAAACAAGGAGCTCGTCCATCTCATCATGGAGTCGACGAACGCTGAATTCACCGCGTTCATGAAGGAATCCAAGGTCGCTCCGATCGCCGATGAAAACAGCACGAGGATGGGTCTTTCCGTGCGGCAAACCCTCTCCAACGAGCTCGTCGGCTTTTCCGTTCTCAGCGATTTCGGGTCGCAATTTTCCATCCGGTCTTTCATCGAGGATGAAGATCACGATTCCTGGCTTTTCATCACCTCTAAAAACGATCAGCTCGAACAATTGCGTCCGCTCATTTCATTGTGGGTCGACACCGCGGTTGCGACTGTGTTGTCGCTTTCAGAAAATCCTGGGCGGCGCCTTTGGCTGGTTTTTGACGAACTTACCTCCTTACAAAGACTGCCCGCCTTGCAGGGGATGATGGCGCAAGCAAGGAAATTCGGCGGCTGTGTCGCCCTCGGATTTCAATCATTCGCGCAGCTCTGCGAGGTCTATCGTAAAGAAGGCGCGGAAGCGGTGACGGGCAATTGCTCGACCTGGGCGATCATGCGTGCAAACGATCGCATGACCGCCGAATGGGCCTCACAAGCGCTCGGGAAAACCGAACAACAAGAAGCCAATGAAGGAATGTCCGTCGGGCAGCATGAGATGCGCGACGGGCGAACGCTTCAACAACAACGCGTCGAGCGCCAGCTGGTCCTTCCGTCCGAAATTAGAGGGCTCGACAATCTTGAAATGTTCCTGGCGCCGGGACGCGGTCTTCCTGTCGTCCGGCAAAAAATCGCCTATCGAAAATTCGATGAGACCGCAGACACATTCGTCGAACGCGTGCGGTTTGATGAGGATCGCGCCAGGTTGTTCAAACCCGTCGAGGGAGGAGATCGAGCCGGCTTTGGGGCGATCTTTCCCGACGGGGCCGCGATTCCCTGCAAATGTGGCGACGGCGCGCACACTCAATGTCCTCATGACGGTGCGAAAGAAGACTGCCCCCATCGGAATGCAGCTTCACCGGCCGTAGAGCATCCGGAAGACGCCTTCGATAGAGAGAACGCGCAAAAACCGGGAGTGACGCCGGAGGATAGAAGCGACGTAGAAGCTGCATGGAGATATCACAAGGAGCAACAGGCCAAGGCCAAAGCGGCGCGCGAAGAGGACCCCGCGCAGAAAGCGGCGGAGTAGGTCGCAATGCTAAGCTCGAGCAACATCAAGAGCGCAGCGAACGGCGCCAAATATTACGCCCAAGGTGATTATTACACTAAGGGCGCAGAAGAGACGTCGGCATGGCTTGGTAAGGGCTCTGAGCGCCTCGGTCTTGGTCAGACAATGGGCGAGGAAAGGGCAGAACAGAACGAGCCACATGTCAGCGCCAAGGAGCTTACAGCCATCCTCGAAGGTAAGCTTCCAGAGGGGCAGAACCATACTTGGAAAGCGAACGAAGGCACGAGCAGATCGCATCGCGCGGGTAGAGACTTTACTTTTTCAGCACCCAAATCCGTATCCATCGCCGCTCTTGTTGCTGACGATAAACGCCTGGTCGACGCCCATGAAAAAGCCGTCGAGACGGCTGTCCGTTTCCTTGAACAATACGCCGTCGCTCGGGTGCGTGAGAAAGGCGGGATTGAACATCGTCTCACCGGGAACATTGTCGCCGCGAAGTTTTTAGAATTCACCTCGAGAGCGCAGGACGCGCAACTCCACACCCACGTGGTTGTGGCGAATATGACGTTCGACGAACAGTCCAACATTTGGCGAGCGATGGAATATTCGGGGATGGAATCGGCAAAAAAAGCTGCCGGACAGATTTATAGAAGCGAGTTGGCGCGAGAGGCCCGGATTTTGGGTTACGGAGTGCGCGTCGATGAAAAACAAGGTTTCTTTGAAATTGAAGGCGTTTCAAATGACCTTCTCAAAGATCATTCGACACGATCAAAAGAAATCGCAGAATATATCGAGAAACATGGCGCAAGAAACGGCGCCGACGTTCAGCGGGCAAAAATTAATAGTCGCTCTGACAAGGTGATATTGGATTTGTCCGATATAAGAAAAGATTGGATAGAACGTGGCGGTAAAGCAATTGAAGTTTTGAAAGAAGCAGTAAACGCTTCCTTAGAGCGTCAAGAAACCCCTGAATACAAAAACAATATATATGTAAGCGATCGAACCAAAGATCATGCGTTACGTTTTGGCGCCGCGCACGCAACCGCCGGAGAAGCCGTTGTAGAGCGCCATGAGATTATTAGAAACGCCTTGCGCGTCAGCGTTGGGCAATCGACATTGTCAGACCTTAACGCAGCGCTCGATGAGGCGCGTAAAAACGGCTCGATCGAACAAGCCGAATATCAGACCGGCGGCGCCCGGCTCTACTATGGGGAATACCTCAAGAAGGACCTGGCGGCCGAACGCGGCTTCCGGGATATTCTCGAAAAGGGCAGGGGCGCGCTAAAACCGTTATTGAAACGTCCCGCTGCAGAAAAACGTATTGACGCTTTCCGTATCCGAACTGTCGAACAAGGCGTCGAAAAATCATACGCCCTATCTGGCGAACAAAGGCAAGCGGCCCTTGCTATTCTGACGGGTAAAGACCGAGTTCAACACATTCAAGGTGTCGGCGGCGCCGGTAAAACTTCCTTTGTCGGGGCGGTCGCTAAGGCGACGCCTAGACGGGGACACCTCGCCATCGCCAAAACCGCCGTTGCGGCGCGCGGTCTAGGCGAAGAGGCGGGTCTTGCGCATATGACAGTCGATGCCTTCCTGCAGCGCGCAGGAGCCGACATCGGGCGTAATGGCGTCGTTTTCATTGATGAAGCATCGATGCTGGGGACAAGGGCCGCCAAACGCATCAACGAGATCGCGGGCGAAAAACATTTTCGGGTCGTTGTCATCGGCGATGAAAAACAACTTCCCGCCATTGAACAGGGCAAGCCACACGCGATCGCACGACGGATCGGCGCAACGAAAGCGGAGCTCAGTGAATCAAGACGTCATAAAACAGAGGCCGTTAGAGCCACGGTTGCCGCCGCCAGAGCTGGAGACGTTCGCGGAGCAATAAAAGCGGCCGATACCGTAAACGAACGAAATCGTGACGATCTTCCTAAATCTGTGGCGCGTTACTGGTCGGAACTTCCCGACCGGGACAACTCCCGCATTCTCTCGCTCGGGAATGCCATGCGCGTCGCGACTAGTGCGGCAGTGCGCGATATACTTGTTCGCGAGGGGGTTGTCGCACAGTCCGAATATAAGACGGAAGTTTTGCTTGGGCATCGCATTTCTGAAGCAGAAATGAAGAGAGCGGCACAATATCCGACGCAAGCGAGTCAAAAAGAAAAAGGCGAAAATGGTCTTACGGGCGCAGCAGTCATTTTTCATCTCGGGCAAAAGCGCCACAAAATCGAAAGAGGCGCCGCCTACAACATTGTCGCTCAAATTGATGGAAAACTCATCCTCGAAAAGCGTTATGGGGACAGGAATGATCCATCGCCTGCCCACGTCGAATTCAATCCTCAAAAGGATAGCGTTAGGGGTGCTTCCGTATACGACGTTTATCAACGCGATATCGCTCAGGGCGACGTGATCCAATGGCGTCACAATTCAAAGGAACTCGATAACCTTAAAAACGGTATGGACGGCACAGTCCGCTCTGTAAAAGACGGTAAAGCGGTTATCGACTTCAATGACGGCAAGAAAAGAGAAATTGATCTCGATCGCCACCAACATTGGGATCACGGCTACGCTCTGACCGTTTACAAGGGCCAGGGGAAAACCTTCGATCGAGCGATCGTTCTCGCGCCGGCGGAGAAGGGACCGCTTTTAAACCAAGACACGCTCTACACCGCGGTTTCTCGGGCCCGCTATGGCGTAGATATATGGACCACTGATCAAAAGAAACTGGGTCAAATACTTTCGGAGGAAAAGGGCGGAAAGACCTCGGCTCTGGAAGCAGAAGGCTCGATTTCGGCAAACGAGGCGGAAAAACAACAACAACCTCAGAAGGAGCCGTCCTCATCAAAGACAGAAGAGGATCGCTCGAAAGTCCTGGCGTCAGAGAAGGACGACCCGTCAGTGGTCCGGTTCGTGGAACGATTATGGAATTCCAATAATCGCAGGAACGAGCGCCCGGAAAAAGACGAAGACCGACGAAAAGATCAACCACAATCACAACAGGAAGAAGAAAAACGCCGTTATCTCGCGGGCCAAGAAAAGGAAATCGAGAAAATGGCGCGAGAATTGGAGAAAGACCGTGAACTCAGTCGCTGACTGAACAATAGAAAGTGGAACCGTCACTATAGGGATTATGTGGCGGGAGCACGAATTGCCGCCGTCGGTGGAATTTTCGACGACAAGCAGAATTTATACGTGGAACACATCGCAGAGACAAGGAACTCAATATGACAGACATTGCATTAACGCATCTAAAAACCTGGCGCGAACGATTTCGTAACGCATCCGTCGGAGACAAATTCGGCATGGTGGCTTTGAGTATCTTTGCAGGGCTCAGATCACTGTTTGCGCCGCTGGTGAAAATGACCGCCCGCTGGTTTATCATATCCTTATTGATCCTTGGCGCTGCATGGGTGTTCTTACCCAGAGCCCAACCACTCGAAGAGAATACAAAACTCTTCATCTCAATCGATCGTCCGTTAGCTGAAACCACGCCATTCGACCACATCCCTTACTTGCAATTTCTCCTGAGGCCGCCGTCGCTATCGGCGACAACCATCACGGATGCGATACACAAAGCGGTAGCAGACGAAAACATCGTCGAAATTGTCTTATCCATCGACGGCGTAGCCCCCAGCGATTCAGGACCCGCACAAAGGGTCGGCGAGGCTTTGAGAAAAGCCTCCATGATGGGGAAGAGGGTCACAGTCTACGCTTCCAATTTTGACAATGCGAAATATCTGTTGGCTGCAAATGCAGATTCAATCCTCATGCACCCGATGGGTCGCTTTGACGTTGGCGGCGTAAAGACCGGCGCGGTTTATTTTGGGGACGCACTGAAGAAGCACGGGATCGACGTGGTCGTCGGACAAGCCGGCACCTATAAAAACGCTATTGAACCTTACACGCGCGGATCCATGTCAGGCCCTGCAAAAGAAGCGATCACAACAGTCCTTGACAGACAACTTGACGCCATCGCAACAGGACTGGCGGAGAAAAGAAACCTCGATAAATCCGCACTGTTCGTTGCGATCTCGAATGGCCGTGAAGAGGGCGTTGTCCCTGCTGAGGAAGCGATAGCGCTTGGACTACTAGACGGCACGAGCTCAGCGCCCGGATTTATGGATATTGCCTTCGGCGCGCCCGGTGATCATGACGCCGCGCCTTTTGTTGCACTTTCTAGATATATAAACATCAAGACAGATGATTTTTGTAAGGCTGAATGGGAAGCAAAAGGCGTCAAACAAAAGTCCGGGCATCCCACGCTTGGCGTTATCACTGTTGAGGGAGAAATCCGAACAGGATTTACGAGCGAGGACATCGCGGGGTCGACGAGTATCGTTTCGCAAATAGAAGGTTTCGTCCGCTCAGAAACGAATAGGGGCCTTCTTGTAAGAATAGATTCACCCGGCGGCGACGCACAGGCGTCCGAAATGATACGGTCCTCGCTAGAACGCTACCGCCAGCTCGGAAGGCCTGTCTACGTATCCATGGGCGGCGCAGCGGCGTCTGGCGGATACTGGATAGCAACCGCGGGCGATAAGATATTCGCTGAAGACACCACCATTACAGGGTCAATAGGCGTATTCGCGATGCGCGCCTCGGCCGCTAATCTTCTAAAGCAATACGATATTGCCTGGGACGGTGTCGCGGTCGGAAGACATAATCCGTTTGGCGCCCTTGCAGAAGGGGCAAGCAAAGTAGAACAAGATGCATTGAAGGAAGACGTAACGCGCATCTATCGCCAATTTATCGACATCGTGGCTGCGGCCCGAGGTCTGGACCCATCAACCTACACAGACTGGGCCGAAGGACGCGTCTGGCATGCGAGCGACGCCCTGGTGCTCGGATTAATCGATGAAATTGGAGGATATGAAACCGCCCTGGAAGGGTTAAGCACGCGCGCTGCGACGCCCGGGGCTTGTCTTCAATCAGCGCGGCCCGTCACCTCTCCCCAATCGGTGTTGTCGAGCTTTTCGCCCATGAGCGGACTTTCTGAAACAATCGAAGCCATTCAATGGGCTGTAGCGCCAAGAGCTGCCATAATCGATAAAGTGACATCTCTACCCTCAGCACACGCATTGATCCACAACGAAACAAATATCCAGGCATTATGTCTCCATTGCGAAGTTGAGTAATATTTGTGAGGGCGTAAGTCAGTGTACAACTCTAAACCAAACATAACTGTGACCGATCTCGCAGCGATTGCAAAATGCGAACAACAATTTGTCTACGACGAAAAAGAAGGCGAAAAACGATCATCCTCGTGGAACAGACAGGCAAAAGAAGGCCAGCTATGGCACAGCATTGAAGAAACGAGAGTGCGTTTCGGCGGCGGCGCTCGAGATGACCGATGTTTCATTGCCAGCGCAGTCTTTGGCGCTAACGCGCCTGAAACAAATGTGCTGAGAAAATGGCGTGACGAGCGCCTCAATCGAACTGCATTCGGCCGAGCCTTTATCTCGATTTATTACAAGCTATCACCATCGATTGCAAAGCGCATTGAGCAACGACCGGCGGCGAAAACGTTCTTACGTTTGATCATCAAGCCCTTTGTCATTATTGCAGGAGGGCGATCATGACGTTGTTAATCATGGCAGGAATTATCCTGTGTTGCCTCCTCATGATCTACATCCTTCTGTTCGCCCCAACCGCGATTGGCGGTGAAGAACTGAACGGCGCAAAGTTGTTTCTGAATGAAAAGACACTTCGCATAACACGACCCATAAAACTCTCCGGACGCCCCGATCAGGTTTGGCGGCGCGCATCGGGTAAATTAGCAATCGTAGACACGAAACGTCGAAAGAATACGACTATATATGAAAGCGACCGCGTTCAACTTTCCAGCTATCGATATATATTGCGTAGACACCCACGCACATCGAAAAATGCCTTCGATGACTTCGGTTTTATCCGAGTCAAAATTCGCGGCAAAAAAGCCGAATTTGTGCGCGTGAAACTTTATGAGGATGACGAAATCGAACGGCTTCATGAGCGTGCAACGGCGCTCAGGAGAAATCGCGCTCAACCCGTTGCAAAGCCGGCCAGGGCACTTTGCAAGGGCTGCGGCCACAGAAAGCGCTGTCGGTCAGCGCTCTAACACGAAAGGACTAAGAAAAGGCAATGATGAAAAAACTCACAATTATTGTTTCGGCGGCGCTCATGGCGACGCCGTCTTTCGCAGGCGTAAGCCACCTCGCCGACGTCACCATCCCCCAACTTGTGAAGCAAGGATATAAAGTACAAGGAGTAGGCGGCGGTTTTAGCAAGAGCGGATCCGGGGCTACACAATTTATCGTCACAATGCTGATCAACGATGATTTCGATGTGATTCAGTGTCAGCAGCGATTCAACGCCAATTTTCGGGAAATCCAGCATCGTTGCTACAGGTTGAATGATGAGTAAAAATAACAATCAAAAAATCAAAAACACCGTCGACGCAATATTCTTCGTTTGGATGTTCGTCGCTACAACAATCATGAGCCTCGTCGTAATTAGCGTCCTTGGAGCCAAAGGCGGCTCGTTTTATCTCTGGGTCGCTATCTCTACATCCTTCAACGGATGGGTCGCACTAGGCATTAAAAAACTCGGCAAGGGCGATGTCACAGAATTGCTCGAGCAAGCCTCGACAATAAAATTGTCGGCCATACTGTTGGTTCTTGCTATTATTTGGCCCATTTCCGTAAACGCGGCGGATAAGTATAAGAGATGATGGATATGAAGGTCGCTCTCAAAATGAGAAGATCGCCGTTGATCAATAGACATATAATGGCATGCGGCCCTCATACCCTATAGCGCGAAATGCAGAAGAAGCGCTTTGTCGCCCGCTAGGCTTCGCTAAATCTGAAATAGAGGCCGAAAAGCTTGATAGAGCGGGCGCCACTGTTCAGTTTACGGTTCAGCTTGCGCAGCCATACTTTAAATCCAGGAAAGATGCGGAAAAACATTTCGCAACTCCTGTCGAAGATAGATGGGGAGAGCTCGTCGTCGACCTTAACGATCATTGGCGATGCTGGATAAGTTTTTTCAAACCCAAAACGGATATCGACCAACCGTCGTCACTGAGCGCCGCGGACAGATTGGAAATAGATCAACGCCTCAGCGCGCCGCCAAAACCAAAACGCGCGAAACATCAAAAGGGTCTTGATTTCGGGCTCTTTGAGACGGTCGATCCGGACCGTCCAGGATGGACTGTCATCGATGACGAGTAATGCTCGCAATAAACCACGTCGCGAAAACCATATCGCAAAGATAAGGCGGGAAAACGGTCTCAGCCAATCAGCGCTCGCCGTTCTCGTGGGCGTTTCTCAAAATACTATTGGAAACATTAAACGCGGAACGCAGTCAACGACCGTGGATTTAGCCCTAAAAATCGCTCTGATTCTCAACGTTAGTCTCGACGAGTTGTTCAGGATTTCCAAACCTCAGAGCGAACGTGAAGCGGAACTTGACTCCCCAATGAGTCATTGATTTCAAGTGCAGTCGATATTTTGAATCATTCTGCGACGGATTTTCATACAAAACAATTGCGGCCTATCGTATATACGATGTATGCGAATATATATGACACGTATCGACCCAGAGAAAAATATGAAGCGGTTCTATGAACTAGAATTGACCGCCGACCTTTTCGGTAATTGGTCATGCGTCCGTCGCTGGGGAAGAGTCGGATGCAAAGGACGTCGATTAGAATTAATTTTTGCGACACAAGACGCCGCCGCGCAAGAGGCCGATAGATGGTTCCTCTCCAAACGCGCACGCGGGTATATGTAAACCGGACAACGACCCTTGACGTTCGTTAACACTTTTTTCAACGACTAAGGCATGCCGGCGAAAAAACCGCTATTATCCTCTTGCGGAATAAGCATGACACGCGCGCCGACATTGGTGCAATCACGACGAGGGCATGAAAGGTTTTTTTCAATTTCAGAGAACGTGACGTTTCCGTGCGCTACTCGAAGCTTCAGCTCAATAGGCGAAACTCGCCAAGCATGAAGACAAAGCGTGCAGGTGGCGCCTATTGGCTGATTGTCGTCAATATCTCGCAAATACGTTTCATCTTTCCAGCTCACCAAAAATCCTCCTCATCAGGCTTGCGGGTGAAAGCGATCTTACCGCCAGTGTAAGCGCCCATAGGCGGTCGCCAGGCGCCGATCGTAACAACGCGTGACGCATATTTGTGATTGAGCCGGTCAATGGTGTTTGTGAGCGTCTCCCAGCGTTGACGATCCGCATCATCGTTCAAAAACAAATCAAGCTGACGCGTCTCAGCCGGAACGAGATCGCCCAAGGTGACGCCAAGTCGCTTTATGGAAGTCCGCGCGCCGATCACGGCCGTCGCCTCAGACCAAAGTACCATCAGCGCTGAAAGACAGGCTTGATCGTCCTGAACATAATACAAGCGACGAGAGCCGCTCCAGAAGCCCTCCGAAAGCGACGCCCAAAGAAACAAGCTTCCTGCATAATAGCCTTCGCGCCGCATACGCCGCGCCGCCTTCGTCAACAGGATCCGCGCCGTGTCTATAGCGCGCGAAGGACTGCGCTCTTCAGGCGGTAGGACCCGGCCATGACCGAACATGCCTCGTACCGTGGGCGCGGCCTGGACCTCATACCCATGCAACGCATACCAAAAACGTTCTCCGGCGACGCTTCTCCATAAATAACGTAGCTGTCGCGGCTGCGCCGCCCACAAATGCATAACTGTGTGGATGCCTGAACGTTGAAGCCGCGCCGCAAGGCGAGACCCAACGCCTGGAACATCATCAAAGGTGAGGGGAGAGAACACCGCCGGTAAATCGTCCGGACGCCAAACAGTCACCCCGTTCGGTTTGTCCATTTTACACGCGATTTTCGCCAGAAACCGATTGGGCGCCATGCCGATCGACGCGGTGATGTAAGGCCCCACATTTTCATGAAGGCGCTCTTTAATCGCTTCAGCAAGCGCATGAGGGTGCGCGCGATCTCTGTCGGTTAACACGCAGCTTAATTCATCAATCGATTTGATGGTCTCGATGGGAATGACGGTGCGGATTTCAGCGAGGAGAGCGTTGTGGGCGCGCACGAAAAGGTCAGGGCGCTGCTCAACCAGGTGAAGATCCGGGCAAACCTTCAACGCCTCTACCACAGGCATCACATTCTTAACGCCGGCGGCCTTGGCTTCCTTCGAACACGCAATGATCACCGTGAAGCGGGCCTTCGCCACCTCAAACGGCACCACGCCCACAGGGCGGCCGCGCAAGGCCGGCGTCACTTGCTGCATCACAGACGCGAAGAACCCGTCGAAATCGAGGTAAAGCCGCTCAATGTCTGTGGGTTTTCGCATCCGTCCCGCTTCCGTCATCTGGGACTCGAGAAGAAGAACAAAAAGCGAACATGAGTCAAGACCCGTCCTCAATTTTTGGGGAAATTGCGGTATCATTTTTTCGCGGCGCGGGAGTGACTAGTGGCTCTGGAACACTTTGTCTGATAGCGATTTTATGATGTGCAACTTTGAAAAACTACGCTCTGGTCCCGCTGAAATTCGCAAACTCTTCAACGTGCAAAAGAAGTTCGATTTCACCGGCAATATGGGGCCGATCGATAAGTATCCACGGCGCGCAGGACCCGTAATCCGCAACCGCGCAGACGGTGAGCGAGAAATGGTCATGATGGAATGGGGCCACCCATACTATAAACGAGAAAAAGGCGGATCGCTTGCTCTCAAGAAAAACGGGGAACCCTATGCCCCGACGCCAACGACCAATATTCGCCATCCCCATTATCCAATGTTTCGAGACTATCTGACGCCAGAACATCGGTGTCTCGTGCCGTCAAACCTGTTCGCAGAACCGAACCCGCGGGCGAAAGAAGAAGGGGCACCGCGAAACATCTTCTTCGCCCTCAATGAAGAGTGCCCTCTCTACGCTTTCGCCGGCATTTGGCGCTCCTGGGAAGGTGATTGGAATAAGGATCGGAGCGCTAATCAGTCAGAGGTATACGCCTTTTTGACGACGACACCCAACGCCGTCGTCAAACCTCACCATCCAAAAGCGATGCCCGTTATTTTACATCAAGACGATTGGGACACGTGGCTGAATGATGAATGGTCGGAAGCCAAGAACCTCCAAAAGCCTTATCCAGATACTGAGCTCGTTGAGGTTACACTCATCGAATAGGATAGTCTGGGCAAGGTAAAATAAAACGCTTTATGAGTCCGATAATTATTTTTATCGGAATCACGTCAGCCTTAGCACTAACTCTTGCAATGTAGAAAGGAGATTTAGGTATGGGTGATGCCGAACGATCTCGCAGACATTTAAAACGCTTCATGGAAATTTGGCGTGAAAAATTGCCTGAGCGATTCTACACGCAATCTTACTACATCATGTTTGAAGCTGTTATTGAGAAAGACATGACGGTGTCTTCAACACGTGAAGCTTTCAAAGATTTTCTCGGTGAACCCACTGATTACGCGATTATTACAGCCTGGGAGTATGCCGTAGATAAAAAAATGGTGATCGATGTTTCGCAATGGAAGCCGGGAGAAGAAGGAAAAGAGGGCGCAAAGCCGCTACTTCGTGTTTGGCGAGCAACAGACGATTTAAGGCGCACTTTGAACGATATTCACGAAATCTACGATGATGAGTGCGTTGCTATTTACGGCTAGGTAGGGGACTCAAATTATCCATTCGATGAGGACTGCCACAAGAGCTATTGCAGAGAGATAGTTTTTTGCCAGCCGATCATATCGAGTTGCTATGCGCCTCCAGTTTTTGAGCTTTCCGAACATCCGCTCAACGATGTTTCGCCGTTTATAGGCCTTTTTATCGAGCGGGTAAGGAGTTGTTCTAGATCTTGTAGACGGGATGACTGCATCAATGTTTCTACTATCGAGATAAAGTCGAAAATGTTCTGCATCGTAAGCTTTGTCCGCTAAAAGCCGTTCTGGTGCAGCGACAGCGTCAACCAAGTGCTGCGCAACTTTGACATCGGCTACATTGCCCGGTGTCAGGGCGAAAGCGACCGGTCGGCCGCAATCATCGGCCAAAGCATGGATTTTGCTGGTCCTGCCGCCGCGCGAGGGCCCGATCGCTTGCGTTTCTTCCCCCCTTTTTGTGAGCGCGCTCTAGGTAGAAATTACAAACAAGCTATTGAATTGATTGCCAAATCATCTTCAATTT
>JBCBRD010000002.1:0-69214 GCA_039819885.1 Pseudomonadota bacterium
TTCGGAGATGCCTATCGCGCCTATAAAGAACGAACGAGACGCTGGCTGTGATGTCGCCAAGGTCATGCACCGAGGAAAGGCGTAGACACGTAGTCAAATTGAATTCATGACAAGCGAATGAATATCGAGGAGCCTGCCCAAGCTATGACGCAGGAATACGAGGACAAGGAGCGGGATTTCCTTGTCAATCTCAAAGCAGATACGGGTCGTGACCTTGCCGAGTGGATGCAGGCGATAGCCGACGCCGACATTGCCGATCGGAACGACCGCATAGATTGGTTTCGCCAGGAGGGTTTCATTTTTTCGTGGGCGTCTTGGATGGAACGAATCCATCACAATGGCGGTCGGCCAATCTACTTGGATGCAGTTCCCGGCGCAGAGCCCCAAACCGAACCGACCCCAGACCACACGGCACTGGAAACCCAGGTAGACCCGAGGGGCGATGTCGAAGCTGCTGCTGCACCAGACGCACCACCTGCATTTGATCCGTTGGCAGCGCTACCAGCAGGGACGATCAAAACCAGTGATCCCGAACGCCTGAGCCAAACTGTTGCAAGCGCGAAAGCCTACGCCCCACTCATGACGTTTCTCCTCGGGCAGGTTGCACAGCGTCTCCCAGACGCCTTCGCCGTTCCGGGCTCGGACTATGTCGTCTTGAATGTATCCAAGCGGCGTGCAGCGCCTTTCGCGCTGATCTCAATCACCCAAAGCGATCTGAAACTCGGACTGCAACTCGGATCTTGGCCGATCAAGCCACCAATGGAGAAGGCCCGCTTTCAGGGTGGCGCTACCAAAAGCGGCAAATCCCTGACACATATGGTGAGTTTGACAGACGCCCGCCAGATCGAAGCTGGCCTGGTCAACTTGATCGAAGCGGCGCATACCCGCACCAAGGGCCGCTAACCGTGTATTTATTGCGATCCACAGCTAAAAAACGGTCAAACAGGTCTTCGGCACAGGGTTTCAAGCCAGTGTTTGCAAGCTTTAGAGCTTTGACCAAACAGTCATCCACCACCCTTGAAGCTGGCAACATGCCTTCGCCGAAATCATCATGTACTGTATCGCCGAACTGGGAGGCGGAGCAGGTTTTGATAGTCAAGAGACATACACATTGGATCGGTGCGCTCGCATCAGCCGTGGTGCTCCTGACTGGTGCTCTGGCGACCTCCAAGGTTGCATCAGCACAGACAGCTTACCGCGACGGCATTGCCGATCTTCTAGCTGGTGAGACACCTGCCGACGGGAAGCCTGCTGCCAAACCTGAAGCCGATCCACGCGCTGGCGACCCCGACTACGAACGTGCGCGCGAACTCATGCGTGCCATTGATGCGCTCCTTCAGGACACGGCTCAGAACCGCTCGGACGCAGCAAGATTGCCTGGGCGCGACGAATTTCTGGTCACACCGATTTGGACCGAGACGAAGGAAGACCGCGAAGCGAAAATTCGCGATCTCTTAGACAGTGTCCTCGGCATTGTTACCGATGTTCCCGTTGTCGACGTACAAAAACGCGTTGAAGCTTTGCGCCAGAACATCCGCAAACTTGAAGACGAAATCGTCAATCTGAGAGAACGCAAATTGAGCGCTCCGGAAGGCGGTATGCTTCCGGGCGTCCTCACCGATACGGTGGAAAGTCTCCAAGCCTCAATTGAGGATGCCGAAAAGCGCATTGAGGCGAACCGCACGGAAATCGGCGTCGCCAAAACGGAGATCAAAACGGCATTAAAAACAGCTGGTATCCAGCTCGGAGATGACCAGATTGACCTCCTCCTCGATAGTGTACTGTCGGGCGACCTTGTACGCCTCGTAGCCGTCTTCAACGCAGCCAAACTGATCGATCGGCAGCTCGGCGAGCGCATGGAAGTTTCCGGCGACAACATCAAGGCGGCCCGCAAGTACTTCGCCATGCATGCCGCACTTTTTGCCATGTTGGTCCACGCGCAAGACTCAGCAATCGAGAAAATCGACAACGCCTACATGCCTAAGCTTGATGCGATACTCCGAGACATCCGGGCGGCCCGCGCCAAGACCGACAAGCTCCTCAAGAAAACCAACCGGCCAGACCAACGCCGCGTTCTGGAAGCCAACCGCGAAAGCCAGAAACTCGCGCGTGAGGCCGCGCAAGGCTACCGCCGCTATCTCCAGCAGCAGCGTGAGCAAATCGCGCGTGCCCGTGCCCGCGCCACCCATGATTTGTCTATTGCCGACAACACGTTCGAAACCGTCGAAGCCTCGTTCCAATTGCGCACACTGATGCGCGACTCAGCCGCGTCATTCGAAGCCATCGAAAAGCTAGAAGCCCCGACGTTCGATCAAATCTTCCGTAACGAAGAGCTGCGCCGTGAATTTGAAAACCTCACGCGCAAGTTGGACACTCCCACAAGCTAGTCATCCGGTTTGCATTTTCAGATCAACCAGATCGATGCGAGCCCCAAGAACGCAAAAAACCCGACAACATCTGTAATCGTTGTTAGGAACACACCGGACGCAGGGGCTGGATCGAGTTTCGCCCAATCCATTACGAGCGGAATGATAATCCCCGCCATGCCGGCAGCGACGTGATTGATCACCATGGCGATCGCAATCACCAGACCAAGATTAGTCGTTCCAAACCAGACATAAGCAATCCCGGCCATAATCACGGCAAACAACAGACCGTTGATCAGACCAACGAGCGTTTCCCTCGTGATCACTTTAGGAGCGTTCACACCGCTCAACTTGTTCGTCGCAAGCGCCCGAACCGTGACCGTCATAGTTTGCGTTCCAGCATTTCCACCCATCGAAGCAACAATAGGCATCAGCACGGCCAACGACACCATCTGCTCGATCGTCGCGTCGAATTGCTGAATGACCATTGATGCAAGGATCGCTGTGGCGAGGTTGACGATCAGCCACGGAAAACGCGAACGCACGGTCCAATAAACCGAGTCCGCAATAGATTCGTCCCCGACGCCAGCCAACGCCTTCATATCCTCCTCGGCCTCGTCCTGGATAACATCGACAACGTCATCAACGGTCACAACACCGACCATGCGCTCGTTGCTGTCGACAACGGGAGCCGACATCAAGTCATACCGACGAAACTCACGGGCAACTTCTTCCTGATCTTCGTCCGCTCGCACAACGCGGCGGTCAGTCGTCATGATGTCATTGACGCTCACATGCCGCTTGTTGCGGACCAACGCCGACAGATTGACCGCGCCAAGAACGCGATAGGCCGGGTCAATGACAAAGACTTCCGAGAACGTGAACGGAAGATCTTCGGCCTCACGCAGATAGTCGATAACTTGACCGATCGTCCAAAATGGCGGCACGGCCACAAAATCACTCTGCATCAGACGTCCGGCAGTCTCTTCTGGGTAGTCAAAGTTGCGTTCAAGAGCCGCGCGTTCACCCGTCGGCAGTTGCTCAAAGATCTCCTGCCGGTCTCGTTCTTCAAGGGTCTCAAGCAGATATGCGGCATCATCCGAATCAAGTTCAGTGACGGCCTTGGCCAATAAGTCGTTCGGTAGCTCCTCGGAGAGTTGGTCGCGAACCGTCTCATCCAGCTCTGAAAAGACTTCAAAATCGAAATCTGTTCCGAGGATCTTGATCAGCGAAAGCCGATCCTCGGGTTCCAGAAGCTCGATGATGTCCGCAAGGTCGGGCGTTCGCAGATCCGCTGTGAGGGCGACTATCGCTGCCCGATCCGCGGTTTCAATCGCGGCATGAAACGCCCGAATTTGGATGCGGCTGGGCTGTTCAGACTGCGTCGACGTCGCATCAACTGCTGCATCAGACATGCCGCACCTCTCCTCTGAACACCGCCTGGGCGGCGCCTATCATAGCTCACAGATCCGAACATCAATTTAGGGCAGTTCAACCGCCGTCAGTTGTCAAATACCACCCATCAGCCCACGCCGATCATCGTGATCACCGCTAAACCACCCTCGCGCCTGGGATTTACGGCCCCCAAACTGCAGCTATAAGTTCCCTCAAACGTCGTTGTGCAACATCGATCCGCAATCATGGTCGGAAATCTATTGAATCCGGCGATGAAGCAAGCATTTTTTGCGGACTTACGTCACGTAGAGCCTGCCGCCACTGGTGCGAGCCTGCCACATTGCGACAACCACTCGCCTATGAATGAACGCGATTACGCTACAGTGTCGACCCGCCGACTGATATATCGACTCGTGAGTAATGGAAGGCTTCCTTGGTCCACGACCGTATGACTGCGTTGAAGCCCTGACCTGGACAGCATGATCTGTCCACCCGCCCGCACCCGGAGTGTAGAGGCGATCAGCATAGGGGCATCAACCATGCCGATACTGTCACTTCCAGCCCGGCTCCCACCTGTAGAGCGATGTGGCTCACTTTTCGCAGTCAGCCTCGCATTGGCTGGACTATCCGGGTTGTCAGCGGCGCCGGTGCAAGCCGAACCAGCCGATTGTGCCGTCCGATCGGGTGCGCTGGGCGTTGAGCGCGTGGTGGAGATTGATACCACCAACGGGCCTCGCTTCGGTAACATGCAGTACAAAGACATCGACTTCCTGAAGCCTGGCGAAGTCGTCCTGACATTCGACGACGGCCCCCTCAGACGTTATACGCTCAACGTCCTGAATGCCCTCGAACGCCATTGCACCAAGGCGACGTTTTTCATGGTTGGCCGCATGGCCGTCACAGATCCAGCATTGGTGAAAGAAATTGATCGACGCGGCCACACCGTCGCGACCCACACCTGGTCACACAAGAACCTTGGTCGCCTCAGTGCATCCTCCGCCAAGCGCGAGATCGAGTTGGGCGTCAGTGCGATTTCCGCAGCTCTTGGCAAGCCCGTCGCACCGTTCTTCCGCTTTCCTTACCTGAGCGACCCTAAACGAATGCAGGCCCATCTGCGTGAGCGCGATATTGGCAATTTCTCTATCGATATCGACGCCGTGGACTTCCGAACGCGTTCAGGCTCTGTGATCGTCGAACGCATCATGCGCGGCCTCAAACGCCAGGGCAAAGGCATCTTGCTCTTCCACGATATACAAAAATCGACGGCACGCGGCATTGGCAAGTTGCTGGATCGCTTGAAGCGTGGGGGCTACAAGGTCGTTCACATCGTGCCCAAATCGTCGGTCACCACACTTTCCAAGTACGACGAGTCTGGGATGAAAATACTCATGAAGCGGAAAGCGAAAGCTGGCGAAAGGCCACTTGCGAAGCGCTCAATCGTCTGGCCGGTGTCCCTCGGGAGCTTGCCCGAGGTGGAAGCCTTGAAAGCCATTCCAAAGCCAGTGCCCGTGGTTCGCAAAGGCAAACTTGCACCTGAAACGGCAATTCCCCCTCAGCGAAGACCCGTGGACATCACTGAGAAGGCCAACCGTAAAGTGATAAAAACCAAGACACGACCGAAGAAAGCCACCCTTCGCAAGTCCTACGCGAAACGTTCAGACGAAAAGCTTCGTGGCACGGGCGATTGGCGTGAAGAAGCCTTTGGAAACTGAACAGTCTTCAGGCGCACCTCGCCCCCACAGCAGCCAAACGGACACAACTTCCTAAATCGGCCTCATTTCTTAGTGCAAACCTTACAGGTGTTGAGCTGACTTCAACCATAATGGTCGAGGTCTAACCGTTTTGCGTGGGGGAATTAGGTGCGATGTTGAGGTCAGTTGTGACGTCAGCGCAGATACGTCGCGCCCAACACGCTCCATCCCATCCGACCTCGGGAAATATGTCGGCACAGCCATGCCGAACAGGTGGCTGCAGTGTGCTTGCATCGTTCGCAGCAATTATGCTCATCAGTGTTCACCTCCCAGCACCCGCAACAGCCCAGTCAGTACCAGCGTTCGCGCCCAACGCACGGCTGTTGCTACCCGAGGCGGACGACGCGAAGCCTGAGACGACTTCAGAAGCCACGAAACCCGCTCCTGCACCGTCAGCCTCTGGCACAGAACCAGCCACCATCATTTCACGAATTCCAACACAAGACGCTGACCAACGAGACGTGACCGACCCAGCGCAGCCTCTCGCTGAACCCGTTGCCACAGTCAGCCAGAGCCGAACTCCACCAACCTGCCCCGGCAACCCTGACGCAATCGGCGTATCACGCATCATCGAGATTGATGCCAACACCGGCCCGCTGTTCGGGGTCATCACGAAACAAAAGCAAGAACCAAGCTTCCTAGGCCCAAAGGAAGTCGTCTTGACCTTTGACGACGGCCCTGTTCCATGGATCACTGGCCCGATCCTTGAAACGCTCGCCGCACACTGTACGCGTGCAACGTTCTTCAGCGTCGGAAAGATGGCCATTGCCTATCCAAAAACACTTCAGGCCGTGGCCAAAGCCGGTCATACCGTCGGTGGACACACATGGTCCCATCCGCTCAATCTACCGCGCCTCAAGTCGGAGAAAGCAATCAGCCAGATTGAAAGAGGCTTTTCAGGCCTCGCAAAGGCCATTGACGGCGACGTTGCACCGTTCTTCAGATTTCCCGGCTTAAGCGACAGTCCCCACCTGCTCGCCTACCTCCAGTCGCGCGGGATCGCTTCGTTTACGGTCGATGTTGTCAGCGATGACAGCTTTATCCGAGAACCAGAAGCTCTAGCCGAAATTACCCTCAAACGTGTTCGCCGCGCCGGTGGGGGGATTATTCTTTTTCACGACATCAAAACCGCAACGGCTAAAGCGCTACCCGTCATCTTGAACACACTAAGCGCCGAAGGCTACAAGGTGGTCCATCTCCGCTCGCGGCGGATGTTAGAGCCGAGCGAAGACCACCCTGCACCTGACCTTAAAGGTGGGGCGACCGCTCAGCTCAATCAACTTGGCGGCGATGGCGCAGAGGTGCAGGTTGACGAAAACGGTCAACCTGTTCGGCGATTGGTGCCATTCTATAGTGTGACAGCCTTAGAACGCGCGCTTGACCCAGCCGTCAACGGCCGCCCCGTCAGCGTACTCAAGGTGCCGGCGCGCGAACGCGTTCCAGGCCTTGGGGTCACGGTCCCAACCGGTCCAATGCCCGTGCCGCCCTTGCCAGAAAGGCGAACCGGTGTGGTTCCTATAGGCGCAAACGCCCAGCCCGACAGCGCACTGGAACGCTTCGACGCACCCAGCGGACAATCCTAGGATTTGAATGGGACTTACGGAAAACTGGAGTTGACGGCTGCCGATACCTAATAGTCTGACAACGTCTATACGGCGACTAAGGCCGTGCCGTCCCAGAGCAGGCGCCGCATCATGCTCAAAGCATGTCTCCGACTTGGCGGAGCTCGACCAGTGTGCGGTATGAAGTTTGGTGCGACCGAGAAGACTCGAACTTCCACGGGTGTTACCCCACAGCGACCTCAACGCTGCGCGTCTACCAGTTCCGCCACGGTCGCACGACAGGCCGGATAAGCCGAAATCCAAAGCCCTGGTCGCTTCGGAGTTGGGGTGAATACCAGTCAGATTCACGAAACGCAAGCACTCAGGCTTGCTCAAATGTGCAACACGCGTTTCTGTTACCAGAGATCGACGCTCCACTTTCACCAGAAACCGGTCGCTATGCACCACGACACACATACAGCCATTACAGATTGGGCGGTCTCGCCTTCGTCGACAGCCGTTCCATATGACTTCGCGGTGCGAGAAATGGAACAGCGCGCCGTCATGATTTCTGAAGGACGTGCCGCTGAACTGATCTGGCTGCTGGAGCACCCTCCGATTTACACAGCAGGCACCAGCGCGAACCCGGGTGATCTGCTCGACACCGACCGTTTTCCGATTTTCAAAACCGGTCGCGGCGGTCAATACACGTATCACGGACCAGGCCAGCAAGTGATCTACGTCATGCTCGACGTGAAACGGAGGTTTGGTGATGTGCGCTGCTTTGTTTCCGCCATGGAAGCATGGATGTTGGATACTCTACGCTCATTTGAGATTGAGGCTATCACGCATCGTGACCGTGTGGGCGTCTGGGTGCCGGTCGATGCGGCGGGAAATCACCATTTCCAAGATGACGACCAGAAAACGGTCACCGGCATTCACACCACCGAGGAAAAGATCGCCGCGATTGGTATCCGCCTAAAACGTTGGGTCTCGTTCCACGGCATGAGCTTGAATGTGGATCCCGACCTTTCGCATTTTGACGGGATCGTGCCATGTGGCATCACTCAATACGGCACGACCAGCTTGAACCGGTTGGGGCGCCCTAATGACAGGAAGGCAGTTCAAGATGCTCTACGCCGAAACTTTGAGATAGCATTCGGACCAACGCGCACCTGCCAAGCGCCACCACCCGCAGATGCCATAGCTTCCCATCTCCAATAAACGAAACGCCAGCTCATCAGTTAAAGATGCGCGGGAGACGTTAAGGACGTTTAGGGGTGGAACCGGCTCCACGACGACCGACATCGTCATAGTAGACAACGCCGTCCTCGACCGCGAGACGTTCGTTGCCCTCTAGAATGTACGTCCCGTCCGTAGCCCCCTTTAGAACCAACGTACAACCGTCGGGACATAGGCCGGTCAGGACTTGGGCTGGTTCCAACGTATAACCCGACCGCGTTGGCCCATTCACAATCGAAAACTGCCAAGCCTGCGAAGTGCTGTTGACGATTCTGACGCCACTATCTGCTGGTTCTGCGCTGAGACCGGCGCCGTGAGACCCCAGGAGTAGCGCGAACACCAGTGCGGCACGAATGGCGTGCATAAGTCATCTCCCAGGGCTTTAAGGCGTCAGCGCGAACTACTTTTTTCGAGCCGCCTTACGGGCTGCATCCAACCCCTTTGCAGCAGGTTTCTTAGCCTTAGACTTTGCTCCAGGCTTTTTGGCGGCAACCTTGGAGGCTGTTGCTGCAGCAGATGACTTTGCGGCTGGTTTCTTGGCAGGAGCCTTTTTGGCCGAAGCTTTTTTAGCAACTGGCTTCTTAGCAGCCGGCTTTTTCGCTACCGGCTTCTTGGCGGCAGGCTTCTTGGCCGCCGTCTTTTTTGCAGCGGGTTTCTTCGCAGCCGCAGCCACTTTCGCGGTCGGTTTTTTGGCAGCCGGTTTCTTGGCTGCAGCCTTCTTAGCAACTGGTTTTTTCGCTGCCGGCTTCTTCGCCGCTGCCGCCTTTGTCACTGCTTTCTTAGCAGCAGGCTTCTTGGCCACTGGCTTTTTCGCAGCAGCTTTCTTGGCTGGCGCTTTCACTGCTGCTTTCTTCACGGCTGGTTTCTTTGCAGCGGCTTTCTTAGCAGCAGGCTTTTTGGCCGGAGCCTTTTTGGTCGTCTTCGTTTTCATCACACGTCCCTCATCGGCTTGAGGAGTTACTCTTAACTGATTGAATGTGCAGACATCATCTGCACCATGCTGTACTCTTGTCAGAAATAGCGCAGGCCACAAACGGAAATTTCCGCTGTTGGCTATCGGATTTTCCGATAGGTCGATTTAGAGCCCAGCGAGAGCCGAGTTTCAAAAGAACAGTTCGCGTACCTCACCACACATGGATATCACCCTCGCAAGAACCTTTCTGACAGTCAGTGAAACCGGGAGTTTCATTGATGCTGCACGCCGAATGCATGTGACGCAATCAACAGTCTCAGCGCGCATAAAAAGTCTCGAGGATGCGTTGGGAATGCCGCTGTTCGAACGGTCTCGAACCGGCGCAGATCTTACATCTGCTGGTGAACAATTTCGTAAACATGCACTCGCTTTGGTGCGCGTTTGGCAGCACGCCCGCCTTGAAGTGCAGTTGACGGCAGAGCATAGCGACCACCTTGCCGTCGGTGCATCGAGCAGTTTCTGGAACGATTTTTTGATCCGTTGGATCTCATGGATGCGCGACGAGGTTCCCCAGATCGCTGTTTCAGCTTCCAGCGGATCTTCGAACGTCCTCGTTCAGCGATTGTTGGAAGGCACACTAGATGTGGCGGTCATGTACCGCCCGCCACACCCTCCGGGTTTGGCCGCCGAACACCTCTTCGACGAAGAAATCGTCCTCGTAACCAGCGTACCAGCGGGCAGCCGCCGCAAGGCAAGCGATTATGTTTTCGTCGATTGGGGGCGCGACTTCCGGCAGGATCACGCCACCGCCTATCCCGAGCTGACAACCACGGGCCTCCACCTGGATATCGGAGTCGCCGGGCTGAACTATCTCTTGAACAACGAAGCAACGGGATATTTTCCGATGCGCCTCGTCAAGCGCCATCTCCCGCGTTCAAGGCTACGCGTTCTGAAGCGACGGCGGAAATTCACGTATCCCGTTTTCGCCGTTTACCCCGAAGCGCGCGATGAAGACGCCTACGAGCCTTTGCTTGATGGACTGCGCCGCACGGTTTCACGGCTCACATGAAGGCTGAAAGCCTAAACCGTCGCCGCGTCCGACGTATATGCTGGCTGAGATTTCCCAACCCTTGGAGGCGCTCGTCCAAAACCGCTTGCATCCGGTTCCAATCCATATCGGTTCTTGTGCGCTTGCCCCTTCTTAAAGTGGAGATACAGGAGTGCTGCCACCATCACCGCCGTATTCAGCGTCACGTTGAACACGAATGCAGGCGAGCCCGCTGCAATGTTGCCAGCGCCAAAAAGCACTAAAGTTGCAATGCCAACGATGATACCCCACCCAAAAAAGATCAGAAAACCCCCGGGCAACCAGTACCCGCTTCGATCCATATCGTGCAGCCGCTTAATGACGGCAGCGACGGCGGTCCAAAGAAAAACCGCCTTAATCATCACTGCGACAGGATGGCTCCATGGGAGTTCAAGCAGCACGATCGTCGCCGCGAACACCAGTTGTGCAGGAAGCAAGACAAGCGCAACCCAGGCGAGCCCTTTGCGGCTGCAACGCCCCCGTGGGTCGAACAGATTGGTAAACCATACTGTTATGGGTTGTACGGCGATGGACATGTATCTGGAAACCTCAGTCGGTGCACGGCCTCATGGATTTTGAGACACAATACGCCCAACAAGGTTTCCAAAACCGACATGGCATTGAGCAAAATCGACCAATTACGGCAACGGAACATTAAGACCACACCGACAGAAGACCCCGTTATGAGGCCGTGGCAAACTCCAGGATGACTTCATCCACTGCAAGACTATCGCCTGGAACGGCATTCACTTTGCTCACGGTCGCGTCGCGCTCAGCTCGCAAGATGTTTTCCATCTTCATGGCTTCAACGACGGCCAGCGCATCTCCAGCCTTTACGGCATCACCTTCGCTAACATGGATCTGTTTAACCAGTCCTGGCATCGGGCAAAGAAGGAAGTTGCTCATATCGGCGGCAATCTTTTCTGGCATGAGCTTTGCCAGTTCCGCCTCACGCAACGTGTACACATACGTTTGCTGACGCACACCCCGATAAGACAACTCCAAACCATTCAAGATCGGGCGCACCTGAACATTCACGGGCGCGTCATTCACTGTTCCCGTCCAAAGCGGCTGTCCGGGCCACCAATCTGACGACACTTCGAGTGTCTTCCCAGCTTTGCCGTCTGGATCTGTGAGCGTGACGCGGGCTGGCTCGCCAATGTCACCCTCGATGTGGACGCGTTGCTCAGTATCGCCAAGCTTCACGACGCGGTCGGTCGCAAACCGAACAGACCGCCCGCCCATTTGGTGGGTGATCTCGCGGCGCCGCGCGTTATTGAAGTGATCAACGGTTGCTGCCACGGCCACCATAACCTCTTTGGCGTCGGTATCGGGTTCACGAGCGGTAAAACCGTCTGGATACTCTTCAGCAATAAAGCCAGTTGAGAGGCGACCTTCGATCCATCGCTCCGACTGCATGAGCGCCGTGAGAAATGGGATGTTGTGCTGAATGCCGTCGATCACGAAGGCATCCAGCGCATCTGCCTGCATTTCGATCGCTTCTGTCCGTGTCGGCGCATGCGTGACAAGCTTTGCGATCATCGGATCATAAAACATGGAAATCTCACCGCCATCGAAGACACCGGTGTCATTGCGGACCGTGCGCCCATTTTCGCTGGTTTCAGCCGGGGGCTGATAGCGCACCAGACGCCCAATCGACGGCAGGAAGTTGCGATAAGGGTCTTCGGCATAGATCCGGCTTTCGACCGCCCATCCGTTAAGTTTGACGTCCTTTTGCGCTATCGAGAGCTTCTCACGAGCAGCGACGCGGATCATCTGTTCGACCAGATCGATCCCGGTGATCAGCTCGGTTACAGGGTGCTCCACCTGCAACCGTGTATTCATTTCTAGAAAGAAAAAGCTCTTGTCCTGGCCAGCAACGAATTCAACTGTCCCAGCCGAATCGTAGTCGACGGCTTTCGCCAGTGCGACCGCCTGTTCACCCATAGCTTTTCGTGTCTTCTCGTCCAGCAATGGAGACGGGGCTTCTTCGATCACCTTTTGGTTGCGACGTTGAATGGAGCACTCGCGTTCACCGAGATAGATGACATTGCCATGTTTGTCGCCCAGCACCTGGATTTCGATGTGGCGGGGGTTTTCGATGAACTTTTCAACAAAGATGCGATCATCACCAAACGAGGACTTGGCTTCAGACCGCGCAAGCTCAAAGCCTTCAAGACACTCAGCTTCATTCCAAGCGATCCGCATGCCTTTACCACCACCACCCGCAGAGGCTTTGATCATCACCGGATAACCGATGTCCTTGGCAATCTTGGCGGCTTCCTTCGCATTCGCGATTTCACCAACATGGCCAGGAACAGTAGATACGTTTGCGGCCGCTGCAGCCTTCTTCGACTCAATCTTGTCGCCCATCGCAGCGATCGCGCCAGGGTTCGGGCCGATGAAAACGATCCCGTGCTTTTCCAATTCCCGAGGAAAACTTTCCCGCTCAGACAGGAAGCCATAACCAGGGTGAACGGCCTCAGCCCCGGTTTCCTTACAGGCTGCAATGATCTTTTCCATCACCAGATAAGACTCAGCAGCAGCAGCAGGGCCTATGTGGACAGCCTCATCAGCCATTTCGACATGCAGACCATCACGATCCGCATCAGAGTATACGGCGACGGTTTTGATCCCCATCCGGCGGGCCGTCTTCATGACTCGACACGCAATTTCGCCCCGGTTGGCAATCAGAATTTTCTTGAACATCGCCCGTTCTGGTCCTGTCGTCGCTGAATTCAATGGAGATTGTCGTCGTTGGCAACGCGTTATCATGCCGAACGGCGACCGGTGTTGGCAGGGTGTTCTAGACGGGCAAGGCCCCTGCGTAAATACAGCCCTTATGATACGGTCTAAGAAGGCCGTGGACGCACCTTGCTTTTGAGATCAATACGTTGGCGAACCAGGTCCACGGCAGCTTTGAGCTCATAGTATCGGTCCGCGTAGTGCCACGGCACCGGGATATTGTTAACAGCCCTATCAATTTCCGTAATTTCGTCCTCAAAGGCACCCGTTGCAACGCCATCTTCCGATTGTTCAAGGCGTTTCTCCAACGTTCGCAGCTCCTGGAACCAGTAGAAGATCCGGCTCTTTATCCGTGTCTCATAGACCCAGGGAACAACTTTGATGAGCGGCAGCAAGATCGTCGCGATCGGAACAGCCATGACGATCGTGCGTTCAATAAACGAGGCAAGCCAGAAGGGTAAGTACCGCTTCAAGAACGATTGGCCGTCCTCGTAGCTGCGTCGTGCATCATCCGAAAGTTCATATTCGGGATCGTAAGCCTTGGGGAACTCATTCACTCGCTGAAACATACCGCCCTCAGCGTGTATTTCCTTAAGAGCCTCGACCATCAGTGAAATGATGGCTGGATGTGTATCCGAACGAGCCACCAGCGCTGCTTGGGCTGCTAACAGCTCGACATCGTCTCTTGGAATGCCCTTCACCAGATCGACCACACCAGCAGGTAGCGTCACCCGCGCAAGGTACGGGAGAAGTCGTGTGTAGGCTTCAGCACGACGCAGGCTCAAAAGCTGAAGCCCTTGTGTACGCAACAACTCCTCAATCAATGGCGCCTTGGGTGAGAGGACCAGAAAGATCGCATCAACCGTCCCTGATTTGAGAGCTTCAGCAGCTGCCTGACCGCCGATAGGTTGGAGGTCGGTATTGGTCGCATCAATCTCGTTGGGTTCGAGAAGCGCTTCGGAAAGAATGCGTGTGCCACTTCCCTCCGCACCGATAGCCAAGCGCTTGCCCCGCAACGCGGTCAGGCTCTCGAATGTCTCCTCACCTCGATAGAAGATCCAAAGCGGTTCTGGAAAAATCCGACCCAGCGACACCAGGTCCGGAAGAGTTCCACCGTCAGCCTTTGCGCTGGTCGCAATCCCACCTTGCATGAGAGCAAGATCAATACCCCCATCCTCTTCACCCAACCGCTTCAGATTCTCAATGGAACCCGCTGACGTCAGGACGTCTACTTTGATGCCGGACCGCTCCAATACATCTGCATAGCGCTGTCCAAACGCGTAATAGCCTCCACCCAGGCTACCTGCAGTGATTTTGACTTCCGACGGTGGGGCGGGCTCCACAAACTGGAACGCCAGCCAGAATGCTCCAGCCACCAGCGCCACCGCGGGTCCGATGATCAAAAGCATCTCTCTCGTCTGCGCACGCGGCATCAAACTTCTCAACATTCGGCGGTCTCTTTCACCAAGATGAACACTGTTGTTTGGCAGCAGACGATATCTGAACGGATACCAGCGCAAAATCTCTTTTGTAACGTTTTACAGCCAGTTCTTGTGTTCGGCACACATAAACGCACGAAAAAAGGGCCGCCTGGAGCACCAGACAACCCTCTGAAAGTCTTTGCAAAACGTTCGTCGAACCAGTTAGGCAACCAACCGTCGGCTAGGCCGCCGCTGCCAACCGACGAACCACATCCTCCAGTCTCGCATCCAGGGCAGGAGCCTCTTCTTGAAGAAACTGGATCAGGGCATGTTCGTTGGCACTCAAGAGGCCGTCACGTTCGATCTGTTCGCAAATCCATGTAATTTCGTCCTGGGTCAGCTCTTCCCCAGTCACGATCTCAAGACGCTGCCGCTCGAGCCTTGCTATGGCGCGCTCTTCACTCGATTGTTGCCGATATGCGGAAATAACCCCGCTCAAGCCCTGCCTCGCAATCGACGTCACCATGGCCGCTGGATCAAGTGTACCACCAGCTTCATCTAGCCAGGCCTCAGACCGCAATGCTTCCTCGCGGCTTGGTACAGCGTAACCCGACGACCCCATCACGACATTCGCAACAGCTTTAACGAACAGTTCCGTCCATGCGGGGCACTGCGAGGCATCTAACAATGCGGCATCAATCTCGAACAGTTTCTCCGCTTCGGCGCGCGTCACACCAATGCAGCCATCACCGCCGAAAGCGTAGATCATGCGCCGAATGAGATCCACTTCAGCATCAGCGATCAAACCTGCCTGAAGCTGCTGACCGGACCGTAGTGGGCCGTTTCCTTCGATGACCGCTAATTTCACCTGATCCAATGCGAAAGCAATCAATCGCGGTGGCGACCAACGAGCGTCGTCAATCACACGGATCAACGCATCAAGTTCGGTCTTGGTCTGTACAAACCCATCGCGACTGATCGCTTCGAGCAGCCAGTCGGCGTTTTCGACAGTCACATAGCCCTCAGGCTGAGCCTGGCGAACCATGTAGTCGGAGACCGCTTCAACAAAGAAGTCAGCCCAAGAGTCATCTTGAACATTGCAAGCGTCGTGTATGGCAAACAACTGACTGGCCTCATCAGCCGAGATGTCGCCATCAGCATAGAAGGCCCGACGCAGCCGTTGCACGTCCCCATCGCGAATATTTCCGCGGGCTATGATTTCACCGACATCAACTGATTTGAAGCTTGACATGACCTGTTCCACTCGCCTGAACCAACAATAAGGTGAATAAACCCTTGCGTGAGACTAAGCGGCGAAGGATTACCAAGCGGTGAAGAGTCGTGGGCATTTGAAGCAGTTTTCTGCAGTTCCAACCGACAAATTGGCAGGTATGTAGCGACCTGTGGCCCGGCGGTCGCCGTGGGTAGCATTTGCCTGCGCTGTCCTGCGTGCTATCCAGCCCGCCAACCCTGACGTGTGACGATCCTCCAAAAGGCGAATATCAAATGAAAGCAGTGATTGAGGAGCTTGAAGCGCGGCGTGCCAATGCCCGATTGGGCGGTGGTGAACGACGCATTGCGGCCCAGCACAAACGCGGCAAACTCACCGCCCGTGAACGCATCGACCTGTTGCTGGACGAAGGCTCGTTCGAAGAGTTCGACATGTACGTCGAACATCGCTGCACCGAATTCGGGATGGAGAACAACAAGTTCCCAGGTGATGGGGTCGTCACCGGCTGGGGCACGATCAATGGCCGCGTCGTCTACGTGTTTGCAAAAGACTTCACCGTCTTTGGCGGTTCTCTCTCTGAAACGCATGCCAAGAAGATGATCAAGGTCCAGGACATGGCCTTGAAGAACCGCGCACCCATCATCGGGCTTTTCGATGCCGGCGGTGCGCGCATTCAAGAAGGCGTTGATGCCCTCGGGGGCTACGGAGAGGTCTTCACCCGCAACGTCATGGCATCAGGTGTCATCCCTCAGATATCCGTCATCATGGGCCCCTGTGCCGGTGGAGACGTTTACTCACCAGCCATGACGGACTTTATCTTCATGGTGCGTGACACCTCCTACATGTTTGTCACCGGCCCTGACGTGGTCAAAACCGTGACGAACGAAGAGGTCACTGCCGAAGAACTCGGAGGGGCAAAGGTTCACACCTCGAAGTCATCTATTGCCGACAACGCCTATGAAAATGACCTCGAAGCGTTATTGCAGATGCGACGGCTAATGGACTTCTTGCCGTCCAACAACATGTCCGGCGTCCCGGAACTGCCCACGCTAGATCAATCCGACAGGGTCGAAACCTCTCTCGACACTCTCATACCGGACAACCCCAACCAACCTTACGATATGAAAGAGTTGATCGGGAAAGTCGTCGATGAAGGTGACTTCTACGAAATCCAGGAGAACTTCGCGAAGAACATCATTACTGGTTTTGCCCGCATGGAAGGCAAGACCGTTGGCATCGTCGCCAACCAACCGCTGGTTCTCGCAGGCGTCTTAGACTCAGACGCATCCCGCAAGGCCGCCCGCTTTGTCCGGTTCTGCGACTGCTTTGAAATCCCCATCGTCACGCTTGTCGACGTGCCAGGCTTCCTTCCAGGCACATCCCAGGAGTACGGCGGCCTCATCAAACACGGCGCCAAGCTATTGTTTGCCTTTACCGAGGCAACCGTTCCCAAAGTCACGGTCATCACACGCAAAGCGTACGGCGGTGCGTATGATGTGATGAGTTCCAAGCACATTCGAGGCGATGTGAACTACGCGTGGCCAACAGCAGAAATCGCCGTGATGGGCGCTAAGGGTGCCGCCGAGATTCTTTACCGGTCAGAATTAGACGACCCAGACAAGATCCAGGCACGCATCAAAGACTATGAAGAACGCTTCGCAAATCCGTTCGTCGCAGCCGAACGTGGCTACATCGACGAAGTGATTTTGCCGCGAAACACGCGTATCCGCATTTGCCGCGCATTGAACATGCTTCGCAATAAAACCCTCGAAAACCCATGGAAAAAGCACGACAACATTCCGCTGTAATGGACTAACGTCATCCATTCATCGACCCATCAAAAGCGCTTGGCCAGGCACCTGCATAAATGGACGTCGACACTCCAGTGCTTAAGGAGATTTCATGAAAACACCACCGAGCTTTTTAACATCATCAGCACGAACCATCGCACTCATTGCAACATTCGCTGTTGTGGCACCAACAACCCCTATCCACACTATTTCAGCGCATGCTGCGGAGAAAACAACGATGACAACGACGGCTTCCGGACTGCAGATATCAGACGAGGTCGTTGGCACAGGCGCCGAACCCAAAACCGGCCAAACCTGCGTGATGCATTACACGGGCTGGCTTTACGTGGACGGTGAAAAGGGTGCGAAATTCGATAGCTCGGTCGATCGCGGCCGCCCATTTGAATTCACGATCGGTGTTGGCCAGGTCATCGGCGGCTGGGACGAGGGCGTTTCGACCATGAAGGTCGGGGGCAAGCGCACGCTCATCATCCCGCCAGCACTTGGCTACGGCGCCCGCGGCGCTGGGGGTGTCATCCCGCCAAACGCAACACTCCTGTTCGAAGTCGAACTCCTAGACGTCAAAGGCTAATCCGTCACGATCCGGCCACCCTCATAGCCGCCTCTGACCACACAGAAATACGCCTGCGGACCTCACGTCTGCAGGCGTATTTTTTTGCCCACGCGCCGTATCCGACCGTCTGGCATGCCGAATAAAGGTGCAACTCAGGCCGTTTCATAAACCGCAACCAACAACAGACTTCACAGGCCGTTCAAATCAAGTGGTTCAAACCAGTGACACCGAAATCAATCGCACCCGTCCCGCGTTGCCAGTTGAAATCCAAGAGGTCAAAACATGCCATCCAACTCACAGGTCTTTCCACGCTCGTTGATCATTGCAATTTTTACCAGTCTCGTCGCAGGCATGGCCCTCAGCCAAGCCGCCTCAGCCCACAATGTCAACGCCCACCAGGCAGAATTATCCGACCTAATCGAACATGGCCGGAAAGCCGGATCTATCACATTCTCCGAGGGCCGTTCCTTACGCAAAGAACTGCGTCAAATCGAACTCGTCGAAGCAAAGCTGCGTTCAAATGATGGACACCTGGATCGCTCAGAACGACGCGTCCTCCATCGTCTTCTTCGGAGCGCTGAACGCATCATCAAGACCGAACTCTATGACGCCCAGCGACGCCCCAAGCTTCTTCCCCGCGTCGGCAAATAGAGAGACATCAAATCCCACAGGAGGACAAACACAAAAAAGGCGGGCCCTTTGAAAGGTCCGCCTTAGCGTATTGCACAACCTTCGTTGGTTTCCGGCATCGACAAACGCAAGCGTGTTTCAAAACCGATGCTTAACGGTCCCACGAACCTTCAGATCTCCGTCTGAGTCAGGCTCCGAGAATTGCTGATCACCCGCAAGTGGCAACTCAGCAGCCCCATAGAGCAGCTCCAGGCCAAAATCCATCTTTGGAAGCACCCCGAGTTTACCCAATCCGGGAATACGGACTTCAGTACCCTTCGACGGCGTCGGGGCCGACCGCGCACTTTCCCCTAGACCAAGTTCGTGGGACTGGCCCTTCGACACAGCACCCGGTGACTGCGCCGGTGCGGCACCCGTGTTTTGTTCCTGAAAAGCTTGTGCTGCAGTACTCGCCAGTAAGAGGGCGGCGGCTGCGCTCAAAAGTCTATTCTGCATCATGTTCCACTTACCCCGCGCGCGTAACGGCGCATCAACCCTAAAATGACTCTCCGCACACTCGAACACAAGGATGCGGGCAGCAGGATTAAGCTCCAATGAATGTTTCTTCGAAGAAGTGTGATCATCTGGACATGTGTCGAATTAAACACAATCCCCACGGTTTGTTCTCAACATGGTCCACCAATGTCCACAGACTCAAACGTAAAGCAAAGGGCCGCCCCAATTGAGGCGGCCCCTGCCTAACAGTTACGAACAGACCGCTCAGAACTTGACGCGGGCACCAGTGATGAAGACGTCAAACTCAGGCTCGTCCGCTGGATTTGCAGCATCGTCTAGATCGTAATGACGATAGCTGGCGAAAATGGACATCGCAGCAGCATCGATCTGCTGAACAGCACCGAGACCCCAGTAGTAAGCACTGTCGTTGTCGTCATCCTGGAACTCACCAACCATGCCAAACAGTGTGGTCTTACCGAGAGGAACGAACTTCTTCTCGATACCAGAGTTCAAGAACCAGAAGCTCTCGTCATCTACAAAGTCGTCCGCACTGCGCTGACCAGCAGAAACCGTCGCGAAGAGCCCACTACCGGTGTCCATGACAGACAGCGTACCATTAACAACCTCAACCGTTGGGTCGTTGACCTGCCCAAACACGTTGCTGCCATCAGTGTTCTCGGAGTACGCGACACCCAGAGCAACCTTCATGCGACCGAATTCACCGGCGTAACGAAGCGCCACATCCCAGATATCATCTTCACCCCAAGCAGCCGCGAATTTGAAACCAGCGAATGTTGGCGTGTCGTAACGAACGGTGTTCCGACGATTGTTCTCAAAGTTTGTAAGGCCAGGGCCACCGATATCCTGGCTAATGATAGAGGCACCCGCCTGAGATGATGACATGCCATCAGCAATGTTCGCCTTAGACAAGTTAATCTCAGCAATGCCAGAGTTCGCCATATCAGCCTGACCAACACGAAGCTGACCGTACGTCTTGGACTTCACGTACCAATGAGCCTGGCGAAACTCGGGAAGATCCGGGCCTTCATCGTTGTCAAGGCGCACCCGGCCAGCGTCAGCCTGCTGGTACTGCAGTTCGATGCGATATCCAGCCGACCAATCAGAATTGATCTTTGCCTTACCCTTAAAGCCAAAGCGCGTGCCGGAGGTCTGAGGATCGACAACGTACACGTTACTCTCATCAACACCGAGCGCGTCGCTCTGAGCTTCCCAGAACATAACGGCCGTTGTGACCTGGCCATAAATCGTCAGAGAAACCTTGCGGTTACCCTTCCGAGCAGTCGTGGCTTCGAGTTCTGCAATCCGTTCTTCAAGATCGGCGCAGCAATCTCCGCCAAAGTCAGCGGCCTGTGCAGATGTCGCGAAGACACCAGCCACGGCGGCCATTGCGATCATAGAGATCCGTTTCATCTAAGTCCCCCAATCATGGTCATTCGTTCGTGCGGGTTACAAATTTGCGGGAAGCAGCACGCGCGGCCCGGCAAAGGTGGATCACGTCTCAACCGAGCAGCACGCACGCGCGTGAACGCACGCGGCTCGGACGAAACGCGAAAAACGCAAACAAACCTGACTGGAACAAACGTACGACGGCTGGTGTGCCGGACCTGCTTCCCGCTGTCGTCTGATGCGGTGAGCAACGGACGCCCGCGAAGGAAACGGCGTCGTACGACTCAAACGTTGTGATGGAAGTGTTAGGTGAGAGGTCTTAACGCTTCAAACACTGCAAGCAAAAATCCACGGCTTTACCCGGCCTTTGTGGCTGCCCTGCAACGAATTTAGGCGAAATAGGCACCAAAATGCCGCGCTCCGCGTGCGGACAGTAGCTTGCAGCACCCTTAGCAGTGTTATGAGCCCTCTATGGCTGCCGCAAATCCATACCAGCGCCCACTATGATAGTGCAATGGCCACTTCACGGACCGGCTTATCCGAAAATGCAAAAAAGAGCCGCTGCATTTGCAACGGCTCTCTCTTTAAAGCGCTCTCTAACCCAACGAAGGCTTAGAACTTGATACGTGCACCGGTAATTACAACGTCGAGATCGTTGTATTCAGTGGCGGTGTCGTCATCGACCTCGATGTGCTTGTAATCTAGGTAGAGTTCCATCGCCGCAGCATCAATTTTCTGGACGATACCGCCCCCGTAGACATCAGCTTCGCGGAAACCACCAGCGTCGAAATCTTCTTCGTACTTCTGGTATTGCCCATAAAAAGCTGTTTTGCCAAGCGGGATGAACTTTTGCGAAATACCGGCGCGGATACCGTAAAAGTCTTCAGTCGCATCACCATCGGTATCTGCAGTCGATGCACCTGCGGTTACGAAAAGACCCGTTGGCGTGTGCAAGATCGACAACGAACCGTTGAGGACCTCCTCGGCAGGGTCGTTCACAACACCAAAGGTGTTGTCGCCGTCTAAGTCTTCGCCATAAGCAATACCAGCAGCGACCTTGAAGTCACCAAGCTGCCCGGCGTACCGCAGAGCAACGTCCCAAAGGTCATCTTCACCGAATGCGGCACTAACGATAAAGCCACCAAACGTTGGCGTGTCGTACCGAACGCGGTTCTGACGGTTGAATTCATTGTTTCCGCCACCCGTAAACCGGTCGTAGCGCAGGCCACCAGCATCGATGTCTTGACCAGCTTTGATGTTGTCAAACTGAGCCGAAACGTTTGTGCCGGAGAGATCAATTTCCGTAATACCGGAGTTTGCCGTGTCACCCTGACCGACAGTTATCTTACCGTAAGTCTTAGACTTCAGATACCACTCTGCCTTACGAAGGCCGATGTTTACACCCTGCGTACCCTCGTCGCTGTCTTCCGTAACCCGGCTAGACGAAGCTATCTCTGTCTCAATTTCAATCTTGTAGCCAGCCGACCAATCAGGCGTGATCTTCGCTTTGCCCTTGAAGCCGAAGCGTGTTGACGAGATATCGTTGTCAACAATGTATGTGTTGCTCTCGTCGCCGTTGTCCCAGAACATCACGGCCTGGTTAACCTGACCGTAGATGGTGAGGCTGACCTTACGGTTGCCTTTGCGAGCTGTCGTCGCTTCGAGTTCAGCAACACGCTCTTCCAGGTCTGCGCAGCAATCGCCACCAAAGTCTGCAGCGTTGGCCGATACGGCTCCGGCTGCAACACCAGCAACAGCAACAAGTGCTGCCACGCTAGTGGTTTTAAGAAGTCCCCCGATCATACGAACTCATCTCCGTTTGTTACTTTACGAACTCAACCGATACACACTCGGACTGAGAACTCAGTAGCCTGCCGCACTACAGTCTGGCCCCAAGCCATGGTGACCGCAGAAGCTTGCTGACGCAGCAGTAGCTAAGGCCCATCGCACAGTAAACCTGAAAACCCCCAAAGCGCCCTACCTGTTTTATGACGTGACTTGACAGCCACAGAATCGAAGCTGCGAATGGTCGAAACGGCTGAAAACTGGACAATCCGTCGGCCTGTAGCGCCGCAAACATGCAGAATAAGTGCACATCCTGCACCGCCCGCTTTTGCCATCTTTGAGGCGAACCCGCTGCAGTTGATCGATTTGCAAACACTATCAGCCGCGAATGAGTGACGACTTCCCAATGCGGCCATAAAGGGGCACCTCCGGCACCAATTCTTGCGACGCAACAAATACAACTCAGCCGGAGGCCACACCTTGTGGATAAACCGACCAAAGCATCCTAATGAGCGACAGCTAGGTCGACGCATCCATATTGGCTGAACACCCACCGACCTCTAGTATCCGACTCACAGCTTTTTTGGCAAAGATGCCGTGGTCCGTCCCACAGAAAGCACTGGAGCTGAGGAATAAAGGCCATGGATCACCACGATTATGATGTTGCCGTCATCGGCGCAGGGCCGGCTGGCCTCGCAACTGCCTGCGCTTTGGCACATTCAGGCATCCAGACCGTCCTCTTGGCCGCGCCTCACAGACCGGCGGGCAATCGCCCGGACACCAGGACGGCCGCTCTTTTCAAGCCCTCATTAACGCTGCTGGACCATATCGGCGCCTGGGGCACCGCCCAAGCGAGCAGCGCGCCGATGCGCGCAATCCGCTTGATCGACGATACCGACAGTGTGCTGCGGGCACCCGAGGTTCTGTTTGACGCCACTGAAATTGGTGAAGATCGCTTCGGCTACAACGTCCCGCAAAGCGCTCTAACGGAAAGCCTCAGTCAACGCGCCAGAACACTCGAACCCCTCTCCATTGTCGAAACGAACGGTGTGACCTGCGTGGAACCTGGTGAAACTAGCGCGCTGATCCACCTTTCTGAAGGGTCCATCATCACTGCCGACCTGGTTGCTGCAGCCGATGGCCGCAATTCTCTCAGTCGCGACGGTGCAGGCATTGCTACAAGCGAACACGGTTATGACCAAACCGCCGTGACCTGCACCTTTGAACACACCCGACCACACGGCGGTATCTCAACCGAATTTCACAAGAGAGCCGGCCCATGCACTGTCGTGCCACTACCCGGCAATAGCTCCAGTCTTGTCTGGGTTGAACGACCCTCGGTAGCTCAGCGCCTGTATGACCTCTCAGATGCGCAGTTTCTGAAAACACTTGAACGCCAACTGCGCGGCCTACTTGGCACACCCGATGGGTTGAGCCTGCGCGCACTGTTTCCATTGAAGGCCATGAAGGCTGAAACGATGGCAAGAAATCGTGTTGCGTTGATTGGTGAGGCTGGACACGTGATGCCTCCCATTGGAGCACAAGGGCTCAACCTCTCTTTCCGTGATGCAGCGACGCTCGCGGAATTGGCGAGCGCGGCGAAACAAGAGGGGCAACCACTTGGCGGTAAAAAGCTCATGGACGATTACAATCGGAAACGCGGGTTCGACGTGCGCACGCGCGGCCTCATGGTCGACATCCTCAATCGCGCACTCACAACGGATATCGTCCCCCTACAACTGGCGCGCGGCGTAGGTCTTCACGCCATAAACGCCATGTCACCTCTCAAGAAAGCACTAATGCGCGAGGGCATGCAGCCATCAGCAAGCCTCCCCGAACTCATGCAAGCGCAATGAGATCCAGATCCATGCTTTGCCGCTTCCGACCCAATGAATTTGCAAGAGCCGCCAACGCCGGGTAATGCACTGGCCAATAACCAATCAGTACCCTCAGCGTTCTAATCATCCCACCAACCACGACGACCAAACATCTACGCACGAAACCGGGCGACCTAAGCTCTCAAATGACATCCTTCAAGCGCACGCTCAAAGACCTGCAGTTTCGCTTAGAATATGGCATTCTGCGCGCCGTCGTCGGTGCTGTACGGTTGTTTCCACTTGAGGTGGCCGCATCTTGGTCTGCCAACGCATGGCGTATTCTCGCACCGCGCATCAACCCCAAGCGCCACCTACGCGCGTTGGAAAACCTAAAGATAGCCTTTCCGGAGAAATCAGACGAGCAGCGCCTCAGCCTGTGCAACGCGCACTGGGAAAACCTAGGTCGTGTCATGGCCGAAACGATGCAGATTGACCGGTTCGTTCAATCTCCCGACCGCATCGAAATCAAGACCCGCCAAATGTTCGAACGCTACCGAAACAAGATGGGATCCGCGGTCGGTGTCTCGCTTCATCAGGGCAACTGGGAACTCGCAATACTGCCCTTCACTTTAGCCGGCGGAAACCCGGCAGCCATCTATCGTTCCGTCAACAACCCCTATGTGGATCAATACCTCAGAGACCAACGCAAAGACCTTTACCCCGGGGGCCTTTTTGGACGCGGCGTTGTCGAAGGTAACCACGGTGACGACCGTCGAACGGCCCGCCTGATCACCGATTTTGTACGCAATGGTGGGCGGCTGGGTATGGTCTGTGATCTATTCGATCGAACCGGAATACCAGTTCCGTTTTTTGGCCAACCAGCTCGGACCCAGGCCATTGGCGCAATGATCGCACGACGTACGGGCGCGCGCATCTGGCTCTCCCGTTGCAAGCGCATCGGAACATCAAGCCGCTTTGAAATCGAATTGCGTGAGCTGCGCGTCCCACGCACCAAGAACCAATCCGAAGACATCACATGGGTCATGACGGAAATGCAAAAGGTCTTCGAAGAGTGGGTGCGTGACGCCCCTGAGCAATGGATGTGGTCTAACCGCCGCTGGAAATAGACCGCCCACGTTCACCCTCAATCAACTCGATTTTGTTAGCGTAAACAAACCCAACAGCTTTCGTAAAAACAGACTAAAGAGCTGTCCCTTTTTGTTGCGTTTTCAGTCGAGTGTCCCATGTCCCACCCTGCTCCTTCATTGCAAATTACTGATCTGCGCAAGTCCTTCACGGACCCAGCCGTAGACGGTTTGTCACTGACAGTCAGGCGCGGCGAGTTCTATGCGCTCCTCGGGCCAAACGGAGCAGGGAAAACCACAACACTGAGAATGGTCGCCGGTCTGCTGGCCCCCGATGGCGGTGCGATCAGTGTTTGCGGGATTGATGTCAGACAAGACCCGGTCGAAGCCAAACGCGTCCTCGCCTGGGTGCCTGATGACCCGATGGTCTATGACAAGCTCACCCCAATGGAGTACCTCGAGTTCATCGCCGGGCTTTGGTCCATGGAAACCGACATGGCAAAGCACAAAGCAGACGTGCTCCTAGATCAATTCGGTTTGAGCGAACACGCCGACACACGTTGCCAGGGGTTCTCAAAAGGCATGCGACAGAAAGTGGCGTTGGCCGGTGCTCTGATCCACGAACCACAACTCATCATCCTTGATGAACCTCTCACTGGCCTTGACGCAGGCTCCGCTCGCCAGGTCAAAACCGTCTTGAGAGGACTGGTCGCCAAGGGCGTCACAATCATCATGACCACCCACATTCTAGAAGTCGCAGAACGGATGGCTGATCGGATCGGCGTCATTGCCAAGGGCCGTTTGGTGGCACAAGGCACGCTCGAAGAATTGCGCTCTACATCAGTCGGAGACGGCACAAGCCTCGAAGATATCTTCCTTGAAATTGTCAACGACGACCAATCCACACAACCCGTAACAGATGGTGTTGCGGCATGAACGCGACAGCTTCAATCGGTTGGTTCGCCCGCCACGAACTCCGCCTAGCGTGGCGCGACTGGATGGGCCTGATGTCAGGCGGACGCAAACTGCAGGATGGCGCTGTCATCCTCAGCATGGTTGTCTTCGCTCTCGGGCTCCACGGCCTGGCCTACGCGCTACTCGCACCAACATTCACAGATGGCGCAACGGTCAACATTGCGATGTTGGTGATGATTTCCGCCACCGTCGTCCTCAGCTTCACGATGATGCTGTCACAAGCACTCGAGTCGGTGACGCGAGCCTTTTATGCCCGAGATGATCTCGATCTGATCCTGTCATCTCCCTCATCTTCTGCTCACCTGTTTGCAGTACGCATCGTGCTGATGGCGGGCACCACAGCACTGATGTCCGGCCTCATGGTCGCGCCCTTCATTAATGTCGCCGCCATCCTGGATGGTACGCAATGGCTTAGTGCCTATGCTGTTCTGCTTGCCGCTTCAATGGCTGCAACGGGCACAGCCGTCTTTATCACCCTCGGATTGTTTAAGTGGGTCGGCGCGAGACGCACGCGCCTTGTTGCACAAATCACGGCCGCCGTGGTTGGCGCATCGTTCCTCATTGGCATCCAAGTCGTCGCCATCATGTCGTACGGCTCGATGTCGCGCTTCTCACTCCTCAGTTCAGAGACTCTGATCGAAAGCGCCCCTGCAATGAGCAGTCCGGTCTGGTGGCCCGCCATGGCCGTCGCGGGCGCTCCCATGGCTGTGTTCGCCGTCATGTTTGTCGCTATGCTGTTTTTCGGCATAGCTGTCATCGCCGGTGCCAACCAGTTTCGCCATATCGTCGTGGCAGCCCTCGGCGTATCCGACCATCAAGCAACATCAGCACGCGCAAAACGCACCTTCAAAGGACGCAGCACACACGGTTCGCTCCTACATAAGGAATGGATGCTTCTTGCCAGAGATCCCTGGTTGATTTCGCAAACGTTGATGCAGATCCTTTATCTCGTTCCCCCAGCACTTCTGCTCTGGGTGAAGTATGGGCAAGACCTACAGATCGCGGTCATCCTCGCGCCCGTTATTGTTATGGCTGTGGGTCAGTTGGCAGGCGGTCTCGCATGGTTGACCATTTCCGGCGAAGACGCACCTGACCTCGTCGCAACCGCACCCGTCCCGACCCACGCGCTTCTCTGGGCCAAGGTGAAAGCAGTTTTGGCCATCGTGCTGACTGTTTCGGCACCTTTGGTCATCGCACTCAGCTTCCTCTCCCTATGGGGAGCCGCCGTGACGTTGGCAGGCGTAGCAGCATCCGCCTCTTGCGCTATTTTGATCCAGCTTTGGTTCCGCGCACAGGCCACGCGTCGCAACTTCCGAAGGCGTCATGTCGCCTCCCGGGCGTCCACATTCTGCGAAGCGTTTGCATCAATCCTATGTGCCGCAACTGCAGGTTTGGCAGCGGCCGCATCTTGGGCCGCAGTTGCGACAGCCGTTCTCGTTTTAGGCATCATGGCAGTCGCATGGACCATCAGCCCGCGACAGCCTTAGTAGGCATTTGTCGTCCTCAACATTGACAGTGTCACCGCACGCCATATGGTGCGGCGCATACAGAAATACTTGAGGACCCAACCGACTATGACCGTCGCTAAGACGCCTGCCCAACACTTTGCCCCGCTTGCCATTGGTGCACCCGAGCCATACCGGACACTGCCTGTCCAGATCGAGCGGATGATCCACTTCATCCCGCCGCACAACGAGAAAATCAGATCCAAGTTGGGTTCGATCGCAGCAAGCGTCGACGTCATCCTGGGCAATCTCGAAGACGCAATTCCAATGGACCAAAAAGAAGCCGCGCGTGCGGGCTTCATCTCGATTGCCAAGGAAGTCGACTTCAAGAAAACAGGCACCGGCCTGTGGACGCGCATCAATTGCCTGAATTCGCCATGGGGTCTGGATGACATCGTCGACGTCGTCGGCGAAGTGGGGAACGCGCTCGACGTGATCATGCTTCCCAAGGTCGAGGGGCCGTGGGACATCCACTATCTTGATCAATTGTTGGCCCAGCTCGAAGCCAAGCATAAGATCGAAAAACCGATCCTCATTCACGCCATTCTGGAAACAGCACAAGGCGTTAAGAACGTCGAAGAAATTGCAGCCGCCTCACCCCGGATGCACGGCATGAGCCTTGGCCCTGCCGACCTCGCAGCCTCCCGTGGAATGAAGACAACGCGCGTCGGCGGCGGACATCCTGACTACGCTGTCCTGGCAGACCCAGGCGCGGACGCAGACGCTGCACGCGCCGCTTACCAGCAAGACCTCTGGCACTATACCGTCGGCAAGATGGTGGATGCCTGCCTGAGTTACGGCATCAAACCGTTTTACGGGCCGTTCGGTGATTTCGGAGACCTGGCAGCCTGCGAAAGCCAGTTTCGCAATTCGTTCCTTCAAGGTTGCATGGGCGCATGGTCGCTACATCCCACGCAAATCACCATCGCCAAGAAGGTTTTCAGCCCCGATCCAGATGAAGTCGCGTTCGCCAAAAAGATCCTTGAGGCGATGCCAGACGGCACGGGCGCTGTCATGATCGATGGCAAAATGCAAGACGACGCAACTTGGAAGCAAGCCAAGGTGATTGTCGACCTTGCCAAACTCGTTGCCGAAAAAGATGCCGACATGGCCAAGGTCTACGGTTTCTGATCCCCGATATCGGCCATCGGTCAAAACGACCGGTGGCCCCATCAGAGCACAGACCTAACCCACCTCCGCAATGCTCCTGCAAACGTCAGTTGACAAGTGCCTCTGGTGTTTCGAGGATTGAGCGCTTGGGGGCACAGCTTTAACGACGGGTGTTGGCACGATGAAAAATGCAAAATTCACCGTGGGACAGGTGGTCAAACACCGGTTCTATCCCTTCCGCGGCGTGATCTTTGATGTCGACCCAATCTTCGACAACACCGAGGAATGGTGGCTATCGATCCCTGAGGAGATCCGGCCCAAAAAAGACCAGCCGTTTTATCATCTGCTCGCTGAGAATGAAGAAACCGAATACGTGGCGTACGTCTCTGAGCAAAACCTGCTTCCTGATGAGACTGGGCAACCGTTGCGGCACCCACAGTTAGGCGAGTTATTCGACCAGGACGAGGATGGCGCCTATCGCGCAGTCTTCATGCAGGCGCATTAACCTCACGCCCTGACTTCAACAAACAAACCTAACTTCACCAAACAAGCCTGACTTCAAACAAAGAAAGCCCGGTTCAGAGCGATCTGAACCGGGCTTTCTTAAATACGGAGCCTGAAGATTACTTCTTCTTCTCGGCGTCTGCTTTTGCTTTGTCAGAAGCCGTTTTCTTGAACGCCTTGATGGCTTCTTGCTGACGTTCTCGGATCTTTTGCATCATCTGACCGCGCGCCTGGGCATATTGCTTCATGTCCAACGCCTTGCCTTCTTTGGCCGCTTTGAAGCCCGTCAAAGGAACTGGCAAAGCAACAGGGCCACCTTCAAAGTTCACAGCGGCAGCCGTCATAACAGCCCCAGCTTCCAGGCTCTTGATCAATTCCGGTGTTGCAGCCGTTTCAGCGATACAGTTGGTCTCAAGGCAATGAACGAACTGCAGCTTTGTCCACTTGACCGATTTGGGATCGGCAAACTTCCCGTCCTTCGAGATTTTGTCCCACTCGGACTTGGAATGGAATGCGATCCGAATGCCGGTTGGGATATTCATCCCCAGCGGCATCCCGACCAGGAATGTCTTCTTGTCTTCACCAGCAACTTCCCGAAGTGCCGCCGTGACCAACGGAATACCTGTCCGCCCGTCGATTGCCTCGTGCTGCGTCAGGCACATCTTCTTTGCTTCACGCTTGGGCTTGCCGTCTTCACCAACCGTCGGCTTGCCATCTTTCCCGCGCGCAATCACTGGAATGTCGCTGCACAACTTGACCCACTTTGCATTGGCATTTGCGGCCGGCTTTTTGTCTTGAGCCAAAGCAGGCTGGGTCACCATAAGCGACGCCACAGCGAGTGCCGCACCCATTGCGACCGCCTTGGTCTGCCAAATTACGTTTGTCATATCCGCCATCGACCTTTTTTGTTTTTGAACCGGCAATCCGGCCCAACCCCTGATTTGACGTTCGCGCTTGCACAATATCAGCGCTTGATACGCCGTCGCCTGAGGCGCAATAAGGCCGCGAATGAGGCGATCCCGTGACCGCTTGAAAGCGGTTGTTTGACAACCTGGAGAGGGACGACAAAACGTGGCCCGAGCGCCACGCTCGATTTGAACATGATACAAGCTCGAAGCATGGAGGCCAACGTGTCCATAAAGCATTGATCGCCGTTAAGCAGCCACTTCTAACTGGCAACTCAGTAGACGAAGCCCGCCCTTCCAGGCGCGGGATCACACCCAGGACGAGTTCACGTTTTGATGAAGAATCTCCAGCGTTTCCACACGACACGTATTCAGACAGCGGCAAATGTGCGGCCAAGTCTCCGCTTGATCAGCGTCGTTTCATGCCTCTGCCTTTTGGTCGCACCGACAAACGCACAGGCGGCAGAACCCAAGACTATCGACACGCCAGTCGAGCAAGCAAAGCCTGAATATGCGGCACGAACACATGCTATCTCGATGCACGGCGAACCAAAGTACGCAAAAGACTTCACCCATTTCTCACACGTGAACCCCAACGCACCGAAAGGCGGCGAGCTCAAACTCGCTTTGCTGGGATCATTCGACAGCCTAAACCCACTCATCGTGAAGGGCGTCTCTGCCGCTGGGCTGCGCGGCTTCATCTACGAAAGCCTGTTGTCTCGTGGACTGGATGAACCCTTCGCCCTCTACAGCGAATTGGCACAGTTCGTCGAAATGCCGGACGATCGAACATCAATCACCTTCCACATCCACCCAAAAGCCGCCTTTTCAGACGGACATCGCGTCGACGCGGACGATATCCTGTTTTCCTGGGAGACCCTTCGCGACCGCGGTCGCCCAAATCACCGCACGTACTACGCCAAAGTCACAAAAGCGTTGCGTGTATCCGACCGTGCGGTCCGTTTCGAACTGGGTGATGGTGGCGACCGGGAGCTACCGCTCATTCTCGGGCTGATGCCAATCTTGCCCGCTCACCTGCTCACGCCCGAAACGTTTGAACAAACGACCCTCAAACCTCCAGTCGGCACGGGCCCCTATACGATCACCAAAGTTGAACCAGGGCGATCACTGACCTACTCCCGCATTCCAAACTGGTGGGGCCGTGATTTGCCAGTCAACCGCGGGCGGTTCAATTTCGATACCGTAAAGTATGAATACTTCCGCGACGCATCGGCGATGTTCGAGGCCTTCAAGTCGGGCCAGATCGATCTTCGACTCGAAGAGGCACCTGCTCAATGGGCGGAAGGCTACGACATCGCCGCGGTTCGCGACGGGCAACTGCTAAAGCGTGAATTCCCAATCGGACTTCCAGCTGGAATGACAGCTTTCGCCATGAATGCCAGACGCACGCCCTTTGACGACATCCGCGTGCGCCAAGCCATGGTCGAACTGTTCGATTTCAATTGGGTCAACCAAAACCTTTTTCACGGGCTATACACGCGGTCTCAAAGCTATTTCGCCCGCTCTGAACTGTCCTCATATGATCGCCCGGCTGATCCACGTGAAACAATACTGCTAAAACCATTCGCAGAGAACGTTGATCCAACGGTCATGTCCGGCAAATACGCGCTCCCCGAAATGGCAGGCGATGGTCGCAACAGAGCCGCATGGCGACGTGCCCTCCAACTCCTGACGCAGGCCGGATACAAACTCGACAAAGGAACGCTTCGGCACACCAAGACCGGCAAAGCTCTTGCCTTTGAAATGTTGGCGGCGTCGCCCGAACAACAAAGGCTCTTCCTCGCCTTCGCGCGCGACCTTAAACGCCTCGGCATTCAAGCGAATGTTAGGGTCGTTGATAGTTCGCAGTACCAGTCGCGGCTGACATCTTACGACTACGATATGATCCAAGCTCGTTGGCCGTCGTCACTGTCACCGGGCAACGAGCAATTGTTCCGTTGGTCATCAAAGCTCGCAGATCGCGATGGAACATTTAACTTCGCTGGCGTGAAGAACCCCGCTGCCGACGCCATGATCGCTGAGATGTTGGCAGCCCAAAGCTTGGAAGACTTCCGTTCAGCTGTCCGCGCGTTAGACCGCGTCCTTCTGTCGGGCCATTATGTAATCCCACTGTTCCATTTGGAAAAGCAGTGGGTCGCCCATTGGGCCCGGCTGAAGGCCCCCGACGTCACTCCGCTTTTCGGCTATCAGCTCGATGCATGGTGGGCCGCCGATGCCAAAGCTGCAAATTAGCCCGAAAGAGATCATGCACGCGATTTGCAAACAGCATGAAAGAGACCAAGCCCCATCGCCGTCTCACATGACCTAGGACCACATGGAAGACACCTCCACGTCAGCGGGCCACAAGCGAGCCATAAGCGCCAGCCGCTTTGAAGGCTCACCATGCCCCGCCCACTTCAACATCACCCGCGACATCATCTCAGAAGCAGCCGCGACGTGCCCTGACAAAATCGCATTGATGGTCGTCACAGGGCCAAACGAAACCGATCCGATCGAGCGTTTCACATACGCGGAGCTGGAAGCGGCGATCCAAGCCCTTGCCTCTCACCTCCTAAAATCAGGAGTGACACGCGGCGATCGCGTGATGATCCGCATGCGCAACACACCGACATACGCCTTCACCGTGTTCGCATGTTTTGCCATTGGCGCGATTGCCCTTCCGGTTTCAGATCAACTGACCGATAGCGAGTTGCATATCCTCGCCACAGACGCCAAACCATCAACCGTCGTTTTTAGCGCAAGCGTCATGTCGTCAGCCCTACAATCAGCCCCGCATTTGATCGACGCAGAAGAGTTCAGGTCCCTTTCCACCAAATCAAACCTGGACTTTGACTACGCCAATACAAGCCCAAACGATCCGGCATTGCTCATCTACACCTCCGGTACGACAGCGAGACCAAAGGGCGTCCTGCATGGCCACCAAATGGCGTGGGGACGCAGACCTATGGCTGAGGGTTGGTATGGTCTGACACCCAACGACCGCCTAATGCACGCCGGTGCATTCAACTGGACATTCACTCTCGGCACCGGCCTGATTGACCCGTGGATGGCAGGCGCGACCGCGATCATCAATACCGGTCCGCGTGACCCCGACATTTGGCCCAAACTGCTCAAACGCACTGACGCAACACTCTTCGCAGCCGTTCCCGGTCTCATTCGGCAAATCCTGAAATACGCTGGCTCAGCGGTCACTGACCTCCCGTCAATTCGCCATGCAATGATCGCTGGCGACACGCCGCCCAACGGCCTGTTCGAGGACTGGCAAATAGCCACCGGGACGCCGCTCTACGAAGCACTCGGAATGAGCGAGATCTCAACCTACATTTCGTGCGGGCCAAATGTGCCGCGTCGGCCGGGAGCAATCGGCAGGCCTCAAGCCGGTCGCGCAGTTGCGATCCTTCCAGAAACCGACCCATCCACGAAGCCGCTTCCAACGGGCGAAATAGGACTGCTGGCCGTTCATCGAACAGATCCAGGTCTCATGCTTGGGTATTGGAACCGCAACGATGAAGAACGTGAGGTATTTCGGGGCGAATGGTTCATTGGCGGAGACCTCGCCGAGATGGACCAAGACGGCTACATCATTCACCACGGTCGCGATAACGATGTCATGAAACCGCTTGGCTATCGCATTGCGCCACAGGAAATCGAGGACGTTCTCGTCGCTCATTCAGGCGTTGCCGAAGCGGCGTGCACCGAGGTGGAGATCAAGAACGGCGTCCGTGTGATTGCAGCGTTCATCGTGCCAGAACACCCAACTTCGCCACCGTCAGAGGCAGACCTTCTCAAACACGCAAGTGCAAATCTTGCAGCTTACAAATGCCCCCGCATCATCCACATCGTTGACACCCTGCCGCGAACCGCCAACGGCAAACTCACCCGATCAAGACTGGCAACACGAGTGAATACCTGAACACCACCTGCAATAAAAAACGGGCCTGTGATTTCTCACAAGCCCGTTTGTCTCTCAAACCGCGCCCGAAGGCGCGTGAGAACTACTCAAGCGAGATCGAGTCGACAGCAATTTTACCGCTGCGCTGATCTTCAGCTGTGTCGAAGGAGACTTTCTGGCCTTCGCGCAGGCCATTGATGCCGGCACGCTCAAGTGCTGTTGCGTGAACAAAAACGTCCTTTGCGCCGTCATCAGGAGCGATGAAGCCGTAGCCTTTTTGATCGTTGTAGAATTTAACTGTACCTGTTTTCACGGATATTTCCTTTGCTGATCCATGCGTGTTCAAGAACAAGCGTTTGCAGGTGCGCGCACCAGTTCTGGTTTGTCGATTTTTGGGGGTTGAACGGTCGCCTGGAACCTAGCAAGGCGTAGCGGCCAAGTTGTCCGGCCATAATCGATAAGCGGTATGTAGGTGGTGCGGTCGCGATTGGCAAGGATTTCCGCATAAAGATTGAGGATCTGAGTTCAATTTTCGTGGCGGCAGACCAACTTCGACTAGCATTTTCTTGTGCATTAAGCTCTGGCATACCAACAAACACGCAACCGTAAATCAATCAACTGTTGAGCGACACGAGCGTGGAGTTGTGCAGCAACAGCGTCAGCCTGCCGCTCCTGCACCCTTTCCAGCAGTCAAAGCGGGGATCATGCCTTGAACACCCTCCGCAAGCATACCCATCGCAACCGCTGTCAAAACCATTCCCATAACCCGGGTGACGACGCCCATCCCAGACTTTCCCAATCGAGCGGCGATTGGCCGTGAGAAGGCGAACAACACCCCGGTCAACGCGGCCAGCGCAATAATTCCGAAACTCAGATCAACCTTCGCCCAGATACTCGGGTGGCGCTCAGCTGCCACAATGGCCGTCGCAATAGCGCCTGGTCCCGCCACAATCGGGATTGCAAGCGGAACCACGGCGATCTGTGCGCGTTGGCTGTCCTCCGCAGCTTCCGCCGGAGTTTGTCGGTGGCTGTCATCACTGCGAAGCATCGATAACCCGATCAATAGGACAATAACCCCACCAGCCGCACGGAGTTCGTGGATGTTGATGCCGAACAGCTTCAACAAATAGGCCCCAGTCCAAGTTGCAATAATCAAAGTCGCGCTGATGGCCACAGCACAGGTCATCGCGATCCGACGCGCCTCATCAGCACTCCGGTCTGCTGTCATGCCTGCAAAAATTCCCACGTTCCCAATCGGGTTCATCATGGAAAACAACGCAGCAATGAATGTGATCAGTGTGGTTTCGCTCATTCTCTCAGACTTAGCTGAGTCGCTTTGGCTCACCTCAGCGTGGAGTAGCTTTTCTGGGGACTATGCCCATGAACTGAAAGTCTGTTTGTACAAATTGTGCAAACGAGTGCCGCAACTCAGCCATCGACAAGGTCGGTGATCAGAACTCTAATTCTTCGACCAAAGTGGGCCAACGGTGACCTCAAGTATTCGAATCGAGGGCGATGTGAAGCACAAGTCATCCCAACCACAGTCCGAGCAAGACGAAGAGGCCAACCAACCCGAAGCCCGTGATGTTAACCCGCCACCTCGCGCCAATGCCGAACCGTGGAACCTCCGCGTGCTGGTCTTGGAAGACTCCGGTTCAGACTATTACTGGATCAGTTCGATGCTCACTCGTCTAGATGAGTACGATGTTCGACCCGCCCGAGCCATTACCATCGCTGAGGCCGCAGAACTCACCGCAACCCAGGTTTTTGATCTCGCACTCATCGACTACCGATTGCCTGATGGATTTGGAGATGCCTTTGTCGCCACTCTTCACATGCACCAACCAAACTGCGCCGCCGTCATGCTGAGTGGCGATAAAATGCCAGAAGTTTCACTGTTTGGGCTAAATGGGGGAGCGGTGGCCGCGATTGACAAGGACGACTGCAACCCGACACTGATGGAAACCACAATCCGGTTTGCGCTCCGCAATCACGCTAATCAAGAACGGTTACGCCAAGCACCGATCTAGCAACCACATCACTCCATTATCCATAGCCGCACCCAGGTCGCCCGTTTATCCCATCAAACCGTGATAGACTTCCAGCCCGTCTCGACAAGCCAGCGTATTGAGGGGAAAACGTCATGCGGCGCGCGGCATTCATCATCCTCTGGATCATTTCCGTCGCGGCAACGGCAGCCGCTACAGGCTTGATCCTGGAGCGCAATAACGCAGGCATGCTGTTGGTCTATCTGCCACCTCTCATTGGAGTTGGCGTGCTTTTCGGCCTGTTGAGTTGTTGGCCGGCGTTTTCACGCCAAGGTCTCTCTGGGTTGGAAAAAACACTGGCCGCGTTGGCGTTACTGGGCCCCGCCATTCCAGCCGCGATTATGGTGGTCGTCGGGTGAGGAACCTAGCTCCGGCCCTATCCATCCAACCATTCAGGTGCACAGTTGTAGCGCCACGCAGGCGCTGCAATGCCACTGACGATCACGCCGATGATCAACGTTGTCGACAGCGCCGTCACAGGGTTGGAAACCACGAGCACGGTGATGGTTGTTACAATTATTCCTGCAAGGATACCAACTACAAGAAGCGCAACGCCATGGTTGCGGGCTTGGCCAAAGTCACCGTCCGCCGTATGCGGTGCTTCAGCCGCTTGCGCCCGCACCGCACTTGACCACAACCACCCAATGACAGAGGCAAACACCACGGCGACCGCCAAGGTCGACAAGACCGAGGATGTCCACTCAAGCGATGTGAGGCTGACGATGGCAAATGTCACCAAACACCAACCCGTCAAGATCGTACCAAATCCAAGAAGTAGGCGTTTCGTCATTCACAAGGCCTCGTAAGTCTGATGGCACCGACACTCTTGACGGATTTTACGCCTCACCCTCCGTATTGGATGATGTTTTTCATCCCGAACCCATGGACGCCAGCCCACCAAAATGCAACTGCGCTAGCCACATTTCTCGGCCTTCGAACGAGGAACTCGGATGCCAAACACCGAGCCGCATCTTCCAACCGTTTATGTTTCCATTACCGGCTTACAACTCAAAGGCACATGGCATACGTTTCGTTTTTGGCGCCACGCCCTCCCATTGATGGTGCAGGCTAAGAAAGCTGACGGAAACATCTCCGCAGATGCACGAACTATCAAAGGCATTCAACACACCCTGACGGTTTGGGAGAGCGAAACAGCGATGAAGCGGTTTCTTTACCGAGGCGTCCACGCGAATGCCATCCGCGCCTTCCCAAGCATCGCCACCGGCAAAACCTACGGCTTTGAAACGACCGACAACCATGGTGGTCCGACGTCCCCCGCATCTGGGCCGAGCGGGGACGTGAATACGCGGCGGCCTCAAAGCCCTAGCCAGCTCAACCGCTGCGATCCTAGGATTTGTCACCGGGATCCAGTTCACTAACACAACGCCCGCTGATAGTTAGATCCCGCCAATGAATGCCAGGCTGAAAATGTGGTGCTCGACCGCCCGTCCAGCCACTTACGGATGAATCCGCAAAAGAAAACCGGTCGGGCTCGGACCTATTGATACGTCTCGAGTTTGAATGGCTTCTCAACGACCACATCGCTTCCAGGAGCAACATCGAAAGTCTGCTGAAAGATGCGTGAAAGCACAGCCGTCATCTGCGCCGTCGGACCGGTTATTGTTCCATCGATGAAGCGGCTACCGTCAGATCCTTTGCTTTCATAGGGAGGTATGCCGTTAGCGAGAAGCACAGAGGAAAATCGATCCTCCAAGTCAATCTGCCACGGTAGAATTTGAGGCAAGTCGACCTCCAGGCATCCAAGCTCACCGCTCACATTCAAAAAATGGTCAGTTCCAGGAACCGACAAGATCAAATAATTGGCTTCCCCACTTTCCAGCAAAGCAACTTCAGCTTCGAGGGCAGAGAGTGATATCCGCTGTTGGCTATTTGGAACAGGCATGAAGAAATATCGATAAAGCACAATCGACAATACAAGCGCCGCTAATATCCAAAGCAACCGGTCCACGTTATAAACTCTCAAACGCCCCAACCATATCCGGTTGAAGTCTAATTCACCGGAGTTGAGCGATGATTAAGCCGTGGTTTGGCAACAAGTGAGCCACTTCGAGCCAACCCCACCAATGTCATCCCGGCATTTATTGGCGGGATCCAGATATCCAATGGCTCGGCAGTGGCGGTGAACTGCATCCCGGGAACAAGCCCCCAGGATGACGGTTTTGTCGTTGCAGCTTCTATTCCGCAGTTTCAGCCACCATAGCGCCCATGGCCCGTTTTACATCAGGCGGGATCGCCTCGTCCTTTAAAGCAGCAATAGCGTCTTCCAATGGCATCACGGTTTGATCCTTCGAACCCAACCGCCGGATCGAGACCTTGCCGTCCTCGGCTTCGCGTTTGCCAACGATCAACTGCGCTGGCACCTTCTGCAATGAGTGCTCGCGGATTTTGAAGTTGATCTTCTCATTTCGCAGATCGATCCCAGCGCGCAAGCCAGCGGCCTCACACATCGAATGCACTTTTTTCGCATAGCCATCGACCTCGGAAACAATCGGGGCAACAACGATCTGGACCGGTGACAGCCAAAGCGGAAATGCACCCGAGCAGTTCTCGATCAGAATACCAGTAAAACGCTCCAGCGAGCCGAACATGGCGCGGTGGATCATAACAGGCGTCTGCTTATCCGAATTGGCATCGATAAAGACGGCACCGAGGCGGCCCGGTAAGTTAAAGTCCACCTGCGTCGTCCCACACTGCCAGTCACGACCAATGGCATCGCGCAGCACGTACTCAAATTTTGGCCCATAAAACGCACCTTCGCCGGGGAAGATTTCCGTCTTGATGCGCCCTTCACCCTCGGCCTCGATCTTCTTCAAAACGCGGCCCATGATGTCTTCGGCGCGATCCCACAACGCATCTTCGCCGATGCGTTTTTCCGGCCGCGTCGACAGCTTCACCACCACGTCCTCGAAACCAAAGTCGCGATAGATCGACAGCATCAGATCATTGATGGCCAGACATTCGGCCTCCAACTGTTCTTCGGTGAGGAACACGTGCGCATCATCTTGCGTGAAGTGGCGCACACGCAAAAGACCATGCAACGCACCAGACGGCTCATACCTGTGCACCTTCCCGAACTCGGCTATACGGACCGGCAGGTCTTTGTAGGACTTCAACCCGTGCTTGTAGATTTGCACATGGCCCGGACAGTTCATCGGCTTGCAGCAGAACACACGCTCATCGGGCAACTCGGTGACAAACATGTTCTCACCGTAGTTTTCCCAGTGGCCGGATGTTTCCCAGAAATGCTTTTCCATCATGTCGGGCGAATTCACCTCAACATAACCCGCATCATGCTGGCGGCGGCGCATGTAGGCGATTAGCTCCTGGAACAGTGACCAACCCTTGGCGTGCCAAAACACCGACCCTGGTGCTTCCTCTTGAAAGTGGAAGAGGTCCATCTCGCGACCGAGTTTTCGGTGGTCGCGCTTCTCTGCTTCTTCCAAGTTATGGAGGTGGGCCTTCAGCGCTTTCTCATCTGCCCAAGCCGTCCCATAAATGCGCTGAAGCATGGGGTTATTTGAATCCCCACGCCAATAAGCGCCGGCAAACTTCATGACCTTAAAGGCCTTGCCGACATGGCCAGTCGACGGCATGTGCGGGCCGCGGCACAAATCCAGCCACGCGCCCTGCTTGTAAATTTTGACGTCCTGGTCCTCTGGAATGGCATCAATGAGTTCGACCTTGAAGGCTTCTCCGGCATCCGCGAAATGCGCCTTCGCCTGATCGCGCGACCACACTTCCTTCGTGAAGGGTTCGTTCTTCGCGATGATCTCATGCATGCGCTTTTCGATCTTCGGAATATCATCGGGGTGAAACGGCTCGGCCTTGGCGAAGTCGTAATAGAACCCGTTTTCGATTACCGGACCGATGGTCACCTGCGTGCCCGGCCACAAATCCTGCACGGCTTCGGCCAGCACATGCGCACAGTCATGGCGGATTAATTCGAGCGCATCGTCATCTTTGGCCGTGATAATACGGATCGCCCCGTCGTGATCGATCGGGTCCGCAAGATCCTGCAACTCATCATTGAGCGAGATGGCAAGCGCCTTCTTGGCGAGGGACTTCGAAATGCCCTCCGCCAGCTCTTTGCCGGAAATGCCTTTAGGGTATTGGCGCTCAGCGCCATCGGGAAAGCGTAGTGAGATCTCGGACATGTCGCCGGACCCTCCTCTCAATTCTGCCTACGAATGCAGGTAAGCGGGGTTGAATGTGATAGAGCTGCCCTCGTTGGCGGCCCCACCGGCGGTCTTCTGACAGACTTTGCACGCCAGGGCAATTCCTCGTGGGACACCGCCCCATCAAAGCAACTCTGCGCCGTAGAGGCACAAAACACCCCACATGCCCGATCACACTTTGTCCATCGAGCCACTCATCTACGCCCCACCTGTAGAGCCACACCTCGACGTCCTCCACGCTGACGACGATTTGCTGGTGATCGCCAAACCAAGCGGTCTATTGAGTGTGCCAGGCAAGGACCCAGCCCATGCCGACTGCATCGATCAACGCGCCAAGTCATTGTACTCAGACGCCCGGATTGTGCACCGCCTAGACCTTGACACATCAGGTGTCATGGTTCTCGCCCGCAATAAAAACGCCCACCGCCACCTCGGCCTGCAATTCGAAAAACGGCAAGTCACCAAGACCTATGTTGCGCGCGTCTGGGGTGTAATGAACGACGATGCCGGCGAGGTCGACGCACCTTTGATTTGCGATTGGCCAAACCGTCCCCGTCAGATGATTGACCATGATCGTGGCCGGAGCGCTCAAACAGTCTGGCGTGTGCTCACACGCGAACCCACAGCGACCCGCGTTCTCCTTGCCCCGAGAACAGGACGCTCTCATCAGCTGCGCGTCCACATGCTGAGCCTTGGACATCCCATTTTGGGTGACAACATCTACGCTCATCCGGACGCTCGAAAAGCCGCTTACCGTCTGCAGCTCCATGCCGAAACGCTCTCGTTTCGCCACCCCACGGGCGGGCGACCGATGGCATTCCAGGCCCCCTGCCCGTTCTGAAAATCCCCAGCCTTACGATCTTTTTACGGGATTGTAATAACCTCACACTCCGACATCGTTCCCTGAAACGCTTGGGCATCCGTCATGTCGTCGTCAAATCTTGGGCACGTCATTTGCCGCCAGTAAGCGTTCAAGACCGTGGATTGCGAGCTGTTGTGTTAACTGTCATTGGGGTGAGCGTTTTCCTTTTCGCGTTTGGCGGGATCCAGTGGTCCAACGCCCGTCGTTGGCGATATCTATCTGAAAACTACGCTGGAACAGCCGATTTCCAAATCAAAGAACGCAATCTCCAAAGCGCTGTGATGCTCGGTCTGGGCGGCTACAATTCGTTAAAGGGCATTTTAACGATCGGTATCCACCACACAGGTGTATCCCTTCGCATATTGACACCCTTCTCCCTCTTCCATTCCCCTCTCTTTGTGCCGTTCGAAGATATCAGTGGTTGGAAAACAAGCTGGTACCTCGACGGAGAGTCGAGAGAGCTGACGTTTCGCCGCGCACCGGAGGTCAAAATGGTGATGCCTGCCGAGCAAGCGGAGTGGATCAAAAGCTATGCGGGCGACAAAATGATGCTCCGGGATAGCAGCCCCGTCAGAGGCAACGCAGGGCGTGGATGGTACGCCTTCGCAGTGATCAACACAGGCCTCTCTGTCATTATGGTCGGCTGGCTTCTATTTTATCTCCTGTCCCAATCACAGTGAACGTAGAGGTTAGCCGTGATACGTTTTTGCGTTTGGGTGGTCGCTGGGATTGCAATTGCATGTGTTGCGGCGTGCACGCCCACGCCATCAAAAGACGACCCGATCCGCATGGAGTTTATAGCAGCCTGCGAAGGTCGAGTTGAATACAGGTCTATGAAACCAGAACGACGCACAGCCTATTGTGAATGTGGATACGACAGCACAATACGAGGGCTTTCGGATGACGAGCGCCCGGTCGCGCAGTTCTATCTGCTGAGCCAAGTCGGTGTCGATGTACGGAACAGAAAGTTCATTACAAAACCAAATTTCGACGCCATGGCAAAAGCCTCTAAGGCAATCGGCGATGCCGTCGCCCGGTGTCGCTAAGACCTCAGATAAGTCGATCAAAAACGTCGGGTAAAACGTTCTAAGCTCCGTTCAAGCGTCGCCTCGCTGACGCGCATTGCTGCCTAGGCCCTTCCCGTCACTGCATGGAAAAACTGCTGTACTAACGGCAAACGCCGATTGGTCTACACAAAGCCTCTCAGGGCGCCAAAGTCGCGACGGACCTTTGATTGACATTAATGCGGTGCATCACAATGTCAGGCTCGGTTTTGCAAAAGACTATTCAATGCTGCAAATCCCTACAATCAGACAACAATAAATCCCAACAAGCGAGGATCGAGCATGCCCTACATCGATGGATTTGTGGCCGCTGTGCCTACGGAAAATCGAGACGCATTTATTGCTCATGCCAAGAGAACCTGGCCCATCTTCCAAGAGTTAGGTGCACTCGCCCAATGGGAGGGTTGGGGTGACCAAGTGCCAGACGGCGAGCTGACGTCATTCGGCAAAGCGGTCCAGGCAAAAGAGGATGAAACCGTAGTATTCTCGTGGGTCGCCTGGCCAGACCAAGCAACGCGCGACGCAGGTTGGGAAAAAATGATGTCGGATCCCACAATGGAAGAAAGGATGGGGCAAATGCCATTTGACGGTAAACGAATGATTTTTGGCGGCTTTACCCCAATCTTCATGGAGGGCATGGGCTTTGAGGCAAAAAACTAGACGTTGAAACCTACCACCAGCTGTTCAGTCTTTGATGCCATAGGAGCGCAACGGTTATTTCTTGTTGCCGGGGCCGCTGGGCGAGATAAGCGCGTCATGTCTCTGGCCGTTTGGATGGTGAGGCTGACATCAATTGTGACGGTCAAGCACCAGCCTATTTTCAACCGCTCTGCCTAACTCCGCACACTCGTCCAAACTGGCACTACTCCACTCACTCCCCGTCATCGCCGGTCCAGGGCTTCTCGATGTGCGCACCGGTCCAGCGGCCAAAGCGCCACGGGGTAAGCCAGTACGTTTCACCCGTGACATCGGGTACGGGATCGTATCCCGCAGTGCCGCAAGGGTTGCAGCGACATAACCGGGAGGCCATTAGCCACCCTCCGCGCCACGCGCCGTTCTTATCGATGGCTTCCAAACTGTATTCGGAACACGTAGGCAGATGACGGCAATGCCAACCGAAGAACGGCTTGAACGTCCATCGGTAGATATGGATCGGGGATTTCACCACGCTGCGCGCAATGACCGATCCCCATGACGTGTGAGGAGGATTCCGCTCCTCAACCCGCTTCGGCATAGGCACTTGTATCATCGCTCTGCTCGATCTGGCGAAACGCCTTCTCCAGCGCTTCGAAGATTAGAAGTGTGGAGGTATGACGCGCCTTGTAGTCTTTGACCGGTTGCAGCACGCCAAGGTCGGCCCAACGCCCTTCAGGCTTTGGACCGTCCTCTTTCAACATTTTGCGCATAACCTCGGCCACCTCACGAATTTCGCTAGGGGACGTGCCAACGATTTCGCGCCCAACAACAGAGGCACTGGCTTGACCGAGAAGACAGGCTTTAACGGTCTGCGAAAAATCGGTAACGACACCGTCACGCATCTTAATGGCGACAGAAACAGTTGAACCGCACAACTTCGAATGCGCAGAAGCCTCCGCATCGGGAGACTGCAAGGCCGTACTTCCGGGGATCGCCGCTGCCAATTCCAGGATGCGGTTCCCGTAAATATCGTCTAGTTCGCTCATGCGGCCTCCTGAGACCCAAAATGCAGATTCCTGCTTGGTCGTCGCCATCGTTAAATCTACATGACGGCGAGGGCTGCGTCATGCCATGGATTACGCCACGCTGGCTGGGACGTGTCGCCGTTTTGCCAATAACGTGATCTCCTAACCGGCCCGTCGGGACAAAACTCGGGCACCCTTAAGTCGGTTCCCATCATCCCAACCCCAGATGTTCTAATGACAGATAGCCCGAAATCACCTTCAACACCGCCGAAAAACCAGCAGACCGGTGATGAAACCATGTTTGCCGACCGCGATAACCCTTTAACGGTCGAACAAGGCAATCTGTTCAGTCCAAAATTCGACAGCGATGGGTTAATTCCAGCAATCGTAACCGAGGTTGGCCAAGCGCAGGTGCTTATGTTCGCCTTTATGGATGCTAAAGCCCTCCAGCTCTCAATCAGCACCCGGCAGGCCCACTTTTTCTCTCGCTCCCGCAACAGGCTTTGGAAAAAAGGCGAAGAGAGCGGAAATACGTTGCAAATTGAGACGATGCGCACTGACTGTGATCAAGACGTTGTTTGGTTGTCTGTCCGCGTCCAGGGTAACGGTGTGGCATGCCACACAGGTGAAAAGAGCTGTTTTTACAGAAGCGTCGATCTTGAAAGTGAAGTCAGCAGACCGGTGCATTTAACGCGGGACTGAGTTTGCCTGGCACCATGCGCCGCGTAACTGCGATTTCAAGCTGGATCAAACCAAACTGGACCGGTGGTCCATTAAGGGGTCAAATCACAATGCAGTTGGCAGACCCTGCTCACAAATGTGATGTGACTGCAGCTAAAGAATTCACGAGGGCCACGGCATGGATGACGGTCTGATCGGTTTAGCGCTCGGCGGCGGTGTCGCGCGCGGCTGGTCACATATTGGGGTTATTCGAGCGCTCCGGGAAGCCGGCATATGCCCCGATATCATAGCAGGCACCTCAATTGGCGCCGTCGTGGGTGGCTGTCACGCAGCCAATCGTCTCGATGATTTGGAGGACTTTGCACGCGGCCTGAACCGCCGTCGCATGTTCGGCTACCTGGATTTCAACCTGGCCGGCACCGGGCTCATTAACGGCCATCGACTTGGCGAGACCCTCAAACAGGCGCTCGGTGACGCCCAAATCGAGGATCTTGAAACACGCTTTGTCGCCGTTGCGACCGAGATCGGAAGCGGGCACGAAATCTGGCTATCGCAGGGACCTCTCGTAGAAGCCGTACGTGCATCATATGCCCTACCCGGGATCTTTCGCCCGGTTCAGCTCAATGATCGATGGTTGTTCGATGGCGCGCTCGTCAATCCCGTCCCAATCTCGGTCTGCCGCGCACTCGGGGCGCGCTATGTGATCGCCGTGAACCTGAACTTCGACCTTTCAAGCCGGGGATCGCTTGCGCCTCAAATCGAACCCGTCAGTCAGAAAAAAGCAGCCGAAGCAGCAGCCAAGGGCCAAGCGGCCGAATTTGCGAAAGATGAGACGTCGACCAGCACCCGGAAAGGGCCGAATGCTAAGCGCCTTCTCCAGCGCCAACTCCTCCAACGCACAAGCGACGCACCAGGCATATCAACAGTCGTCGTGGATGCATTCAATATCGTTCAAGATCGCATTGCCAGGTCACGCTTGGCCGGTGATCCGCCAGACGCAATGATATCCCCGCGCCTTCAGGGCATTGGCCTGTTTGATTTCCACCGAGCAGATGAATTGATTGAACGCGGCAAACTGGCGGTTGCACGCGATCTCGATACCATCCAGCATGAAATCGAAATCCGTCGCAAGCACGGAATGCTAAACGCTGGCTTGAAGAGCCCGGCTGTTTAGCCTGACGCCAAACCCTAGCAGGCGCGGATGACGCCGCGCCGTCATGAGCCTCGACAAACGTCCGAGGCGCTTTGGTCTCCGCGGTAGCAGCTCTCCAACCTCGCAGCTTGGCGAAGTGCTCAACCCGTCGCCAAGTACCCCCGCATCGCTGAGACTTCCATCTCAACTTCGGCAATGTGGTTCTTCACGACGTCACCAATAGACACGATGCCCACGAGCTTTTCGTTATCAAGCACTGGAACGTGCCGGAACCGACCGGTCGTCATTAACCCCATCAACTCATCAATAGAATGCTCCAAAGTGCACGTAACAACGTCCTTGGTCATGACCTCAGAAGTTTGTTTCGCCAGCACGGCAGGTCCGCCTTCCGCAATCGCTCTAACCAGATCACGTTCTGATACGATCCCAACCACACCGTCCTGATCGTCGCAAATGACGATTGCGCCGATTTTTTCGGACGCCAAGCGCTCAGCAATGCCTTGTAGCGTGCACGATTGGGGCGCGGTGCTCACCGTTCCACCTTTGGCTTTGAGAATTGTTGCAATATTCATTGGTAGCCATCCTTTCGTTTTCCCATCCCGACATCAGATGCACTTTCCGTGCGTTATTTTCCGGATCTCTAATGTGCTACGCGTCCGCGTGAGCAGCCTAAAGTCCGTGATGTCGAATTCTGATGACCATGGTGCGACGTTTCGGCACGACCTGCAAGGGTCACTGCACCAGGTAGGGCTTTGGCGGTGGACGGCGCCACGGATCGAACAGTCCAAACAACATTAATCCGGCAACAAAGCCCCCCACATGGGCTTCCCAGGCAATGCCCCCAGAGCCAGTGGGCCCAAAAAGGCCGAGCACCGAAAGGAGGTTAATCAACAACCACACGGCCGTGATTGCGATGATCCGCACGTCCGTCAGCGTTTCGTAAAGGCTGAGGCGGGGGATTGTTCGTGGCGCCTCGCGCAATGCTGCAAAACGGCCCGTATCAATAGCTGGAAACATAAAGCGCAGCACAGCCGCCATCATGCCAGATACGGCCCCAGAAGCACCAACCATGGGAACAAGCTGTCCAAAGTTGAAGACTAAGAACACCGCGGCCCCGGCAACACCTGTCACGACCGTGAAGGCAAGAAAGCGCCAACCACCGGTCCTCAAAGCAATTGCGCCACCAAAGGCAAGAAACCAAGCGGAGTTGAACATCAGATGCGTCACATCTCCATGCACCATCATATGGGTCACGAACGACGTCACGCCCGTGACGGCTCCACCGGGAAAGCTATCCAAGTATCCCGAGTAACGCGCAGGGATAAAAGCCAGCGCCAGAAGCAGATCATTGTCCATCGCGACAGTAAGGAACTGTCGGATGATATGAATGGCTGCAAAAAGTGCGATGACGCCAACAACAATCGCTGGGACGTTGAAAATCGGTTGTCGTTGGTTCAAGCGAAAAGGCTCCGTCTGGGCTGATCTTGGTTAACCGTTACAACCCGAGGCACCGAACAACAACTGTTGACCACCATGGAGTCACGCTCAAGGCCAAAACTCCAGTCTCCCCTGCCACGCATGGCCATACAGGACGTGTGCCGATCATCATGTCGCTGGCACGGATGCTGCTCCTCTCGTCTCCAATAGCAAACAGGGGGTTTGGCGACGTCTCACAATGAAACGTAACGCCATTGCCGATCAGCAAACCTCATCTGGCGGACAAGGACACGATCACGAATGCAACGCGCGACGAGTTTGGAACTCTACCGCTATTGGAACATCGTTCGCGGGCAGCGACTTGCGCCAAAACGGTTCGAGATTGAGCCATCCGACATCTCGGACTTGCTCCCCGAAACGTTGATCCTCGAAACCCAGCACGACAGCGAATACCGTTATCGACTTGCCGGCACTCGGATTTGCGAATTATTCGGCCGTGAGTTCCGCGGCAGTGGATTTCTGGATCAATGGGACGAACCCGACCGGACCACCCTCTTCCGCCGCCTCAGGCTGATTAAGGAACGCGGCGCCGTGTTGTGCTTCGAATTCGAGATCAAATCCGCTCACGGGCACACCGCCATCCTCGAATGCCTCATGCTGCCGTTACAGCACGGCTCGCGTCGGGTTGAGCGGTTCTTAGGTTGCATGGGCCCAATCGCAGATGCTCCATGGATTGGTGAGCATGAAATCGTCGCTCGAAAACTTGGCAGCTTCGAAATTCTTTGGCCCGACACCATCGACGCGCAGACTGTCGATCATACGAGCAGCAATTTACCCCAGGACGCAATGATGCCGCTGCCCATTCGTACAGCCCGGATTGTCCGCGATAAGCGTCGCCAATTTCGTGTCTACGACGGCGGTCTGGCAACATCACCCAGCGACGATCGTTGAGCTTCAACACCCTCAAATCGCCAAGAAAGCAAAGCCTTCGCGCGTTTTTATACGATTTTGATCCATCAGTTAGGTGTTCGTTAAATCCCTTGAGGCCAAGATCAAACCATCGCTTCTAGTGGGCAAAGTTTGGTGCGCGCTCAACACGCAGACCCGCCAACACCGCGCCCTCTCCGAACCTGAGGTTTGCGTTTATGGTTTTGCAACATACTACCGCTCCTGCTCAGACCTCCGGGTCTGTCGCAAACATAATCGACGAACGCATTCAGTCCGACAACCGTCTCTATAACCGCGTCGCGCTACCGCTGCTCGGTCGTTTTATGCGCGAGAACAAGTCCGAGTATCCTTGCAAACTCGCCGACATTTCCGTCGGCGGCGCGGCGATCCTTTCCCCGATGGTATTGGATATGGGTGAGCGCGTTGTCGTCTACTTTGACGAACTGGGCGGCTTGGAAGGGTTCGTGGTTCGCCAGTTCGACGGTGGATTTGCAACTTCTATACGGGCAAGCAGTAAAAAACGTGAAAAACTGGCTGCAACTCTGACCTGGCTCGTAAACCGCAAGCACTACCAGGACTTAGAGGCACGTCGCCACGACCGCTTTGTTTTGAATAACAAAAGCACCGAACTCCGGTTCAAAGACGGTACCGTCGCGCCATGTAAACTCATCGATATTTCACTATCAGGAGCTTCCCTCGCAATCAGCGTAAATCCGCCGATCGGCACAGAAGTTTCCTTGGGAAAACAGCGCGCCATTGTCCGGCGCCATCATGAGAACGGAATTGGTGTCCAGTTCGTGAAAGAACAGGAACCCGATGCCCTCAAGCGCATTGTTAAGTGAGGGAAACAATAAGCGTTGGGTTGCTGCCACGGGGCCAGTTTGTGGTGGCGATCCTGTAAGAGTTGCTGCGCCGCGTCAGCAGCATCGTAAGTTCGGCGGTCATGTGATCGAGACGATCACGCAGTCAAAACCGCCGCGTGTAGTGTGGGGTTGTGTTATGAGTCGGTACGGGTTTCTACTGAGCGCGATGATGTGTGCATTCGCCGTCATCGTTTCACCAATTGCAGACGCCGGCCCAATGACCGGTCAACGCCTTTCTCCATCAAACTACATGCGAATACACGGGCCTGCCCAGGCACCGTATGGCTTTGTACGTTTCTGCGAGGCGAACGCGCATCATTGCGCCGCCGGTCAAACAGCTTCCAGGCGCTTCAACGCCACACCTGAGCGCCTCAGCGAACTCGATCAGATCAATCGCTTCGTCAACTCCCGCATCCAGCCAAAAACAGACGCCCAAATCTACGGCGTTTCAGAGTACTGGACCTTGCCGACAACTGTCGGCGATTGTGAGGATTACGCGCTTCTTAAGCGTCAAATCCTCATTGATCGTGGCTGGCCACCAAGTTCACTTCTGCTGACTGTCGTGCGCGACGAGCTCGGAGATGGGCACGCCATCCTCACCGCGCGCACAGCCCAGGGCGACTTCATCCTCGATAACAAGATCACTGATGTTCGGATCTGGAACGCAACGCCATATGAGTACGTTATGCGTCAGTCTTACGTGAATCCCCTCGCATGGGTTTCACTGGACGCAGCTTACACAGACGTCCCGGTTGAGATGGCTGGTGCAGGTCGAAACTGACCTAGACACCGACCCTTTAAGTGCGCGTTCAATTGAACTGACAACCGTTACACGGTCATGGTTCGCGCACTCGGCTCCGGCTGCTCAACAAGCTTCGCGGCAAACCGCTTCCAGTTCGCCACATAGCGCCCTGCGGTTGCCGCGACATTGCTAACTTCTTCATCCGTAAGTTCACGGACAACACGGCCTGGTGAGCCTAGAACCATTGATCGTGCTGGGATAATTTTGCCTTCGGGGATCAGAGTATTGGCACCGATGAGGCATTCCTCGCCAATTTGTGCGCCGTTCAGAACGATTGATCCAATACCGATCAGGCTCCGCGGACCAATTTGGCAGCCGTGCAGCATGACCATATGCCCGACCGTGCAGTCTTCTGAGATTGTCATCGGATACCCCGGGTCGGTGTGCAAAACACAGCCGTCCTGGATATTCACCCGCGGACCGATATCGATGAGCTCATTATCACCGCGAACGACGGCGTTAAACCAAACGCTCGCTTCATCACCAAGCCGCACATGTCCCAACACCGTTGCCGTCGGCGCAACCCAATATGCGGCATTGTCAGGAACGACGACGCGCTCATCCAGAGCATACAGCGGCATGAGGCAATCCCCTATGCGTCCGGAAGGTCCATTTCTAGAATAGCCATCTGGAATTGGTAGGACGTCTCGCCGTCTTCCACATCGCGGTAAAGCGTGGCGATGAACTCATCATTGATGAAAACCTCAGCCATATCCGCTTTCTTAGGCTGTGCGCGAAGTTCAATATTGGGCCTGCCAAACGTCGTCTTTAGATAGGCTTCCACACGGGCGATTTCCGTTTTGTCCACGCGGCTGTCTCCAAGTTTCACATTCAAATCATCTACGAGCCCGAGCAATGAATAGCTAGGTGTCTCATCCACGCGTGGTGTGACGCGTTCTCAATCGAAAGACAAGCCAGACGAGTAGCAAACTAACCCAGCAACTGGTCCATCCGACGCGCTGGCTCCGGACATCCGGCGTGCCCAACCACTTTAGCAGGAACTCCAGCAACCGTCGTTTCACGTGGAACGTCTTTGAGCACAACACTGCCGGCCGCAATACGAGAACAACAACCCACATTGATATTGCCGAGGATCTTTGCACCAGCACCGATCAGGACATTGTTTCCGATCTTCGGATGCCGATCTCCACTTTCCTTGCCGCTACCGCCCAGCGTTACCCCGTGAAGGAAAGAACAGTTGTCGCCCACAACAGCCGTTTCACCGACAACGAGACCTGTTGCGTGGTCCAACATGATGCCGCGACCCATCTCCGCAGCGGGGTGTATATCAACCGCAAACAGTTTTGATGACTGACTTTGGAGGTAGTACGCAAAATCAATGCGATCTTGCTTCCAAAGCTCATGCGAAAACCGATGCGTCATCAAGGCGTGAAAGCCCTTGAAGTAAAGGAGCGGCTCTAGGTAACGGGCGCATGCTGGATCGCGATCAAAAACCGCAGCAAGATCGGCACGCATATCAAGGCCCAGCTCTGGACGCCGACAAAGCACTTGCTGGAAGGTCTTTGTTATCAGCCCCGCATCGACGTCAGAATGATTCAGCCGTTGCGCAAGGCGATGGATCACCGCGTCTTCGAGACGGTCATGGCTGAGAATAGTCGGAAATACGAAGCCACCCAGAGCGGGCTCCTCCGCAATGACATGTTCTGCCTCGTCTCTCATCGCGCTCCAAATGGGATCGTGCGATGAAAGCCCTTCAGTATCCTGGGTCGCGTGTGCTGACATAAACTGAGCTCCTTTTCACACATTGCGGACGACGCATTGATAAGACCCGAAGTCGAAGAACCACAAGGTCGTATCAAGCTGTCAGCATTTGGTTCCTGACCAACATCTAAAATCCGGCGAATGCGTTGCACCATTATAGGTTGCAACACCGCTAGAAAGAACCCATGCCAACAGATAACTTTGAACACCGGTTCGTAAGCGAACTCACACGGCGCTGTTGCAAGCACGTGGGCATATCTAAAGCAGTGAACTGGATCTATTCAGATTTGTTAACACGGTTTTCGCCAAATCCACGGCAACGATTATTGAACGCAGAATGTCGAATTAACCATGTTCCTTTGCAGGTCACAGCAATCTATGACCTAGACTACTGCCCAGAAGGCGCGAGAAACATAACATCCAACAGAATTATATAATCAATACTGCCCAAGAGCGCCGTGCATACACTTCAATACTTGGAACACCCCAAGACACACACTGTTGCATCCCTGCTGAAAAGCTTGAGCACACTGGTATACATGCCATTGAATGTTTATTTATACTGCGCCGCAGCAACTTTTTTTCTTGGCTTCGGAAATTCACTTACCTACTCTAGTCGTAATCCGCCCGAACAAGATGGCGGAGGAAGGACCGATAATAGTTCGGTGACGAGGAGGCTAAGATGAGCGTACAGATGCGTTTGAATGTATTGGGTGCGGTGCTCTCGTTCGGATTTCTCACAGCGATCGTATTCGGCATGATTTGAGACGAACCAGTCCGAGTTCATGTCGAAGGGATGCTGTCGTCCTTCGGAGGAAACGACCACAAATAGAACGGATGCGATCAGTAGCGATCGCATCCGTTTCTCATTTCGCGCGGCTGTACCGTTAGCGGCGAACCAGATACCCGAGGATCGCACCGGCAATAAGCAGAAACTCGCTGCTGATACCCGCCGGTAAGGACACATTGTAGATATCCAATGCGATCACGACACCAGCCCCGATCAGGCCGCCGATAATGGCGCTCGCTGCGGTACCTCCACCAGGTGTGCGCACGCCCTTCAATACAAATGAGAATATCAAGCCGACGGCCCAAACAAGAGCCCCGTAAATCGCGCCTTTCAGCAGCAGGAGCGGTAACCCGTCGATAACAGGCGGAATAAACCGCATGATATGAGGAAGTCCGAAGACACTGACTGCGATTTGAATGATGATCAGTATGAGATAGCCAAGCACGATTTCTGCCCCCCAGCGCATAGTCTTGTGAAACACGCACCCTAAAAGCCCTCATCGATTTCTCGAAGAATCCTGGGCGTACCGGGCACCACGACCGCGGCCCTACCACAAAACACCATAGAATCAGAGCCTGCCAGACGTGATTTTCCGTCTGACAAGCTTTTTCCCTGGGGCAAAGGCAATTGTGGAACGGTTTTAACAACCCAAACTTCAAGTTCGATTAGACCGACCGACTCGCGCCAATTCAAAGCCATGAACCAAGCAAACGCCCTCACCGGACCCGAACAGCTCAAGGCAGCCAGCCGCGCCGAAGAGCCGATCACCTACCGCGAAGCCCCGCATAATATCGATGCTGAACAGGCGTTGCTCGGGGCCATCCTGATCAACAACGAAGCTCTTGATCGTGTTGCCGGGTTTCTGGACCCCCAACACTTCTATGAGCCACTTCATGCTCAGATTTACGAAGTTGCTGGCAAGCTGATCCAATCGGGCAAGCAGGCAACTCCGGTCACACTACGGACGTTCTTCGAAACATCTGAACCGATCGACGAAAACCTGACGGTCCCTCAATACTTGGGCACCCTCGCAACCAATGCGACAACCATCATCAACGCCCACGACTACGGTCGTACCGTCTATGACCTCGCTGTCCGGCGATCGTTGATCACGCTCGGAGAGGATATGGTCAATACCGCGTACGACAGCCCCGTCGACCACCCTCCGACGTCGCAAATCGAAGAAGCTGAAGGCCGCCTTTACGAGATGGCTGAACAGGGCAAATACGGCCAGGGGTTCGTCGCGTTCCCAAGCGCACTCACACAGGCCGTCGACATGGCCAACAATGCACGGATGCGTGGGGATCGGTTGTCGGGCCTACCGACCGGTCTGCATGATCTAGATAACAAAATGGGCGGGCTTCAACCCAGCGACCTGATTATCCTCGCCGGTCGGCCTTCGATGGGTAAGACCGCTCTTGTAACCAACATTGCAACCAACGTCTCCCAGGCCAAGCGGCTGGCGAAATCCGATAAGGAAGCTGAGGGAGAACTCCCCCATGCGGTTGTCGGGTTCTTCTCATTGGAGATGTCGGCCGAACAATTGGCAGCACGTATCTTGTCCGAACAAGCCGAAATTTCCTCCTCCGAGATCCGTCGCGGTCAAATCACGGAAGAAGAGATGCACCGCCTGATCAGTGCCAGCCAGGCGCTCTCAGAGGCCCCCTTGTTTATTGACCAAACAGGTGGCATCTCCATTGCCCAACTCGCCGCCCGCGCCCGCAAACTCAAGCGGCAAAGCGGACTGGATTTGCTGATCGTGGACTATATCCAGCTGTTGTCGGGATCTGCACACAAAGCAGCAGCAGGACGCGTCCAGGAAGTCACCGAAATCACCACTGGCCTGAAAGCCCTCGCCAAGGAGCTGGAAGTCCCCATCCTCGCTCTGTCACAGTTGTCGCGTCAGGTCGAGCAACGCGAAGACAAGCGCCCACAGCTCTCAGACCTCAGAGAATCGGGCTCGATCGAGCAGGACGCCGATGCGGTCTTGTTCGTGTTCCGGGAAGAGTACTATATCGAGCGGGCAAAACCTGCCGAAGGAACACCAGAGTTTCAGACATGGCTCGAAAAATACGAGCGCGCATGCGGAAAGGCTGAAGTGATTATCGCAAAACAACGCCACGGTCCGGTCGGCACAGTCGAGCTTTCATTCGAGGGGCGCTACACTCGTTTCGGTAATCTCGCCGCGGAAGACAAGATGCCTGCACGTTATGAGTGAAGCCAAATCTCAGATTTCTGATAACGACACGTCTCCCTCTGTAAGTGTCGCATGGGGCAAACTGGGCCTCACGGGTATCGCCCCACCAGACATCCCAGCATCCGCGACCGGCGTTCTGCTCATCGATCTGGCAACCATTGCTGCAAACTGGCAGAGGCTCGCAGAACTCGTAAAACCTGCTCTGTGTTCGGCCGTCGTCAAGGCCGACGCATATGGTCTTGGCGCGGCTCGGGTCATTCCAACGCTCTATCAGGCGGGCTGCCGGGTCTTCTTCGTTGCAACGCTTGATGAGGCGATCGAAGCGCGCTCTTTGACCGGTGAAAAAGCCACCATCTTCATGTTGGACGGCATTATGCCCGGCGCAGCATCCGAGGTCGCAGACGCAAACATCTGGCCCGTCCTTTCCACACGCGATGAAGTCGAAGAATGGGGTGTACATGCGGGTGATCGCAAAACACCGCTGCCTTGCGCGTTGCACGTCGATACAGGCCTCAACAGGCTCGGACTGACCGGACTTGAAATCCGATCACTGGCTGCAAATGCACACCTCCTTGACCGCATAAATGTCCGCCTAATTATGAGCCATCTGGCCTGCGCCGATGAGCCCGACCATCCAAAAAATCCGCAACAACGCGCAGTCTTAGAAGACTTACGTCCACTCCTACCGACCAAGGCACTAAGTCTGGCCGCCTCCGACGGTCTCATGCTCGGCCCTGACTATCATTATGCAATGGTCCGACCTGGCTATGCCATTTATGGCGGGCAGGCATTCCAGGGCGAGCGCGCTCCGGTCGAACCGGCGGTCCATGCCTATGCCCGTGTCCTGCAGGTCCGAGAAGCTGGGCCCCCCCACACGGTCGGCTATGGTGCAACCTACGCCGTACCCGAAAAAACTCGCATCGCTACGATCTCATCTGGATACGCGGATGGCGTACTCCGCACGTCAAGTGCACCCAATCGCGAAGTCGGTGGCCGTGCATTTATTTCAGGCTTGGAGGTGCCTTTCGCAGGACGCGTGTCGATGGATCTTGTCACGCTTGATATTGGCGAGCTTGAAGCGCCACCTGTTCGCGGCGACTTCGTCGAATTGCTGGGCCCAAACCTATCGTTGGAACGTGTCGGCCAAGCAGCTGGCACAATCGGCTATGAAATCCTGACCAATCTGGGTCGGCGGTATCACCGGGTCTACATCGAAGCAGGGGACGACTTGGCGGGAGGCCCCAGCGGCTAACCGATGGCAAAAGCCCCAAAGTCTTTGTTCGTTTGCCAGAACTGCGGAGCCACTGCACCACGCTGGGCAGGCAAATGCGCTGAATGTGGCGAGTGGAACACGCTCGTTGAAGAGGCAAACGTTGCCGCCGCACCCGGCTCCGGCCTAGGTCAATCCAGCAAGGGTCGCGCAATCAAGTTGGAAGGTTTGAAAGGCGAGGACGAAGAAGCACCTCGCATTACAACCGGAATCGCCGAACTCGACCGCGTCACAGGAGGCGGAATAGTCCCCGGCTCAGCGTTGTTGATCGGCGGCGAACCGGGGATCGGCAAATCTACGCTGTTGCTCCAACTTGCGGGCGCACTTGCCAAGTCTGGAAAACGCGCAATCTACCTCACAGGTGAAGAGGCTGTTGCACAAGTGCGTTTGCGTGCCCAGCGCCTCAACCTTTCCGATGCACCAGTCGAACTGGCGGCTGAGACCAACCTCGCCAACATAATCGCAACGCTCACCCAAGGACCGCCACCTGACCTCGTCGTCATCGATTCCATTCAAACGCTTTGGGCCGATGCCCTCGATGCTGCTCCAGGCACCGTCAGCCAGGTGCGGGCGGCAAGTCAGTCTCTCATCCGATATGCGAAAACAGCCAGTGCCGCTCTGCTCCTTGTCGGCCACGTCACCAAGGACGGCCAAATCGCAGGTCCTAAAGTTGTCGAACACATGGTCGACACTGTGTTGTATTTCGAAGGTGATCGTGGGCACCCGTATCGCATCCTCCGGGCGGTTAAGAACCGCTTTGGCCCAACCGATGAGATCGGCGTTTTCGAGATGGTCTCAGAGGGCCTGCGCGAGGTTCGAAATCCATCTGAACTGTTTTTGGGGGACCGCGACAGCCAAGCTCCGGGCACCGCCGTTTTTGCAGGCATCGAAGGGACGCGTCCCATCCTGGTTGAAATACAAGCACTCGTCGCTCAAAGCGCGCTGGGCACGCCACGTCGAGCCGTTGTCGGATGGGATAGTTCGCGTCTGTCCATGGTCTTGGCCGTCTTGGAAGCCAGGTGCGGCGTCAGTTTTGGCCAGGTCGACGTCTATCTCAACGTTGCTGGCGGCATGCGAATATCCGAACCCTCCGCGGATCTGGCCGCAGCCGCAGCCTTACTCTCCTCATTTTCCGGGCAGCCACTGGCCAAGAACAGCGTCTATTTCGGCGAAATCTCACTCACAGGTGCCATTCGACCGGCGGCCCAAACCCTCATACGTCTCAAGGAAGCCCAAAAGCTTGGATTTGGTGCGGCTTATCTGCCGACTTCGGGCGATCTGGGAAGATCCAAGATGACTTTGGACCTAAATCGCCTAAAACACTTGTCGGAATTAGCAGGCGAGATGGGCGCAACAAACCCGTCACGCTCTGTTCCGGGCAAGACAACTTAGACGACACGCGTGTTGGCAAGCTGGATTACGCAATCCATGCGTCAGCACGTCCGAGTGATCACTTCTGGGGGAGCGCAAGCTACGGGGCGACCGTCCCTTTGCTTTGCAAACAACGCGGATATGCCGGGTCGGACACTCAGCCGTAGCCCGAGCAACGATCCGATGAGAGGACTGAGCGCATGATTGGCTCATTGACCTATCTGGACGCAGCACTGATTGCGATCGCCTTCATATCGGGCTTGCTTGCCATGTACCGCGGCCTCACACGGGAGCTTTTATCCATCCTGTCTTGGATCATAGCCGCCCTCGCCGTGTTGTATTTCGTAATCAGCCACAAGCCTTTTGCCGAAGAGATTGCCGCCCAGATGCAGGCGCAGGTCCCAATTGTGCAAGTCGCCATCGGTGCGCTGATTTTTCTGATCGTACTGATTGTCGTTCATCTGATTACAGCACGGATCTCCGACACGATCTTGGACAGCCAGGTCGGCATGTTCGACAGGGTCCTGGGGTTCTTATTCGGCGTCGCGCGGGGCTTCGTACTCGTCGTAATCCCATACATGTTTTACGTCTCGTTCTTCCCAGACGAAGAAGAACACTACGACTTTGTTCGCCAAGCGCAGACGTTGCCTGCAATCAAAAGCACCGGACAGGCCATTCAATCAACGCTGTTGAGTGTGATGCCGAGCGAACTCCTGCAGTCACCGGCGCCAACGGAAGCTGAGCCAGTTCCAGAACAACAAGGTTGATTTGACGGACGGTTACGCAATCAACGTTTATGGTGGTAGGGCTGCATTTGAGCCACCATCAATCCAGTATGAATGCACTTTCGGTGTGCGCCGTAGTTATAGGGTGGCGCAAGGCCCCCTAAGTCATATATCTGTCATGCAGATTTATGGGTTGTGCTTTGGCTTTGCATGTTGGCATGCCATGGGATCGGCGCTAAGTCGGTAAAGAACCATTCTGAGATGGACATCTGATCACGTGCGGCAATGGTGATCAGATTGCGGAGGGTTAAACGAATGGCCAACGCGTCTGTACCACAGACATCCTACGATCGTCCGGCGACAAACATACAAGATCCAACTCAATGGAACCCTCCTGAATCGAGATCAGGAGATGACCGCTTGCGCGAAGAGTGCGGCGTCTTTGGCATTTTGGGGCATCCAGATGCATCAGCGCTAACAGCTCTCGGCTTGCATGCGCTTCAGCACCGCGGACAAGAAGCAGCCGGTATTGTCACGTACGACGGCGAGCAATTCCATTCGGAACGCAAACTTGGATTGGTTGGCGACAATTTTAATAGCGCCGAAACGATCAAAAAGCTCAAAGGCACGATGGCCGTCGGGCACAACCGCTACTCAACAACTGGCGGGACCATCCTGCGAAATGTCCAGCCCCTCTTTGCCGATCTTGATACAGGTGGTGTTGCCGTTGCCCACAACGGAAACCTGACCAACGCCCTTACGCTGCGCAACGAAATGATCCGCGCAGGAGCCATCTGTCAGTCAACATCCGACACAGAGGTCATCTTGCACCTCATGGCGCGCTCCCAGAAGTCCCGCATCATTGAACGCTTCATTGAAGCAATCCGCCAAGTCGAAGGCGCTTACGCTCTTGTCTGCCTAACCAACGACATGCTGCTGGCAGCTCGCGACCCCGTCGGTATCAGGCCCCTCGTTCTCGGCAAACTGGACGGTAGCTACGTGCTGGCGTCTGAGACCTGCGCACTCGATATTGTCGGCGCTACGTTTATTCGCGAGATCGAAAACGGCGAGGTCGTCGTGATCACAAAGGACGGTCTCGAAACACATCGCCCATTCCCAACCAGGCGACCGCAACCGTGCATCTTCGAATACATTTATTTTGCACGCCCCGATTCCGTCATTGCCGGTAAGTCAGTCTACGAGGTGCGCCGGGAAATGGGCGTACAACTGGCCCGCGAAGCCCCCGCCAAGTGCGATCTTATTGTTCCGATCCCGGATTCAGGCGTCCCGGCAGCCATCGGCTTTGCACAGGAATCCCAGCGCCCCTTCGAGTTAGGCATCATCCGAAACCACTACGTAGGCCGAACCTTTATTGAGCCAGAGCAACGCATTCGCCAGCTCGGCGTCAAACTCAAGCACTCCGCCAATGCCAGTGTCATCAAGGGCAAGTCCATCGTACTGATCGACGACAGCGTGGTGCGCGGCACAACATCAAAGAAAATCGTCAGCCTGATGTATGAAGCCGGAGCACGCGAAGTGCATATGCGCATTGCTTCACCACCCATCACGCACTCCGATTACTATGGGATCGACACCCCCGATCGTTCAGATCTACTGGCGGCCAACCTCGATTTGGAAGGTATGCGGCAGTTCATGGGTGCCGACACACTCGCATTCCTGACGGTTGAAGGTGTCTACAGATCAGCCGGTTTCGCAAAGCGCGATTCCGTCAATCCTCAATTTACCGACCACTGCTTCACGGGCGAATATCCAACACTGCTGACCGACCAGGATGGCCCATCGGGTGCGAGACAGCTTTCGCTGCTGGCGGAAGTCCGATAGACCAATACTCACAAACTGCAAGATAGACGTGGAGCTTCGATGACTATGCCGGAGAACAGTCGCTGTCAGAGCGGCAACGAAATCTCCAGTATTGGCTCAGCTCTTAACTCTTTAACTTGATTGGAGTATCTCCAGTGTCTGCCCTGGTCCGCGGCTATGCCTCTGCACTCGTTGCCATCTCAGCTTCCCTACCACTTTTTTTGACCACCTCAGCGACCGCCGAAGATGTTGTCATCCACACTGGCGGTTCAAGCGGAGCCTATCACTCGAGTTTCTGCCCGGCGTTGAAGGATCAGTTGGGCAAGGATGGCATCACTGCGACCTGTGAAGTATCATCCGGCACAGCTGAGAATATGCAAACTGTCTCGGAAAACCTGAGCCATTTCGCCTACGGCCAGCTCGACGTCCTCGCACTGAAGTCCGGCGCATTTGGAGGTGCGAAACGCTTCGATAAAGTCCGTGTTGATGACGTACGCGAATGCCTGTTCGCAGTGACTAAAACCAAAGCATTGTCTAATTTCGGAGAGGTCGCGGTTCGCTCTTCGGAATTGACATTTGTCTTGCCGCCAGAAAAATCCGGTAGCGCAAAAACCTTCGCCTTCCTCCAGAAGATCGACCCATACGGCCTGGGTCAGGGACGAGCGATCCGTTATGAAGCCGATACCGACAGCGCGATAGACGAAGCCATGTCCAACGACAACACCGTCGCTCTCTTCGTGCAATTCCCAGATCCAGAAAACGAACGCTTCAAAGCGATCCAGAAAAAGGGTGGCCACATCGTACCCGTACTGGACCGCAATCTGCTTGATCAACGCCTCGGCGGACAACGCGTGTACTTCGCCCAGGAAACACAAGTCGCCAACCCAAGCTGGCTGGCGAGCGGCACCAAGGTTGTCACCTCCTGCACACCGCTTGTCATATTTACAGGGGCCTCCAACGACATTGCCGGGCAGACCGAGCGCGATGACCACGCTGCGATCGTCAGCAAGGTCAAAGGGTATCGCGCCGACGCACTACTTCCACGACAGTCACTCTTCGCACGCGTTATTCGCCGGACGCGCGAGCTCTCTTCAACAGGCGCTGAAAAGTTCGTGGAGTACTCAGAAAAGGCCAGGGAGCGTGCCGCACCACTGTTGGATAAAGCACGAGAAGCAGCAGAGCGTGCCGTCGACACAGCCAAACCCCGGCTACAAGATGGTGCATCACCCGCACAATGACCTCTCAAATAACGAACGACAACACGCCTCCAAAGCACAATGAACGTCGATTGGACGGGCGAACCGCTCTGATCACGGGAGCATCCCGCGGTCTTGGACGTGCGGTTGCCATGGCCTTTGCGCGTGAGGGCGCCCACATCATCGCGACCGCGCGCCGGGTTGGAGCTCTCGAAGATCTTGACGACGCCATCAAAGCTGAAGGTTTGGAAGGCGCGACACTCATCCCACTCGATCTGACCAAATCGGACCGGGTCGACGAACTCGGCCCCGCGTTGCATCAGCGCTTTGGCCATATCGATATTCTTGTCGGCAACGCCGGCCTACTGGGACCTCTTTCGCCACTTGGGCATATCAAGGCGGACATCTGGGAAATGATCATCAACGTGAACCTGAACGCCAATTGGCGTCTCATACGCACGCTTGATCCCCTCTTAAAACAATCAACTGCCGGGCGAGCGGTCTTTGTGACATCGGGCGCTGCTCAGGGAAAATATGCCTACTGGGGACCTTATGCAGTCTCAAAAGCAGGCCTTGAAGCACTCGCCAAAACGTATGCCTTGGAAGTGCAAAACGAGAAGGTTCGCTGCAATCTGGTCAATCCCGGCCCGCTGCGAACTGCTATGCGCGAAAAGGCCTTTCCGGGCGAGGACCCGTTGACCGTGCCGCTTCCCGAAGACATGGCAGGCGCGTTCGTGGAGCTTTGCTCAGCCGACTGTGACCTCAACGGCGCAACTGTCGACGGTCGTCAATGGCTCGCCACACATAGCCTCAGCCAAAGCATCGGATAGAGCGTCTACTATTAAGCCGCCACTCTATCGGCCTATGAGCCACGCCCCTCAAAGACGATCTCCATCCCATCGTAGGCTGGCTCCACATGATCAGGCAGATCTCGTCGCAAAGTATCGTAGTCCAGCTCAGTCGTCATATGGGTCAGGATCGCGCGTTTCGGCCTGAGTTTGTCGATCCACTCTAGCGCTTGTTTTACGTTGAAGTGACTTGGGTGCGCGCTGTAGCGAAGTGCATCGACAATCCATACATCTAACCCTTGCATGGCTTCGATTGACTCGTCAGGCATGCTGGAGATGTCCGGCGTGTATCCCAGGTTTCCGAAACGGAACCCAATCGTCGGCATCTTCCCGTGCATCTGCGCAATAACATCGGCAGCAATTTCTCCACCTTCACCACTGATCGTCAAATGCTGGGTTGGTTCAATCTTCGTAGCCGTCATGATGGGCTTGTATTCCGACCCTTCTCGTGTTGCGAAACAGTACGCAAAACGATGGGTGAGGCTGTCGATCGTATGCTCATCCGCGTACACCTCGACGCGCCGTTTCATCGCAAAATGGACCATCCGAAGATCATCAATCCCATGCGTATGGTCCGCGTGATCATGCGTATAGAAGACTGCGTCCAATGACGTGACCCGTGCATCAATGAGTTGTTCACGCAGATCAGGCGGTGTGTCGATCAGGATCGACGTCCGCCCGCCTTTGCCATTAAAGCGGTCAACAAGAACACTACATCGACGCCGACGGTTCTTCGGGTTTTCTGGATCGCAACGGCCCCAGTGTGGTCCAAGGCGAGGCACGCCACCGGAAGGACCACAGCCCAAAATCGTGAAACGATAACTCATACTGCGGCATCACCTGTCACGCTAACGTCGCTGGGTTTCGCGACCCCGCTCGGGCGCTGCGCTTTCGTGTAGTAGCGATAGAAATTACTGCTCGTGGCCGATGCGAATGCATCTAACGACAGACCGCGCACGTCGGCCAACGTTTGCGCAGTCTGTGCGACATACGCCGGCTCATTCGTCTTCCCGCGATAGGGCGTTGGCGCGAGATAAGGCGCGTCTGTCTCAACCAAAATGTGGTCCAACGGAATATCAGCCGCGATCGCCCGCAGCTCTTCGGCTTTCTTAAATGTCACGACACCGGAGAAGGACACAAGCATCTCCATCTCGACAGCAGCCATCGCAAGCTCACGTCCCCCGGTAAAGCAGTGCAGAACCGCTTTGAACGGTGCTATTGCATAACTCTCCCGCAAGACACGCAACGTGTGCTCATCCGCTTCCCTTGTGTGGATCTCAAGCGGCAACCCTGTCTCGCGAGCCGCCTCAATGTGCTTGAGAAAGCCTGCCTCTTGGGCTTCTATCGGAGCATTCTTGTAATGGTAGTCCAGCCCCGCTTCGCCTACAGCAACACACTTCGGATGCTGGCTCAGCTGAACGATGTCGGAAACAGGAACGTCCAGTTCCTGATCGGCATTGTGCGGATGCGTGCCAACCGAAAAATAGACGTTGTCAAATCGCTCGGCGATTGTCCGATACGTGTCGACCTTTTCAATAAACGTTGAGATCGTCACTATTGTTTCCACGCCAGCAACGCGCGCGCGATCAACAAGCCCGTCGAGGTCGTCAGCGAACTGGGGAAAATCGAGATGGCAGTGGTGGTCGACAAGCATTAGCTCTTACCTCCAGACGCACCCATTGCCTCTGGCTCAACATATCGCGGAAAGACGCCACTCGGCGCGGGTAGAGCAAGACCAGGCCTCAGTCGGTGATCCGGTCCAAGTCCCTCAAAGCGGCGTGCGGCCGTATCACCCTCAGGCTGAGCCAACAGGTCGAGCAACCGGTGACACGATGTCGGCATGACAGGAAGTGCGAGAATTGCGACCTGCCGCACAATCTCCGCAGTGACGTAGAGGATGGTGCCCATGCGTTCGGGATCAGTCTTCTTTTTCGCCCATGGCTCTTCACCCGCAAAATAGCGATTGGTATCAGCCACAACCGCCCAAACAGCTTCCAAATACTTATGGATGGCCTGCTTCGACATAGCTTCCCGCGCGACAGGTAAGAGACCATCAACCGCCGACAAAATCACCTGATCTTCCGCACTCAACGCGCCTGGCTTCGGCACGATCCCTTCACAGTTCTTGGCAATCATCGACAACGACCGTTGGGCTAGATTACCGAGATCATTCGCCAGATCAGCATTTGTGCGATTAACGATCGCCTCATGCGAATAGCTGCCATCTTGACCGAACGAGACTTCGCGCAAAAGGAAGAACCGCACCTGATCAAGACCGTAGGTTTCAACCATCCCGAACGGGTCGACGACATTGCCCACCGATTTGGACATCTTCTCCCCACGGTTGAACAAGAACCCATGTGCGAAAATCCGCCTAGGCAGCGGCAAGCCAGCAGACATCAAAAACGCTGGCCAATAGACGGCATGAAAACGTACAATATCTTTGCCGATCACGTGGATGTCGGCCGGCCAATACGTCCAAAGATCTGACGTTTCATCAGGATAGCCAAGCGCTGTGATGTAGTTGGTCAACGCATCGACCCAAACGTACATGACATGGTTTTCGTCACCTGGAACCGGGACACCCCAATCAAACGTGGTGCGGGAAATGGAGAGATCCTGCAGACCACCGGCCACAAAACTGCGGACCTCGTTTCGCCGTTCCACCGGGCCTATAAAATCGGGAACAGTATCGTAGTGCGCTAACAATCTGTCTTCATACGCCGATAGCTTAAAGAAGTACGTCTCCTCCTCCGTCCACTCCACAGGCGTACCTTGCGGTCCAACACGCACACCATCGTTGCCAACAGTGGTTTCCTTTTCATCGTAATAGGCTTCATCCCGAACCGAGTACCAACCGGTGTAGGTTCTGGTAAAAATATCACCGCTATCCTGCATACGCTGCCAGATCGCCTGACACGCCCGATAGTGTCGCTCCTCGGTCGTTCGAATGAAGTCGTCGTTGGAGAGGCCGAGAACGCGCGCCATCTCCTGAAACTGCGCAGCGTTTTGATCGGCCAATTGACGCGGAGTAACCCCAGCCTTTTCAGCCGTCTGCTTCATCTTCAGCCCATGCTCGTCTGTTCCTGTTAGGAAAAAGACGTCGTACCCATCCGCACGCTGGAACCGCGCCAGAGTATCGGTCGCAATCGCCTCGTAAGCATGCCCGATATGGGGCACGCCATTGGGATAGGAAATTGCCGTCGTTATAAAGAACGGCTTTTGGTCGGGCATCGATGACCTTCTTTGGATCGTGTTGCGGCTTCACCGCGCCGTCACATCATGTGTTGCTAAATGTTGCACGCACATCGGCACAACTCTTGGTGCTGTTCGCTAGCGCGCCCCGGCAGTCTGCGCAAGACGACTGACTGTCTCCAGGATGAGTGACTTGCGATCCAGATTGAGGGATTTCGTTTGGCTTTTGGCATTTTGAATTCCGTCCCACACCTCGGCCCAATCTGACAATCGGGCCGAAGCGGACATATGATTAGATAGTTTGATCAGAGACTTACTCAGCGGAGCACCGCCTGCAATCGGCGCGCCCGACGCGGCGCGCACACACTGATGCAGACTCCCCAAAAGCATGTCAAAAAACACATCGTAACGTTCAGCAGCGGCAGCAGGCGCAAGTTCGTCAGATATCTTATGCACCTTGCCCCAATCGACTGCCGGCAGCTGCCCCAGCATGGTGTGCACCGCCTTCGCCAGTTCAGCGCCCTTGAGCGCATGAAGCGACAAAAGCCGACGCACACTCCCATCAGCCATGGGTTCAAGTGCTTCAAACTCGGAGGCATCAATTGCATCAGCAGAGCCTGCAAGCAGGGCCGTATCCACGGCAAGTTTCAGATCCTGGCGACCTAAGCTAGAAAACTGAAGTCGTCTGCATCGCGATCGGATCGTGTTCAAGAGCCGTCCGGGCTCCGACGAAATCAGCAAAAACACTGTGCGTGGTGGAGGCTCTTCCAGCGACTTCAACAAGGCGTTGGCCGCATTGATATTCAACTCATCCGCAGTGTCGACAATCACAACGCGCCAATCTTGCGCTTCTCCACGAGAAGACAAAAAACCCTTTACGGACCGAACTGCATCAACAGGGATACTGGCAGTGAAACGCTTTGCCTTGATGTCGTAGGGCCGTCGGATCACCAGCAGCCTCGGGTGAGACAATGCCCGAACTTGCCGTGCAGTTGGCCCATCGGGCTGCACCCCGAAATCGCTTGAACGACCAGTCCTTTCCGCGCCCGGTGCGAGAATGGTTTCCGCTAACCGGTAAGCTAGTGTTGCCTTCCCAATTCCTGCTGTTCCAGACAAGATCCACGCATGATGCATGCGCCCACTCGTGATCGCGTCAACAAGCGCGGTCCTCTGGGTATCGTGTCCGAATACCGAGGCCGTTTCGCGCGGATGGGCAAAACCCTCCAGCCGGTCAGCTTCCGGAAAGACTTCAATCTCGCGTTCTTGAACCCGTCTCGCCACGTAACTGTTTCCAGGTCTTTAATTGCTGACGTTCGAACGCTTTGCACTGTTGGGCTTAATGAGGCGCGCCCTTACGTGTTCTAACAGTTCCGCACCAACGTCATCCGGCGGGGCATTCGCATCAACAACCACACAGCGCTCAGGCTCTCGCAACGCAATCTTCAAGAATGCCTGTCGAATAGCGTCGTGCCGCGCAGCACTTGCCTCATCAAAACGAGAAAGTGCACCCCGGGCCGAAACACGCGCCGTCGAAACGTTGGTTGGAAGATCCAGTACGATCGTAAGATCCGGCAACCACGGCGCGACGCAAAACTGCTCAATAGCCATGACGAGATCAGCACGAATGCCCTCGATCTCACCCTGGTAGACGCGTGTGCTATCGATATAGCGATCGCAAACAACCCAGGCACCACGCTCCAAAGCCGGCTTAATCATCGCGGTAATGTGCTCAGCGCGCGCGGCAGCAAACAGCAGGAATTCAGCGTTCGGCTCGACAGGTTTTTTGTCCAAGATCACGGCGCGAATACGTTCAGACAATTCCGCCCCGCCCGGTTCCCGCGTCAGGACCGCTTCGATCCCGTGCTGCTCCAAGGCGCCTTGCAGCAAGGAGGCCTGGGTCGACTTCCCCGTACCTTCGCCACCTTCAAGAGTGATGAGCCGTCCGGGCGCCATGATGGTTTATGCCTATACGATGAGAACTCCATCCCCCAGTCCAACCAGCTCATACTGGCGGCATCAAAGGACGCTATCAATCAAGCCTGATGCTTTATCACCCAACCACCGCAGTGTCAGTACAGCGATGGAATCGACCCCCCGCCGCACTATGCTGCCACGAGGCACATCCTCAGCAGCGTAGAGAGGGACATTGTTCACCGAATTCGTGCCCGTCGTCACACGCAGCTGTGCTACCTGATCGCCTTCTTTAATCGGCGCCTTCAGAGGCCCGTCGTACACGATTTCAAATGAAAGCCGTTTTGCTTCAGCCCCCTTTGGAAGCAGAACGGTAACGTCGCCATCGCCCCGCAATGGGACATAGAACGTTTTGCCACCCCAAACGCGCGCTGTACCGACCGTGTCAGCAGCATCAAAAACCTTATAATTGTCGAACGACTTGTACCCCCAAGCAATCAGCTTGGCGGCCTCCGCCTTCCGCTCGCGAGCAGAACTCAAACCGTGAACCACGACAACCAGACGCTGGTCCTTCTGAACAGTGGACGCCGCTAAACCATACCCAGACACCTTGAGATGTCCGGTCTTGAGGCCGTCTGCGCCAATGTTCATCGAAAGCAGCGGATTGCGATTGTAAAACGCATAGGGGCGACTGCGCCGCGGTGGCTGATAAGGAAATTTCCGCTGCCCAAAGTAGGGATAATACTCGGGATAGGTCTTGATCAGATAGCGGGACAACTTCGCGATTTCCCGAATGGTCATCAACTGATCGGGATGTGGCAATCCTGTCGAATTGCCAAAGGTGGATTGCTCTAACCCAATCTCCCGAGCTTCTTTGACCATCCTTTTTGCAAAAGCTGCCTCAGACCCACTCATCCCCTCAGCGATAACAATGCAGGCATCGTTACCGGATTGTATGGCGATCCCTTTGACCAGATCTTCAACCGAGATGGATTTCCCCAGCCCCGCAAACATCGCGGAGGTTCCCGAGGGAGCACCACCGGTCCGCCATGCGTTCTCACTGACCTTGAAAGTATCATCGAGCTTGAGTTTGCCTTCGCGTAACGCGCGGAAAATAACCGCCAACGTCATCAGCTTGCTCATGCTTGCAGGCGGCACCAAGTTGTCGGCGTTCTTCTGGAACAATACAGCGCCAGTTGAATGATCAATAAGAATGGCTTGTTTGGCTTTTGTCTGGAATGGCTTGATTTGCGCCAAGCCAGGTGCTGCGGAGACCACGCAGGCCAATAAGATGACGACTTGGAAGCTAAACAGCCGAACGCACCAAGTGGCCCAGGCTGATGGGATGAACCCCAAAGCCGTGCTCTCAGCATTCATTGTTCAGCACCCCCTGCAGCGCAGCGCAACCGCCAAAATGAAAGACTATTAGAGGTTATTGACCGTTCAATTCAAAGGGTCAACAGACCCCCTCGCTTTATTCGCCGCATGCCAGATTAGCGACGCATCGAGGCCAGATGTGTGCGTTCACGCGAATCATCACCATTGAGCGGTGCCCGCCCAGCATACTTCACGCGAACCTTACCGACGCCTTGATGGTGGAAGCCCAATTCCTTCGCCACCCGATGCGATGCGTCGAGAATACGGCTATGTTTGTAGGGACCACGATCATTGATCCGGACCAGCACCGTGAGTCCGTTTTCAAGGTTCGTCACATAGGCAAACGACGGTAGCGGCAAGGTTGGATGCGCGGCCGTCAGCGCGTTTTGGTCGAAGGTCTCGCCATTCGCCGTCTTCTTACCGTGAAAGCCAGGCCCATACCACGAGGCGACACCACTCTGGTCGTAGGTCTTATCCACCTTCGGCGTGTACCATTTCCCGTTGATCTTATAGGGCCGACCAATTTTGTAATGCCCGCCACCCTTCGGCAGTCCGCCCGATGCCCGCTTTGCTGGGCCAGACGGACCACGTCGACTACTCACAGCCCAATCTTGAGGTGCACTCTGGGGAACCGGTGTCACCGACGCCGACCAGAGCCCTGATGGTTGTACATCAGGGGCCTGCGATGACCCCGCACAACCCACTAAAGCAACCCCAGCTAAGACGCTGACGGGTACCCGTCTTGAAACGCTCCCAGCTGTCGTCAATCCGAACATATGATGGAAATGGCCACACAACGTGCGCCACGCACCAACCGGTACGATAACACCCAACTCAATACCCCCAAGGGTCACATGCTCCCAGTGACCCAACTCAAGCTCCCAAAACC
>JBCBRD010000003.1:0-40222 GCA_039819885.1 Pseudomonadota bacterium
CACGCTCATAAGTGGCCGTGGTCCTAAGCCGCTGCTTTCTGATCGCAATTTGATGTATGGTACCGAAACGCGCAACCTCAACCAGCGCGCCAGTCCGGTTGTCGAACAGGATGCTCCTGATGAACTTCAAATGCGGTATTGTAGCCATTGCCCTCGTGACGGGGCTCGCAGGTCACGCCACCATTGCAAATGCCTATGGAAATCGAGGCGATGATGGCCTCGACCGCGGATATGTCCTTGCCGAAAGCCGCCATGGCAACGGGAGCGTCTCCGGCCGGGTGCGCCCATCGCGATTGGGGCCACAGGTTCAATTACCCAGTGGTCATTGGGAGTATTGCCGCCGCAGCTGCTCAGAGACGCTGCGCGTCGAGACAGTGGATTTTTGGGAAGGCCGTGCAGACGGCGAAGTAGGTCTCTCTCAAGAGTGCGGAGTGTTCGGATGCTTGGACATCCACCTTGGTCGCCGCGGATATTGATCAGATAAACAGACCAATTTGAACTCGCCGACTAGAGCGTTTCAGACGTAGATCGAAACGCTCCAAGACCGCGACTGCGGTCCGGCGCGAACGTCGCACCATGCTGGAAGCATGTCTTCGACATGACGTCGGGCCAAGCCGGTTTTGCTGAAAGCAAACATGAAATGAGGCCGGCTAGGTCCGTGAGCGAAAAAACTAAAATCGATTCCGCCTAAAGCGGAAACGATCTAGGTGGGCTTAGCAGCAAACTCAAGCCGACATCACTGGCCCGACCAGTTCGTTTCAAGACGCGAGAAACGGATTGGTCTTGCGCTCAAGCGCCAATGAACTGCCGGGTCCATGACCACAAACAAACGCGAAGCTATCGCCCAGTGGCATGATCTTGGTCTTGATGGCGTTGATCAGTGCGTCGTGGTCGCCATACGGAAAGTCGGTGCGTCCAATAGAACCGCGGAACAGGACATCGCCCATCAGAATGAACTTGTTCTCGCGATTGACGTATACGATCGATCCTGGAGAATGGCCGGGACAATGCAATGCTTCGAATGTATGTCCCGCGATATCGATCTTGTCGCCTTCTTCGACCCATTCATCGGGTGAGCAATTGTCAGCGCTGAAGCCATATTCACGACCCTGCGCTTCCAATCCGTCGAGCAAAAACTTATCGGCAATATGCGGCCCTTGAATAGGGACGTTGAGTTCTTTGCTGAGCGCTGAAGCACCACCGGCATGATCAATATGCCCATGTGTCAAAAGAACTTTGCTCGGCTGAACCTTCATCTCTGTGACCGCTTCCAAGATGCGGTCAACATCCCCACCCGGGTCCACGACGGCACCGTCCATTGTGTTTACATCCCAAATCAACGTGCAATTTTGTTGAAGAGGCGTAACCGGAATGATGGCAGCATTCAGCGTCGATGTTTTTGTTTTTGATGATTGTGACATGGAACACTTTGCGATCGCGACATACCTTGTTGGTGTTGAGATAGCTCAAATAATCGGACTGCGCCAGTAGCTGGTATGCAAACCAGAATTCGTGCGACGCGTTGCAATCAACAAAGAAAACCGATCTTGCCGAAGCTGAGCTCGGGACTCGATGTAGGCGCGACGAGAACGCTACGAAAAACGGGGCCCCAAGGACCCCGTCTTCAAACTTTCATAAACTGGCTGAGAATTCAGAGCGTTAAGCTGCTGCAGTCTCATCATCTGGGTCGCGCAGCACATATCCGCGTCCCCAAACGGTCTCGATGTGGTGCTTACCACCCGTTGCCGCCTGAAGTTTCTTCCGCAACTTACAGATGAAGACGTCGATGATCTTCAACTCTGGCTCATCCATGCCACCATAAAGGTGGTTGAGGAACATTTCCTTCGTGAGGGTGGTTCCTTTGCGAAGCGAAAGCAGTTCAAGCATCTGATATTCTTTGCCGGTCAGGTGAACCCGCTGACTATTCACTTCAACAGTCTTCGTATCGAGGTTGACCTTCAAGTCACCGGTCTGAATAACAGACTGCGCATGACCTTTCGAGCGCCGCACAATGGCGTGAATGCGAGCGACCAATTCGTCCTTGTGGAACGGCTTAGTCATATAGTCGTCAGCGCCGAAACCAAGGCCGCGCACCTTGTCTTCGATGCCAGCCAGTCCCGACAGGATCAGAATTGGCGTCGAAACCTTGCTGACCCGCAGCATCTTCAAAACCTCATAGCCGGACATGTCCGGCAAGTTTAGGTCAAGTAGAATAATATCATAATCGTAGAGCTTGCCGAGGTCTGCGCCTTCCTCACCAAGATCTGTGATGTACACGTTAAAACCTTCAGACTGGAGCATAAGCTCAATGCTTTGCGCCGTCGCGTTGTCGTCTTCTATCAGAAGGACCCGCATGTTCGTTCCTCATCTTTTCTGGCATTTCGCCAGACCCGCTGCCCCGATGCCTGAAGAGAACGCAACTCATGTTCTTCGGCTAAACTTCGATTAAGATTTACCACCTGAAAGTTTAACAAATCCTAATTTTGTATTGCGCGACACATCGGATCAGAGCTTATTCCTGTAAGATCCTGATAATATGTTAGCTTTCCATTTCGCCATACGCAAAGAAATGCCCCCAGCGTCGGCCTTTCATTTTTCATCAATTCGTCCAATTCCATCATTTTGTTCGCCTTGAAATCGCGCCAGCCATCATCAGCCCAACTCATTTGACGCATGTGCCGCAACATTGAAAAAAACGCACGATCGACACACACCGGTCTGTGCGTCTTGCCAGCAGCCACAGACCATCACTGTCCGCGATCGCCATCGACGGAGACATGTCAGATCTTTGGTTTTTGGACTGAAACAGGGACAAGACACCGCGAAACGTCAGCCAACGACACAGCTGAGCGCGAGTTGGCTAAACTGAGACGGTTGCCTCAGGCTGATTCCCGACTTGGGAACCCATCACCACACCTTCTCCACAATTATCATTATTCGAAGCAAATCCCTAGCCCCGGAAATGGGATGAACCTTGTGAAAAGTTTCAGAGAATCGATCAAACCTGAGATAGTGTCTTTAGCGCAACGTTAAGGTGCCTGTGCCACACTCAGACAACGTTGCATTTAGAGTACGATCGACTTGACGTTTTTGGGTGGCAAGAGCAACTTGGGAAGTGCGTCAGACCACCGAAGATGCTCAAACCAGTCAACAAGCTTACAACAATGAATTGGCATGGAATTTGAACCTGTGGCGGCAGGTGTTCGACTATGTACAGGGGTATCGAACGATGAAGTCACGCGACACAGCAATGCGGCTCAAGCGCTTTGAGGCCGATGAAAAAGCACGCAAGGTTTCCGATCTTGATATGATGATCCGGGAATTTGAGCAGATGGCATCGGATCTTGATCGTCAGATCAAAGCCGAGGAGGAGCGGACGGGCGTAAAAGATCGCGCTCACTTTGCTTACTCAACCTTCGCCAAATCAGCCGCGACACGCCGAGATAACCTATTGGCATCTGCTGATGAGCTTCGCGAGAAGCTTGATGCGGCAGAAAAAGAACGCGTTGATGCCGAAGAACAACTCCAGCGCGCTGACAATACTGAGGCCGGAAGCACGCAACGAGGTCTGGGACGTCCGCGTACCGACCGTCCAGCATCGACGGTTGCCTAAACCGGTCGACGCCAGTGTCGGTGAATGATCTTTGGCTCTTTGCGCATCACAATTTTGACGAATGAATAAGGTCGCCTTCCTCCGATGGCGGCCTTAGGCTTTTGGGGTTCACCCGGGCATCGTGTAAATCCAAGATGATCCGCCAAGGTACCAGCGTTAAACCAGTGCATGGGGATCGACGGAACTTGCCGTTCGCCTGACCCTATGGCACTGCACCATCACGCGTTCACTCTAGTCCGTGCGCCATGTCCCAAAACCCGGTTCGGGACAATCGAACGACAAGCGTCCCAGTTGCAAACGAGATGTGGAAGTAAACAACCGCATGCCAATCGAGCTTCAAAAAGCATCTGAGCAGCTTGGAAACAAACGTCGCAAGCATAATGTCTGTCAGCGGCCTCCGATGCGTCATCGCCTCGTGATGGTAGCCGTTTTGTTTGGCAGTGGCGCTGCGGGATGCGCTGCAACGCTCGACCCGAGCAGCTTGACCACCGGAGCGCTTCAGTTGCCGAAATTGCCAATGGCGATACCTCAGGGATTTGGTTCTCCCGTCGGCTCTGCAACAGATGTGTATTCGCGCGTCGCGCGTGGAGTGCTCACCTGTTGGCTCGGGCCAAATGGCGAACTGAAGAACACACACCTATTCCATGCCGTGTCTCAGCCAGAGCGCATGGGCGGATTGTCCCAAATTGCGATTTATCAGCGCCAGAAAGCAAAATCTCGCAAGCGCGGCGCCAAAGCGGCCACAATAACCATTGAGCCATTTGGCGGTTCGGCCAATGTCAGCTTTGAGAACCTTCGGCTAGACGACAAGCTGGCCGACCGCTTCAACGCTAATGTTCATAGCTGGGCAGCAGCCAATGAAGGTTGCGAACCCAAGGGCATTAAAGAAGGCTGGGAAGCGCGCCCGCCCGTGTCTGTCAACAACAGCCCAACCTCTGCGCAAAAAGCAGCGATCCGCCAGTAATCCACGCTCCGGTTGGCAGTCTGACCAAGCCAGCGCCAACCTACTTTGGCTGTGACCCAGATCATGTTCCGTTAAAGTGTACACGCTTTAAAGCCCGCGAACCACATTCCCAACCATCAATGTGAGGTAGGCAATCATGGCAAGCCAGAACTCTTGGTGTGGAATGAATCGTTGGACGTCGATCAGTCCCATCTTGGTGATGAGTGCGAGTGCGGCGAGCACCACGGAAATCAGAAAGATGACGATTGTCGGCGGGTTGAGACGCATGGGCAGCCTCCAAACTGGATGAGCGAGAAAGCAAGCACCACAGTGGTGCAGGCCACGGAACTGCGCTCGGTTCTACATCTCCGCCACAGTGTGCGAAATGATTTATGTACAGATTGGTCTCAGAGCTGACCTAAAGGGGGCAAAGCTGCAACGGCCAAGCTGTCGGTGCCACCTGACTTGCCCATAAATCAGAGCCAGGAAAACAGTGCGCATACCTTCTGAGGGATCAGCACGACTGTAAGAACGGCATCATGACATGAGAAACCGTTCAAAAACCAATAGGCTAAAGCTGGCGAGGACGGCTCAATAGGGCGCTGGGACCTACACCAATTGGCGTCACGACTTCGATCAATAGCTTCAATTTCGTCTCACCTGCTGAGCCGGCTTGCGACGGAAGCAGTCCGGTAATCTCGACCGTCTGTCGTTTCAGCCCCACGGAGTGACCGGCACCACCCTGGTCATGACCATCATTCGTGGCGGTATCGCCCGGACGGACATTCGTAACTTGGAACGCCTGCGACCGCCCGTTCAAGCTAAGCGTCAACTCGTCGCCCACATTAACCGGGGAGCTGAACGACACTGGGACACCTGGCCGACCTGAGGCATGCCCAAGCCAGAAGTCTTCGCTGCGCGCGACGGGAACAGCAGCAATACGCTGACGATCATTAAGGTGCTCGACAGTCGTCCGTTGTGTCTCACCTAACCGGACGGTGTGCGCCTGATGCTTGGCAAAGGCAGCGACATAATTCGTCCGCAATCCCTCTTCTACTGCAAAAACGTTCCATCCCGCAGCCGCCAAAGCACCGACGCCAAGCGCCAAACCGAAGAGTTTCGACAAGCCTGCGTAGCTGGCCAAGGAACTCGACGACTGCTCTCGTCCAGGTGATGACCGCATGCGTTTGCTCTCCGTTGCCACTATCCATTGCAATATAAACGTCATTGCAGCGCTTGCCGACCCCTGCTCAATCGGCTTTTTTTTAGTTTTACCCTACAAAATCGTGAAAGAATGATCGTTCAGCGAATATTTGCTCGACTTAGACACCCCGTACGCTCGCTAGTGGAAGCCAGTCTGCCGCCAGGAATAGCGCCGTCGCAAGTGCCGAAAGAATGCAAGATTAAACGCTACAAGTGCCGAAAAGACGGTCGCTATGATAATGAGCGCAACATAGGGACGGCTCTTGTGCGGTCCTGTCGAAGAAGTGGTTGCCGTTAATGGACGAGATCGTGCGGCAGGCAATGCCGCAACTTGGCGTTCGGCAATCACTTGATCAACCGATTGGGAGATCTTGATCGGTCCACCAACGCCCGCGATGCGAGTAGGCCCGGCTGGATTGGGCGCTATTCTGAAAACCTCAGCATGCATGGACCCTTCACCGTCGAGAATAAATAGACCGGCCAATCCGCAAAAAACCGAAAAACCGATCAAGAAGTCTCTTCCAACGCTCCAAGCTGCTGTTTTTCGCCAAGCTGCCGTTTCCCGGAAGGAACGCCCCCCTTCCACACGCCGCCTCAACCCCCACTTCAACACCTGCCCACTCCCTTTTATAAAGACTGCCGCAGAGCCCCTGCCCGACTCAGGTCCAACCCGATATTGAGAGCTGACAACCCGGTTGTGTCCATGCAACGTCCGGAATATGGCAAAGCCGGATCTTATCGCCATTGTGATGCACGGATCGGGTGTGTGTTGTGCCATGGCCACCGGCGACGCGATGGCAGCAGTTCTTCCCAACATTTGAGCGTTAGTTGGCGAAGTCAGACAGATGGGGCTTCAAATTCCTTGAAACAGGGATTAGCTTGCCGCCGCCTAGTGCATGACCCAGCACAATCCGCATGGGCTTATCGAGCACAAACCAGCGGCAAACATCCACCAGTTCGCCGCGTCATGTCCGCGTTCAACCAGCTAGAAAAGGTCATCCCTCATGGGCTTCCTTGCCGACAGCCTTTCGCGAATTCAACCCTCCGCCACGATTGCGGTTTCAACAAAGGCACGCGCCCTGAAGGCTGAAGGCCGGGACATCATATCTCTGTCAGCAGGCGAACCAGATTTCGACACGCCGCAGAACATCAAGGATGCAGCCGCAAAGGCCATTCAGGATGGCAAGACCAAGTACACCGATGTCGACGGCATCCCGGAATTGAAACAGGCCATCATCGCGAAGTTCAAACGCGACAATAATCTCGAGTATGAGCCCGCTGAGATCTCTGTCGGAACCGGCGGCAAGCAGGTTCTGTTCAACGCACTGTTGGCAACACTCAACCCCGGTGATGAAGTCATCGTTCCCACACCGTGTTGGGTCTCCTACGCAGATATTGTGTTGTTGGGCGGCGGCAAACCCGTGTTTGTGAAAACAACAATGGCCGATGGGTTCCGATTGCAACCAGATGCGCTCGAGGAAGCAATTACGCCAAAAACAAAATGGTTCTTGTTCAACTCACCCTCAAACCCGTCGGGGGCGGCGTACTCACCAGATGACCTGAAAAAGCTAACCGACGTTTTGATGCGCCACCAACAGGTTTGGACGCTGACCGACGATATCTATGAACACTTGATCTATGACGACGCGGTCTTCGCAACACCGGCCCAGGTCGAGCCAGGCTTGAAAGAGCGAACACTGACACTCAATGGCCTGTCCAAAGCCTACAGCATGACGGGTTGGCGGCTGGGTTATGCCGCTGGGCCAAAACAACTGATCGGTGCCATGCGCAAACTGCAATCACAGTCGACATCGAACCCATGTTCAATCACGCAATGGGCAGCCGTCGAAGCGCTAAATGGGCCGCAGGATTTCATAGCTGAGAACAACAAAAGCTTTGTTGAGCGTCGCGATCTCGTTGTGTCGATGTTGAACCAGGCAACTGGCATTGAGTGCGCCAAACCTGAGGGCGCATTTTACGTTTATCCATCGTGCGCAGGAACGATCGGCAAGACCACTCCGAAGGGGGTGAAGATCGACAGCGACGAGGCATTCGTCACGGCCCTGCTGGAAGACGAAGGCGTGGCGTGTGTTCATGGGGCAGCATTCGAAAGCTCACCGGCGTTTCGCATCAGTTACGCAACATCGACAGAAGCACTCGAAGAAGCTTGCAAACGCATTCAGCGGTTTTGCGCCTCATTGAGCTAACCGAACAGAGGAGAGCGGCGGGCCATGACAAGCCAAACTCGGCTCGCTCCGATCCAAACGTTCACACCGCCCAGCGGCCGCACGTTTTCGTACTGCACGTACGGTGCAGCCGACGGGGATCCGGTCCTGGCGTTTCATGGCACGCCTGGGTCGCGTCTTAAGTATGCCATAGCCGACCAGGTTGCTCGTCAACTCAATCTGCGGCTTCTGTCTATCGACCGCTGGGGTTATGGGGCAACCCCACCGCCACCGCGAGCGGAGTGGTCTGTTCGCGGTTTCGGTGAGGACATGCAGCACTTGCTGGATGATCACGGGCTTGGAAAGACCTCTGTTGTAGGAATTTCTGGCGGCGGACCCTACGCGCTGGGCACTACAGCCGTTCTGAATGGACGTGTATCCAAACTCGCACTCGTCGCCCCGGTCGCGCCACTCGTCGGTGACAATGCAAATCAAGCTGCAAATGGTGAAATGACTGTGTTCCACCGTGTGGCATTTTTCGGCGTACCCCGCGTGCCAGGGCTCGTGCGAGGTACCTTCGGAGCCCTTCGGCATGTGTTGAATATCAATGGTCCAGCAGCCATGCGTCTCATCACGGCACGCGCAAGTTCAGCAGATCGGCGGATTGCCTGTGAACCTTCGAATGCGCAACGTCTGGCGGAAACGTTTCGCGTTGGGCTTTCTCAGACAACGCAAGGCGCGGTCATCGATATGAACGTCTTCTCCAACGCGTGGGATGTAGATTTGAAAACCATCGATACCAAAACCCGGCTCTGGATCGGTTCCGAGGATCGAAACGTCCCACTTAAGCCCGCAACAGCGCTGGCCCAGAGGGTTGCAAATCTTGAGGTGATCGAGTTGAGGGGTGCGGGGCACTTCTGGATCAGTCAACACTACGCAGACGTATTGCACTGGCTCGCTGGCGATGACGCACAGCCAAGTACTGAACCCAAGTCTGTCAGTGTTCAAGCAGCGGCGCGAAACCCAAACAACTGAACAAGCCCTGTCGGCATCCACTCATTGAATGCTCCCGGGTCGCGTTGCGGCTGCTTCTTTTGCTGACGTGCAAAATGATCCGCGCGCCAAGCGTCCTCCGCCGTGAGTTGTTCGGCGTTGTTCTCAATCATCAACCGAGGAGGCGGAGCTTCATCTGCCGACGTACCCATTGCGAGCCGTGCAGCCTCTGCAACATCCATGAGCTGACGCATCTGCGCACCTTCCGACTGGCGCTGCCGTCGAAGGCTTTTTGTCAGGGATTTTGTGATCTCTGGCATCGTCTCACCCACTCATGACCTGTACCAATATGATGGGGCATGTTTGTCGCACGTCAAGCGTTATCTACAGTAAAAAGACGCTGCATTGCGCAATTCGCAATCGCACATGAGATGTACTCTTTTTGCGTGCGCCGCATCATTGGATGGGCAACTCAATTTGCACTGTCAATCCACTGCGCAAACATCATGAAATTCAAAAGAAATAACGATTGCGATGCCGTGAATCTTATCCGCTGAGCGAAATAAACGCGCACAGGCATAACGGGGGGTAATCAGCCTAAAGCATAACGGTCTGATACCCGCGCCAAGATCGGTTTTAGCCAGCAAGAGTTAGGCTTCTAGTGCGTTAAAGCCTCGTCACCCCAAAGCCGCTTCACACGCAGGTCGCGACCACAGCCGTATCGGTATGATTTGTAGCGGAGCGGATTCTTCTTGTAATAGTCCTGGTGGTAGTCCTCTGCGGGCACAAACAAAGACGCCTTCAAAATTTCAACGGCCAGGGGTTTGTCGAAGCGTTGGCTCGCATCCAATGCGGCAGTCTCTTTCCGTGCAGCATCAAGCTGTGCTTGACCGTGGGCAAAAACAGCCGGTCGGTACTGAGGACCGCGATCACAAAACTGTCCGCCGCCATCGACGACATCGGTTGTGCGGAGGAACACGCCCAGTATCTTGTCAAAGGTCGTCTGCTTGGGATCGTAGATAACCTGCAAAACCTCAATGTGCTTTGTGCGCCCGGTCGAGACGGTCTGGTAGTCGGCGGTTTCAAGAGCGCCGCCCATGTAGCCTGAGATGGTGGCAACGACGCCTTTGACGCCGTCGAAATTCGTTTCAACACACCAGAAGCAGCCACCACCGAAAGTGGCAACTTCCAACGCGCCAGTTGAGATGCGGTTGTCATATTGCTCCCGTTCGGCAACAGCAGCAGCGTTCTTGGAACCGGCCACAGCCGGCGGCGCCCACGTTGCGTTCGAAAACGCAAAGACTGAGGCCGCGGCAAAGCCAAGAGCCACGACGGCAAACGAAACAACCAACAGCGAATTTCTCGTCATCGAACGTGCCAATCCCTTGAACATTTTGTCTGAAACCATCGTCGCGCGCGAGCGCATCTCACAAGCAGAATGCTAGCTCTCACTCTTCTCAGGCTGCCCCGATGGCACAAACGCCAACGAGACGCCGTTCATGCAATAGCGCTGGCCAGTCGGCTGCGGACCATCTGGGAAGACGTGTCCGAGATGCCCACCGCAGTTGGCGCAGTGCACCTCTGTCCGCGTCATGAAAAAGCTCTTATCGACCGTCGTACCAACAGCCCCTTCGATCGGCTGCCAGAAGCTCGGCCACCCTGTCCCACTGTCAAACTTGGTTTCTGATTTGAAAAGCGCCGTTCCGCATCCGGCACAATTGTAAGTTCCGCTCGCGTAGTTCTTATCAAGCGGGCTGGAAAATGCCCGCTCAGTGCCATGCTTGCGTAAAACATAGAACTGTTCCGGGCTTAGAATGCTGCGCCACTCGTCCGGTGTCTTGGTCACAGGAAACTGTCCTTTCTCCGCAGAAACAGCGGATTGCAGGCCAAGGGACGTTCCAATGAGGGCGCCAGTACCTGCAAGGGTAAATGTGCGACGTGTCACCATCGAAGTAAGCTCCTTCAGAATGCCGTGGGCAACGTAGGTTTTCACACCCCTATCTGAGCATTGGTGTACGCCGTGCAGTCAGAACGCAAAAATGCGCCCGAGCGACCATCACAACGAAGCACACGCTGCCAATTAATGCTCAACTAATGCGATTTTTCAGCTCGACTGTCATTTCAAGCTTGATCACATAACTGTGGCTCATTGCTCGGCCCACTCGTCGGCATGACACGTCAGGCTCGGTTCGGCCGCGGCCGCGTTGCTCTGCGAGAATGCCCACTCGGCATCATCATCGCATTCGGATCGCACCAGCAACACGGATCTCTTCAGGCGTGATGTCACAACTATAGACGAGCGTCTCGACACCGCGCGTCTTCGCACGTGCAAAAGCTTTCGCATAATTGGCGTCAATATCGTCGGCGAGGGCAAAGCGGTTGGCATCAGCGCGCTGAACCAAAAACAGCATCACCGCCCGATGACCGGCCTCGACCATATCACCCAGTTCATCCAGATGTTTGGCCCCCCGCGCAGTCACACTATCTGGGAACTCAACCAAATTTGGTTTTCGAAGCAGGTGCACGTTTTTGATCTCGACGTAGCACAGCCCCTTCTTCTCATCCGACAAGAGGATGTCGATCCGACTGTTCTGGCCGTACTTCTGCTCGCGCTTGAGGGTTTCGTAACCCTTCAGCTTGGCAATCTGGTTGTCCTCGATCGCCTCGGTAACGAGTTTGTTCGGATGCCCCGTATTGATCCCAACAAGCACCGGTGCTTCGCGGTTGTCATCAACCACTTCGACGAGTTCGAGTGTGTGCTTGTACTTCCGCGTTTTGCTGTCGCTCGTGGAAACCCAAACACCCATGCCAGGCGAACTAAGCCCCATCATCGATCCCGTATTCGGGCATGAGGCCGTGATCTCAGTTCCATCATCCAAAACGATGTCAGCGAGAAAACGCTTGTAGCGCTTCGTAAGCGTACCGCGCAGAAGTGAGCTTGGAAATTTCATGAGCTGGGAATAACCATGCTCGATCTATGTCGACAATGCCAAATTCACAATTCGACAAACACACAGTGAGCTAAGGGTGCTGGTAACTTCGTTTTGAGTTCCAGTGACGTCAATGAAAGAACCGAGAGCCAATATGACAGAAGAGGTAACAGCAGCGGTCTTGGTGATCGGCGACGAGATCTTGTCCGGGCGCACCAAGGATCGGAATATCGGACACGTCGCCGACGTCTTCACGTCACTCGGGATTAGCCTACGTGAGGTTCGTGTCATTGGTGATGAGCGTGATGAAATCATCGACGCTGTAAATGTCCTACGCGAACGCTACACCTATCTCGTGACAACCGGTGGTATTGGCCCGACACACGACGACATCACCTCTGAGAGCATCGCAGCCGCATTCAGTGTCGGCATTGACGTCGATCAGCGAGCGCTTGGGCTGATGAAGCCATATTATGAGAGCCGCGGGTTAGAGCTGACACCGTCACGTCTGCGCATGGCCCGCATTCCAGATGGCGCGACCTTGATAAAAAACCGGATTTCAATCGCTCCGGGTTTCATGCTGAACAATGTGCTCGTTCTGGCTGGCGTGCCGGAGATCATGCACGTGATGCTGGATGACGCGATCCAGTATCTCAAGGTCGGTCGCAAAATGCTGTCACGTTCCGTACGCACCAAGGTGCCGGAGGGCGAGATGGCTGATCTGTTTGCAGAGCATCAGTCGGCATGGCCTGAAATCTCAATGGGCAGCTACCCAGCCATCACGCCCGAGGGCATACGCTGCGAACTCGTCCTGCGGTCGATCGACGCAGAAAATCTGGACAGGGCAACCGATGCGCTGATCCAGAAGTTGAACGATCACGGAATTCCCATTGAGACGGCAGTCGCTTGAGCTGTCGTGTGTCGCCTTGTTACGGCCAGACCGAGAGAGGCGAGATGTCGCGCGACATTCATGCTGCAACTTAATTAACACTCGCGTCCCCTTGCTTCGTCTGCTTTTTTCTCCCGCGCCGTCCGTTCGGATCGGCTGAGGTGATAATGCAGACGGGAGCATTTCTGATGCGGCGGCAGAACTTCGCGCAGGATACGCAGACAGTAAATACGCGCGCCGACCACTGGAGCCTTGAGCGCGTGGTCTGTACATTGGCCAGTACGACGCTGGTTCTACTTGTGGGGGCGTTTGCGATTGTGCCGTTAGCAGAGGCAAAGCGTCCAGGCAGCACATACTGCTTCGTAGGCAAATGCCATCGCGTAAAAACGCTGAATGAGATGCAACGGCTGATCGGCAAGGACATCACCTTGCACGCATCTCACTACGACCACTGTAAGAAGGACCGGTACAACCCATGCGGTCTGACGTCTTCGGGAACGCCGTTTAAGCCCAATCGTCCCGACAACGCGGCAAGTCCGATCTATCCAGACGGGACCCGCCTCCTCGTTTGGAACCCGGCCACCAAAGCAGCAGCGCTCATTCGCATCGACAATGCTGGCCCCTACTGGGGAAATCGTAAACTGGACGTCTCCAGGGCGACCGCCGAGAAGCTCGGCTTTAGCAGGCAGGGTGTGGCCAAGCTAAAAACCCGCGTGATCTCAGCACCGAACAGATCTGAGAGCAGGTATGTCCGAAACCGGAAATACGAACCCGTTGCCGGTTTCCTGGGAAAGTTTGAAACACTTGATGATGCAGAATACGCACTGGCTGCCGTAATGGCTGTGCGTGCCATGGCGGCAAGCTCATTGGCACCTGTGACAGCCGCAGTCGTTGCACGATCGCATGCTGAGCCGGTCCGGGCGGAAAAGCAGCGCAAGAGAGCAGCTAAAAAGGCGGCCACCCTGATCGCCCGCATCAATCAGGACAAGGCGCCGGTGCCAACCACACGACTGGCGCGCGCAGTCATTGCCGAAAAGTCCGCCCGGATGGCAACATTGCGCAGCCGGCCGATACGAAGAAAGAAATCGTCTGGTCTGAAACTCGCAAGCCTGCAACCCCCACTACCGGAGTTGAGCCCGCAGCATCGCTCGCGACGCCTTGCCGGACTTGTGCCACCTGTCCCAGGCACCAAGACCAAAACATCAAGAACGCGTGTTGCTGCACTCAATCAGCCGCCGTTGCCTGAACTGAGCCCGCAACACCGCTCACGTCGTCTTGCAGGCCTTGCACCACCACTTCCAGAACTTGGTCCTGCCCGTTGGCGAGTGGCAGCCGCAAAACTGCCGCCGCCACCTGCAGCAAAACCGACACGCGTTGCGATTGCCCAACGTTTGGATGAGCTGGATGACCTGGCTTGGACGTTGGAGCAGGTCTTGATCGAGCGGCATTTCCGGGAAACTCGCAAGAGCGCGATCATCTCCATTGATGACACACCGTTTGGTATCGAGACCAACCGCCATCCGCAGGACAGGCTGCGTCTCCCAGCCTACGAGGCCCGGGCCGGAAGCATGGGGTAACGCCCTAACCGGACGCACAACACCGAACCCACCAACGAAAAAACGCCGCTCCGGAAACGGGCGGCGTTTTGCATTTGATCAGCAGATAGAATTGGCGTCAGCGACCGGCAGTAAAGAAGTACCGAGCTTAAAGTCTCGCGCCTTCAAGCCCATCTGATGGGACAAGCCCCACGACAGTCAGAACCTTTCCATGCGCGACGACGCCATGATGGGCCGCCTGCACATCCTCATCAGCGGGCTCGCCATCATCGTCTGTATCGCTCTGGGGTTCGGGGCGGTTATCTGGACTAGCATCACCTTGCGCCGAAACAACCACCTCGGCTTCGTCTTCTTTTGGCTCGCTCGGGTAGAGCGAGAAATACAGGTCCAGCGTCTCAAGAAATTCTGAGACCAGATCCAGCACGATACCAAGCGGCACGCGACCAACGACCAGGAAAGCATCACCCAGGTTGAGTGTCTGACCAATGCAGAGCCCCGGAGCCTCTGCATCGAGCAAACCGCGCGCGCGCATGTATGCCGTCGCGTCATCACCATTCTCAAACGCGCACTCTGAAAGGTCACACGTTTCAGCGACGGCGTCAGCCAAGTCTGCTGTACCCGACACGAAGAGATGAGCAAGCAATTTAAAACGTGTGTCGATCTGTGAAAGTTCGGCAGCCCGCTCGCGTGCGCGAAGAATGCGCGAGAGCAGTGTCATTTCGTGAGCACGAATTCGCCCGATCGCCCAACGCTGCACGCCGGCAACACCAGGGTCACATGGGTCACCATCATCCCAGCTCTTTCCCACTTCAACCAAATCCTCGCCAGCAGCCAAAGCTGCGTCCAGGTGGTCAGCAAGAAAGAACACGCACACAGGCGCGTCTTCGTTGGAATTCAATTGAGACTGAGACATGAAACCTCGTTGGCGAACTAACTGAGGGCTGGATAGCCCATGCTCTTAATCGTCCGCCTCGACTGGAACTGAGGAGGCATCACCAACGCAATCACAAGAAGGCCGCGCGAAACGCAGACCAAACTACTCGACGACCGCAACTCTGATTCGCGGCGTACATAAGGCAGGCACCATCTACAACCGGCGCGCGGGTTCAGCTTCTCGGCGGTGGCAGCAGGCTCACGAGTGTCATCAGGGCGCGACCCAATTCACGCCCTTGCGTCGAGAGCCATAGACCAAGCCGTGACTCAAATGCGACCCGCCAGCGGTCCCGGTCAGTCGTCTCGTCAGCAATCGATTTCAGGCTCGACAAGATCAGCTCGTCGGGGAACTCCACCGCAACGCCAAGCCTCTGACGCACAATTGGGACCAGCTCGGCGAGGTGCAAAATACCCGTATTATCGTTACATGCCGCCGGATTGGTTACCGCTGCCAAGCGAGCGGGCTGCATAGGCTGCGACGCTGGCCGAACGCCTCGCCGACCATAAGGCGCACCACCACGCCGCGCGCCGTATTCGTTTTCTCTGTCCATATTGCTGTCTCCCGGCGGTTTTTCCCGACCGACACGCGCACCAATCTAGCCCACTGATTTAACAACCAACCATGATTCCGTTTGATGATCTGCATCACACTTGAGATTGATATTGGATTCCGCACTGTTATCCGCGGCAACAAAATTCTGTCCTGAAACTTAAGACGCGTGACCGTGTCGACGACCGAGTACTGTTTGTTCAACCCAACGCTGCGCCGCAGCGTAACTATCGAAGTCAGCAACCACCTGAGGCACGTCCGCCGGTCCCGCTGCTGCTGAGATTTCAAGCACGCGATACCGCGCCCCAAACTTTTGAACCTCGTAGATGTGGCTGGGCATGTGTTCGGTCCCGCATCCCCGCGTGTCACCCCTGCAAACACGCAAGGATGGAAACTTGCCTTTAGCCCGCTCTCCCCATTTGCCATCTGGCAATGGGGAGAGGGACCCCGTTTGAGACTTACGAACACCCGCTTGTTGAACCGCAGGTGTCACACTTCAGGCAGGTGCCGTTGCGAACAAGCGTGAAGTTCCCGCACTCACCACAGCTCTCGCCTTCATAGCCTTTGATGCGGGCCTGAGCGCGAAGCTCCTGTTCCCCGAGCTGACCAACAACAACTTCCTGCTTAATCGCCAAGGCCCCGTCCGTAGTCGTGACCTGCACGGTCTCAGTCGCAAGCATGGTGGTGGTGTTCCCGCCACCGTCGCCAGGACCAGTCCCAGCTGCAAATGCGTTGGCAACATCACCCTGAAGTGCAGCAACACCATTGTCGTTGCCACCGGTTTTCGCGCCACTAGCCAAACGCAGCACGGTTTTGTTGCCACGTGTGAAGCCATGGCTGACGACGCGTGCCGCTGGCTCATCGGCCACCTCAACATCGTCTTCACCCTTGCCCATCGACGTGGCTGAAACCTCACCGGGATCGACATGTGCCAGATCGTTACGCGCCAGGTAGGACACAGCCAGTTCACGGAAGATGTAATCGAGAACACTGGTGGCGTTCTTGATCGTATCATTGCCCTGCACGAGGCCGGCTGGCTCGAAGCGCGTGAACGTGAAGGCATCCACATACTCTTCCAACGGCACGCCGTACTGAAGACCGAGCGAAATGGCGATCGCAAAGTTGTTCATCAGGGACCGGAAGGCAGCGCCCTCCTTGTGCATGTCGATGAAGATCTCACCGATCCGTCCATCTTCGTATTCGCCCGTGGTCAGGTAGACCTTGTGTCCGCCTACAACAGCCTTTTGCGTGTAGCCCTTGCGACGACCGGGAAGCTTTTCGCGTTCGCGCTTGTGCACCTCGATGATTCGCTCAACGATCTTCTCAGCCATCACTTCCGCGCGTGTGTGCGCTGGCGTTGAAGCCGTCAGCTTTTCAGCAACGTCATCCTGTTCTTCGGCATCATCGCCCAACAACTGAGAGTTCAGCGGCTGAGACAGCTTGGAACCATCGCGGTAGAGCGCATTGGCTTTCAGCGCCAGACGCCAGGACCGCATATAGGCCGACTTACAGTCATCAACCGTTGCCTCATTCGGCATGTTGATGGTCTTAGAGATGGCGCCTGAGATGAACGGCTGTGCCGCTGCCATCATGTCAATGTGTGAGTTGACGGAGAGGTAGCGCTTACCTTTCCGACCGCACGCGTTAGCACAATCAAACACAGGAAGATGCTTAGTTTTGAGATGCGGTGCACCCTCAAGTGTCATCGCTCCACAGACGTGCTCGTTGGCGCCATCAATCTCAGCTTTCGTGAAGCCGAGATGTGAGAGCAGATCAAAGTCTTGATCATCAAGCTTCTCGGTTGGGATACCGAGCTTGCCGGTCAGGAAGTCATCACCAAGCGTCCAGCGGTTGAACACGAACTTAATATCGAACGCGCTTTCGAGATTGCCTTCCACCTTCGCGATCGTGGCATCGTCAAAGCCTTTCGTGCGAAGCGACGAATGGTTGACACCCGGTGCTTGAGCCAATGATCCGTGGCCGACCGCATAAGCTTCGATTTCGGCAATGTGCGCCTCGCCATAGCCCATCTTGCGGAGAGCTTCAGGAACCGAGCGGTTGATGATCTTAAAGTACCCACCACCAGCAAGCTTCTTGAATTTCACCAGCGCGAAGTCCGGCTCAATCCCCGTTGTGTCACAATCCATAACAAGGCCGATGGTGCCTGTCGGTGCAACGACTGTAGCCTGCGCATTGCGGTAGCCGTAAAGCTGACCCAGCTCGATCGCGCGATCCCAAGCCATGCGTGCTGCCTCGATCAAACGGGCATCCTTACAGTGCTGGGCAACCAGCGGAACCGGTGCAATCGACAGATCTTCATAACCATCAGATTGGCCGTATGCGGCGCGCCGGTGGTTGCGGATGACCCGCAGCATGTCGGTCGCGTTGTCCTGATAACCGGGAAACGCACCTTGTTCCGCAGCCATCTCCGCACTTGTTGCATAAGACGTACCGGTCATGATCGCAGAGATTGACCCACAGATCGCACGGCCTTCCTCTGAGTCATAAGGAATACCAGCCGCCATAAGGAGGCCGCCGATGTTTGCAAAACCAAGACCCAGTGTGCGGTAGCGGTAAGAGCGTTCTGCAATTTGACGCGATGGGAACTGCGCCATCAGAACCGAAATCTCAAGGACAACCGTCCACAACCGGCAGGCATGCTCAAAGCTCTCGGTGTCAAAAGACCCATCTTCACGGCGGAAGTTCATCAGGTTCATCGACGCAAGGTTGCAGGCTGTGTCGTCGAGGAACATGTACTCCGAGCATGGGTTCGATGCACGGATGTCGCCAGACTGCGGGCACGTGTGCCAGTCGTTGATCGTCGTGTGGAACTGGATGCCTGGATCAGCCGAGGCCCAAGCCGCAAAGCCGATGTCATCCCAAAGAGCCTTGGCATTGATCGTCTTCGTTGTCGCCCCACTGATGCGCGATGTGAGGTTCCAGTCTTTGCCCTCCTCAACGCTCGTCAGGAAATCATCAGTTACGCGAACGGAATTGTTCGAGTTCTGACCCGAGACAGTCAGGTAAGCTTCCGAGTCCCAATCCGTATTGTACGTATCGAACTCAATTTCCTTGAAGCCTTGCTTGGCGAACTGCATCACGCGGCGAATGTAATTGTCAGGAACATGATCCCGACGCGCCTCTTTCACGGCACGCTTCAGCGCTGGGTTCTTTTTCGGATCAAAGCAGTCGTCACCATCGGCTTCGCAGTTGACGCAGGCTTTCATCACAGCCTTAAGCCGCTTCTGACAGATGATCGAGCCGGTTACCAATGCGGCAACCTTCTGCTCTTCTTTCACCTTCCAGTTTACGTACTCTTCGATGTCAGGGTGATCGACATCAACGACGACCATCTTGGCCGCGCGTCGCGTCGTACCGCCCGATTTGATGGCACCAGCGGCGCGGTCACCGATTTTCAAAAAGCTCATCAGACCAGATGACTTGCCGCCACCAGACAACTTTTCACTCAAGCCCCGCAGGGATGAGAAGTTCGTGCCTGTTCCAGAGCCATACTTGAACAGCCGCGCCTCACGAACCCAAAGGTCCATGATGCCGTTCTCATTGACCAGGTCATCTTCAACCGACTGAATAAAGCAGGCATGCGGTTGTGGGTGCTCATAAGCGCTTTGCGACTTCGTCAGCTCTCCGGTTTGATAATCGACATATGAGTGCCCCTGGCCAGGACCGTCGATGCCATAAGCCCAGTGCAAACCCGTGTTGAACCACTGCGGGGAGTTCGGTGCTGCAAACTGACTGGCGAGCATGTAGCGGTGCTCATCATAAAACGCGCGCGCATCTTCTTCCGTTGAGAAGTAGCCGCCCTTCCAACCCCAGTACGTCCAAGTGCCGGCCAACCGGTCAAAAACCTGGCGGGCGTCGTTCTCACCACCGAACCGCTCTTCACCTGGAAGCTCGGACAAAGCCTTCTCATCAGGCACCGCGCGCCACAACCATGATGGGACGCTGTTTTCCTCAAACCGCTTCAGACGACGCGCCACACCGGCCTTGCGGAAATACTTCTGAGCCAGAATGTCAGCTGCGACCTGAGAGAAGTGCTCTGGCACTTCAAAGTTCTCAAGGCGGAACACAACAGAGCCGTCCGGGTTTTTAATCTCAGACGTGGCACTGCGAAATGGGATGGTAGCGTAGGGCGACTTTCCAGCTTCGGTGTATCGGCGCGTGATCTTCATAACGTTGAGGGCTCCCAGGCGTTGTTTGGGAACTCTCATCTAGAAATCTGCAAACGCAGCAGACCAACTCTTCACAAATGCAGTGCAGCCCCAGACGGAGCTCTAAGTAAAGCGATCAACCGCGTAGATACTGTGAGCGGTCGATGTGTTTCTGTGTTGAGGTTTCCTGTCCGGTAACCTCGGCCACGCACAGCCATCGACACCGGAGAGCGAGATCGCCAGGCCGGGTGCAGGCCAATGTGTGGAACTAAGAACGCGTGATCATCTTCGGTGGGGCGGCGGGACGATGCTTCAGCAAGCCAATCTTCGCCATACTTCGCTTCAGAGCATCACCGATTCGAGCACCACCACAACAGCCCCCCATGCAACCAAAACCACAATTTGTAGGAGCGTGAGTGCGGGTGCCCACTAGATATAGTGGTGGGGAAAAGGTGGGAGTAAGGTGTGTCTTGGGATAATTTGTTGCCTGAAGGACATGCTCTGCGGTTCAGGAAAATCGGCGGAACAAGGGCAAAACGCAAACCCACCGATGGTTATCCACTTAATCCGCAGACGCCTAAAGACTAACCCGATTCCAGATGACACACCTGTTGCACAGAAGACGCGTTCCGTTGTGATCAGCACCCGGTAACACTGTTGACGTCTAACAGCAGATACATCCAATTCGCTTAGCCGATAGATGCCTCCACCTAAGTCCGTCGTATGGACACGCCAGCGTCTTTTCGATATCGCAACGAATGAAGCGCGCAGGACGCAAGCGCGACAACCAAAGGAAGTGCCACGGATGAGTCTTTTCACGGAAATCTTCAGTTGGTGGGGCGGCAATACATGGGGCACGCGCTACACCCTTTGGAAGACAGCCCGGTTCATTGGAAAAGACGATCTTGGCAACACCTATTATGAACAAAAAGAAGGTGTTGGCCCACATGGCATGCCCAGACGATATGTCCTCTACACCGATCTGGCCGACGCCTCAAAGGTCCCACCAGAGTGGCATGGCTGGTTACACCACACCGTGAAGGACCCGCCCAGCGAAGAAGACTACAAGCCGCGCGACTGGCAGTTGCCTCACAAAATGAACATGACTGGGACACGTCATGCGTATCGCCCAAAAGGTTCGATCCTGACACCGGAAAAGCGCGAACCTACGACCGGTGACTATAAGGCGTGGAAGCCAGAGTAACTCGGCAGCAAACCGATAAGTGGACGAGACAACGATGAGCGAACCCACACCCGCGGGTCTCTGGATTGCCCACGGAACAATCAAGGATCATGAACGCTATGGCGATTACCTCGCTGCGGCGGCTCCGGTTTTTGCACGCTACGGTGCTGTCTTTCAGGCGCGAGGCGGGCGCTACGAGCCTGTCGAAGGATTGGCACGCGAACGCCACATCATCATCCAGTTCCCAAACTATGATCTTGCTTTGGCGTGTTATCATGACCCGGAGTATCAAGAGGCAGCCCGGATTCGTTTGACCGCTGCCGAAACAGAGATCGTAATTGTTGAAGGGGTCGCACAAACGTGACGCGCCAGCTGTCGTCCATCGCGCTTTCAAAACGCCACCTGACGCCATTAGCTGTGCAGTTGTTTGGCGCGTCAACGTTGCAGAAAGCCAGAAGCTCAGCGGCCACCGCGGCTGCATTGGTGGTTCTGCTTGCTCCTGCCGCTGCCTCAGCCGAGCGCATGGAAAACGAAGTCGCAATCTTTGCCGCCCTCGACAAAGTCACCGCCCGCATCAAACAGCTCGAAGTCCCGCTCAATGAGACGATCGAATTTGGCGCACTGAAGATTACGCCGCGCGTTTGCTATTCTCGCCCTGCCACAGAACGCCCCAAAACAACGTCATTCGTCGAGGTTATGGAAACAGAGCTGGACGGAAGCGAGAAACGCTTGTTTTCAGGATGGATGTTTGCAGAAAGCCCGGGACTGAACGCCGTCGAGCATCCCGTCTTTGATGTCTGGCTGTCACGGTGTGAAAAGCCGGTTGGGGGCGTCCCGGTTGCAGCCGACCAATCGGCAGGTGGAGAAGGTGAAACGCAGCCCGCGAGCCGCACACCACAACGCCGGCGTTTCAGACGATAGACCTTCAGACGTAGATCGAAACGCTCCAAGACCGCGACTGCGGTCCGGCGCAAGCGCCGCACCATGCTGGAAGCATGTCTTCGACATGACGTAGGGCTAGGCCGATAGCCTTGTCGGGCCCGTGAGCGAAAAAAGCAAGATCGACTTCACCTAAAGCGGAAACGATCCAGGGCATATTCCGCAAAGGTGTACGTGGATTGTCTTGCCGAAGGCGAGCGACATTCACGATCAGAACATGATCCAAAACAAACCTTAGGGTGCGTCTGCAGGTTCCGTCTAAAGTGAACGCGATTTAAACCTGTTCCAACTCGAAATGATTAAGCGGAGCTGTGTCAGTTTCGTCCAATTCATCCCACAGTGCCGGTGGCAGTCCAAAAAGATCCATCGCTGTCTGGATCCCGGCATCAATGTCGGGAACCCGCGTTCCGCGCCAATCCTCAATCGAGCTCACCGCGCGAGTAACAAGATCCAGCCCGGGAACTTCGGTATCGCGGGGCGTGACGATCTCAAATACCGTTGCACGTTGAAAAGAATGTTCAGCTGTTTCCTCAAGCTGTTCAAACGTTTCCGGTGTCACGATCTGCAGTCGGCCATTACGTGGAACGACGTATAACGCATTAACAACCGCTCTGGCTCGAACCCGCGGAGGAACCATCCAGGCACGCGCTTCAGCAATCGTGTTCATCACGTCGTCGAATGATGAGAACCATGGCGTGTCAACCAGCGGCGGCCCCCATGACACGATGCGTTTGGCTTGTGCGAACTCTTTTTCGTTTCGTCCATCCGCGGCTCGCGCAAATTCGGTCCAAAGCTGCTGCTCAGCCGCATTGATCAGATCGAGGGCCCAATCCGCTCCGTCAGGTTTTGTGTCTTTCGTGAACGGTGTTGGAACCTGAACGGGAGCATCGAAGGCTTCACCGGCCACGCAAGCAGCGAGTGCCAATAAGAGATCACCCTCGAAGTTTTGCGCAGCAAGCAACGGAGATGCTTCCAGGAGAAGTCGCGCCATCGGAGCCATCAAGCCAACCGATTCACGATGCACTAGCATCAACTCCACATCTGCGGCTGAGAAATGTGAAAGCGGCACATATCGCAGCGCATGCAGATCAGGCAGGTCACCCCACTCAACCGCGTCGCCAAAATCGATGCCCTCGATTTCAGTCAGCGTGAGCGCGGCATCAATACCGAACCTCGATCGCAGCATCGCGACCATATCTGGGTCCGCTGCGGATCGTTGCGCAGTGAGTGCCTGGGCGAGCTTGCGGCAATCAACGGTCTGTTTACTCATAGGCACGTGCGGTCAGCGTCTCTCTTTTCTGCGCAGGCATGTGTGTACAGCCGCCCAAATTGCAAACCAGACCCGCCAAGTGAACAGCGGGCCCTGCGTGCTGACAGAGAACGGAGGCGGGTCGATTAACGCAAGTGGTGTGCGACTTGAGGCGCAAAGTACGTCAGAATTCCGCGCGCGCCGGACCTCTTGAAGGCCAAGAGGCTCTCAGGCACGACGCGATCTTCTTCCAACCAACCATTCGTTACAGCAGCCATGATCATCGCGTATTCGCCTGAAACCTGATAGGCGTACGTTGGAACAGGAAACGTCTGAGAAACCCTCTGCAAGATGTCGAGGTAGGCCATCCCAGGCTTAACCATGACCATGTCAGCGCCTTCGGCGATATCGAGCGCCACCTCTCGAATTGCTTCATCCGTATTGGCCGGATCCATCTGATAGGTGCGCTTGTCGCCTTTAAGGTTCGATGAAGACCCCACAGCATCGCGAAACGGTCCATAGAACGCAGAAGCATACTTTGCCGCGTAAGACATGATCTGAGTATTAATCTGCCCATGCTGTTCGAGGGCAGACCGAATGGCGCCAATCCGCCCGTCCATCATGTCAGATGGTGCAAGAACATCGGCCCCAGCGGCCGCCTGGTTGAGGGCTTGTTTTTGTAGCGCAACCAAAGTGTCATCGTTTGCGATTTCTTCGCCACGCATCAGCCCATCGTGGCCATGTGATGTGTAGGGATCTAGCGCCACATCCAAGATGACGCCGACATTCAGGTCTGCCTCTTTGATGGCACGCGTGGCGCAACAAACCAGATTGTCAGCGTTAAATGCTTCGCTCGCCGTATCATCCCGCAGACGCGGCTCGGTATAAGGGAACAAGGCGACCGCAGGGATGCCGAGATCCACTGCTTTCCGTACGGCCTCAACGGCCAAATCAATCGACAATCGATCAACCCCAGGCATCGTCGGCACTGGAACGCGCGTACTCGTTCCCTCGACGATAAACAGCGGCCAAATTAAATCATCAACGCTGAGCTTGTTTTCGCTGACAAGTCGTCGAGACCAATCAGACTTGCGGTTGCGCCGCATGCGGACATTGGGGAAACCAGCAGACGACCCAGGCTGGCTAAGGGCAGTGGCGGCTGAATGGGGTGGAGGAACAAGCGGCTCAGACATGGACGTGAAGCTTTCAAGGCAACCAAAAAGGGAGCCGAAGGCATGAACCGCCAAAGCCGTTTGCGCAAGGCCACCGCGCCTTCAACGCCACAAAGGAGCCCAGCAAACCCTATCAATCTCGTTTAATTAACCGAGAACCGCGCGCCTCCGCTCCGCCTATTCGCAGTAATTCGACCGCTTACGAGGGGCCAAATCGACATGGAAGTGGTTGCGATGCGCATTGTTGGCCTCTGGTCCAAGCGTCGTGCCGAACAGCCGACAGGCCCGCTTATGGGCCTCTTTCAAAAAGAGCGCGCGTCCCGTCCACGCTGGCTTTGGCTCGGCAGGCGCTGCAACCTTTACAACCGGAGTTGCGCCTGATCCCGCCCCAGTTCCAGTCTTTTTCGAAGGAACTGGAACAGGTCCGCCAAGCTTGTTGGGTGCCAATGACAAGGCGGGAGCTGATCCCGCTGAGTTCCCAAGTGTAACCGAGCTGAACCCATCAATCAGTGTCGTTTTGCGAAGCGCAGGCGTTGGCGGTACGGCCCCAGCTCTTGCAACGTCTGCTTCACCAGAGCTGCCCTTTGATGACGCCAATTCATCAGACTTAGCTTTGGCGGCAGCAAGACGCGCCTTGCGTTCCTCTGCTTCTTTCTTTCGAGCCACTCGGTAAGCTTTGATGTCGCGACCCGTCGGTCCCCAATGGTTGAGAAGCCGCGCGCGCTTGCCCTTAGCCGTCACAAACCCGCGAATATCGAGTGCATTCGCTTTTGCGTGCTCAGAAAGCCGACCGTTCTTTCGCCCATAGGCATTCCTGCATGAGTACGAACTCATATTCTCAAGTTTAACAATCGGACTTTTCAGGTGTTTGCGCGCCAACGGCTGGAGATCGTTTTTTAGCCAGGAGTGCAGAGCCACGACCATATCGCAGTTGACGATAGCAGGCGGCACAACAGCGACTTCAGGTGACGACCCCAAGCTAATCAACTTGACCGGCGCAGCATCTCCGCAAGGGCCTTTTTTGATCGGCGCTTCAGATAGCGTAACGGCTTTGATCTTGCCAAGCAGTCGACGGCAGCGCGCCTGCGCCAGTTGGATGTCGTCTTGGGAGTACTGATCAGGAGCAGGATCGCTTTTGGCAGCCGTTGTCGTTGATGCTTTTGCGCCTGGCTTGCGCATTGGCGACGCAATAGGCGGTCGGTTCGGTGACGCAGATGGTGTGGAAACCCGTTTAGACGGATTTTGAACTGGCAAAACCTTCGGCCATTCCGGTTCAGGCCCAGTGGAGGGATAGGGTTTGGTTTTGATTGTTGTGTTTGCGTGCCAAGGCTTTGGCTGTTTGGTAGGGAGCGGCGGAACTTCGACCTTCCGAGGCGCGCGCGATCGATCACGGTAAGATCTTTGAATAGAAGTAGAACCAGTCAAGGTTGAAATGATCTGGTTGAGACTTTGCGCATGCGCAGGTCCGCCGGACAGCAGCAAACCGGGCACGAAGGCAAAAACCGCCGTCACACCGGCAAGCCTCTTCACACTAACGAGTGCAAACGGCTTAAAACGCGCGTGAAACCTAGTACACAAACAACGCAACAATGAATCCCGTGCCGTCATTCTAAAACTGCCCCTGATCTGGTCCCACCCGTCGCGACCATATTGGGTGATTCGCGGCCATCTGAGACAGCTTCTTGGCACTAGCGATCGTCCCACGTGCCACGTATAGGTCTGAATTGCGGCAAAAGCGGCGATCCGGCCGCGCAAATTGCAACAATGAGCGATGCTGTCGTGTGCAAAATGCAGCCGCTGATGGCTTACAAGACGCGGGGATAAACTGTGAGCGAACAAACCTTGGCCAGTGATGCGCCCAGCCAGTCTGCGCCCGCCATAGTTATTGCAGCCAAAAACCGCGCAGCAGCGGTCGTCACATTGAACCGTCCAAAGGCGCTGAACGCACTGAACGCGGACATGCGCTTAGCGGTCTCCAATGCTCTCCGGCCGTTGGCTCGCGACCCCGAAATCTATGCTCTCATCCTCCGCTCGAACTCGGAAAAGGCATTTTGCGCGGGCGGTGATGTTCGCGAGCTTGTGGCATGGGCAGAAAACGATCCTCAAAAGGCCAAAGACGCATTTGCCGCTGAATACCTGCTCGACTGGGCATTGGAGTGTTTCACCAAACCCACCGTTTCGTTGGCCAACGGGTTCGTTATGGGTTCAGGCGCTGGGCTGACGGCCTACAATACGCATCGTGTGGGTGGCGAACGCTATGCTTTTGCGATGCCCGAAACGGCAATCGGTTTTTTTCCTGATGTTGGCATGGCGCACGTTTTATCCAGATTACCTGACCATATCGGAGTGTATCTCGGTCTCACTGGCGCTCGGATTGGGCGAGACGACGCGTTTCATTTGGGATTGCTAACGCATCTGATCGACGCTGAGCATTTCGATCACATTGAAGATCGTCTCGCCGATGCCTGGCCGATCGATGAGGTGCTCGACACACTCAATGAGGCGCCAGGCGAGGGTGAATTGGCCGGGCTACGAGCAACAATCAATCACTGCTTTTCGGCTGTAGGTATTGAAGAAATAGTGGCGCGTCTTGACCAGGTAAACGGCGACGACCGGGAATGGGCCAAAAAGACAGCCGATGATCTCAGGCAAAGATCACCTCTCGCGTTGAAGGTAACGCTGCAACACATTCGACAAGCCGCCCGCCTTGAACTGCGTGAAACACTGCAGTCAGATCACCGGCTGGCGCTGAGGTTCCTTAGCGAGCCTGACTTTGCAGAAGGTGTTCGCGCAGCCCTGATCGACAAAGATGGGCAGCCACAATGGCAGCCTGCCAACCTGTCTGAAATTACTCAGGAACGCGTAGATGCGATGTTCACAGATCTCGGCGCTGATGAATTGGATCTACCAACACGCGAGAATATGCAGGATTTGCGTAAAAGTTAGTCAATAAGACTCACAGGCCACGTGGATTGAGCTCAGACGGCCGGGACTTGGTAAACCCAAACTCACCAATACCGATCATCGGCTGTGATCGGTATTTGTGGATCTTTGTAATATTGCCCCACGTTACAATCTAGAGATGCATGATCAGGGAGATTTGAGCAATCCGACTGCAATTCAGAAAACTCAAGGTTGATAAAGTCTTCCTGGGACCCCCCGTTACTATTCTTTTACTATGTCTATTTAGGTAACCTTTATCTATCCCGATTACCTTTTGTCTCAACCCAGAAACAAAAAACTGGGAAATGAACAGTCAAACAGGTAAGAGGCTAGAGTAATATGAGTGTCGCATTCGACATGGCGCGCCACGCTGCGCCAGAGGCGGAAGACCAGAATTTCCGTGGCGAATACCTCCAGGCGTTGCGTTTGATTGAACGCCTTCACCGTCTTCTTCTCGACGTGATCAAAGATGAATTCGACCGCTTAGGTGGTGTGGATCTCAACAGCGTGCAGGCACTGTTGCTCTACAACATTGGCGATAGCGAACTAACTGCTGGTGAATTGAAAACCCGCGGTTATTACCTCGGATCAAACGTGTCCTACAATCTCAAGAAGCTCGTGGACATGGGCTACATCCACTACAAGCGTTCCGAAACAGACAAGCGCTCTGTTCGCGTAAGCCTGACCGAAAAGGGTCTGGATGCTTGTGACGTCGTCCACAAACTCTATGAGCGTCAGTTGGGTTCGATTGAAACCGTTGGCGAAGTCAACCAGGAAGACTTCAACCGTCTCAACAAAGCTTTGGTGCGCTTGGAGCGCTTCTGGTCAGACCAGATCCGCTACCGTCTCTAGTCGCGACCAAAGAAAACAGTTCAAAAAGGGATCGCAGCAGCGGTCCCTTTTTTCGTTGGTGGCCGATGTTGGGAACTCGCGGACGCATCGCTAGGGATCAATTCCTCCACGCAGCAGGCACGCGTTCAACTTTAGAGAACATGACTTGTTGCTCGGCAGCACCACCCCAGCCTTTGCCCCCAAAACTCGACTGTCAGGCCTTTTATTAGTGGTTCGAATATAGCAATTTTACCAGTGTGTGGTCAGCCATTGGCATAATCGATTCGGCTCCAAGCGGTATCGGGCTTGGACGGCCAGTCACACGCGTTTGTGAAACGCGGGCGCCGGGCTGAGTGAGGGTGAGTTAACCGTTGGTAAGTAACGTGTTCCGCGTTGGGGCATGTGCGCATGGAATTCGGTGGTCCGAACCTGTGTGCGGATGTTCAGGCAACAAGGCGCGATTTCGCGACGCTGAGAACTGATAATGAGGCCACCCGTGACGATATTGCGAATGAAGCGATCCCTGCATCTCATTGGCCTGCTCGCCTTGTCGGTTGGAGCAGTTTTTTCGCCTGTACCTGGATACGCTCAAGGTCCCAACGATTGGATGGCAGGCGCGTTCGGTCAAACGACATCCTCCGGCTATCTGGATCGAACATTTGCTCGGCGCTGGCAGGCCAACCCACCGAAGGGTTTTCCGACTCTGTCGCCCGCTAACGTCGATGCGACCAAAAAAGCCATTCAGAGATATAATAAGATCGTCAAAGCTGGCGGCTGGCCGAAAATTCCAAAGGGCAAGCTGGAAGGCGGCAGCTCTGGCGACGCTGTAAAGCGACTGCGCCAACGACTGACGGCCAGCGGCGATCTCACAGAAAGTCCGTATTGGGGCGAAGGCCACTATGGCGTGGGGCTTGAAACCGCGGTCAAACGTTTCCAAGCGACCAACGGCCTGGCACCCACCGGGATCGTGGACAAGCGCACTCTCGCTGCATTGAACGTCCCAGCAAAAGACCGGCTCAAGCAATTGAAGTTGGGGCTCAAGCGCCTTCGCCAATACGTTCGTAAAACGAAATCAAAAAGGTATGTCGCCGTTAACATTCCATCCGCGCAGGTCGAAGCTGTCGAAGGTGATCGTATCGTATCGCGCCATGCCGGCGTGGTGGGCAAAATTGATCGCAAGACGCCGCTTTTAACGTCCCGCATCCACGAGTTGAACTTCAACCCCGTCTGGCGCCTGCCGCCAACTGTGGTCAACAAGGATCTGATCCCGAAGGGGCGCAGCATGCACCGGAAAGGGCAGTCCGTTCTGGTGAAATATGGGATCGACGCGTACGACGGCTCCGGCAAAAAGGTAAATCCGCAGAAGATCAACTGGACATCCAGCCGTCCCTTCAGCCTCTCATACCGACAGCAACCGGGCGAAGATAACCCGCTGGGCTTCGTGAAAATCAATTTCCACAACGCCCATTCGGTCTATCTGCATGACACGCCTTCCGACAGTATCTTCGGTCGCAACTTCCGCGCTGCAAGCTCCGGTTGCATTCGCGTGCAGAACGTCGAACAGCTTGTGACTTGGATACTGAACGGCCAGGATGGCTGGGAGCGGTATAAGGTGGACGCGATAAAAGAGAGCGGCAAACGCAAGGACGTGCGGGTCAAAAAGCCGGTTAAATTGTATTTTACATACATCACAGCCTGGGCAACAAAGGACGGCGTCATCCAGTTTCGTCGTGATCTCTATCGCAAAGACCGCGTCAGCAAGCTCGCATCTGCTTACTAAGCATGTGCATTGCCCAGTCGGGGTCACCTAACATCCTGTTTTGTGTGGCAAAAATTCAAGGTCAGCACAGCCGTTACGCAGTCCTGGCGTAGCGGCTTTGTTTTTGAGCAGATGCAGCAATCGCCTGCGGCACTGAGCGCTCCTTTTGTAACCAAGAGACGCATTGTTTCCTCTGTGACCACAAGCTAGCCTCATAAAGATTGGACGTGCAATGGGTGAGCACGGGGCTTGCATCATTGGTGTCGCAACGAGCTGATGTGTTAGCTATGTTGCGGCGGTTGCGAGAAAGAACACTCCGAGGTCGGTGAATGAACTACCAGTCCGTATTCGACGATGCGATTAGCGCACTACACCGTGAGGGCCGCTACCGCGTATTTGCGGATTTGAAGCGCCGCTGTGGTGCCTTTCCCCACGCGGAACATTTCGCCAATGGTGCTGAACGACTTCCAGAACCCGCAGAGGTGCGCATCTGGTGCTCAAACGATTATCTCGGGATGTCGCAGCACCCGAAGGTGCTAGCAGCAATGCACGAAGCACTGGACACGGTCGGCGCGGGTTCGGGTGGCACGCGGAATATCTCAGGCACCACCCACTATCACGTTGAGTTGGAAAACGAACTCGCAGACCTACACGGTAAACAAAGCGCATTGTTGTTTACGTCCGCTTTCGTTGCAAACGATGCAACACTCGATACAATCCAGAAGTTGATCCCTGGCTTGGTGCTGTTTTCGGACGAGAAAAACCACGCATCGATGATTGCTGGCATCCGCCACGGTGGTGGCAAGAAGCACATCTGGCGCCACAACGATGTCGAAGATCTTGAACGGCTGCTGGCGCATTATCCGAAAGACACGCCAAAACTGATCGCGTTCGAGAGCGTCTATTCCATGGATGGGCACATCGCACCTATGCATAAAATCTGCGACTTGGCAGAGAAGTATGGCGCAATGACCTATCTCGACGAAGTCCACGCTGTTGGCCTGTACGGTCAACGCGGCGGCGGGATCTCTGAGCGGGAAAACGCAGCCCACCGCATCGACATCATCAATGGAACGCTGGCGAAGGGGTTTGGCGTTATGGGCGGGTACATCGCTGCGACCCGCTCCATCTGTGACGCGATACGGTCCTATGCCTCCGGGTTTATCTTTACAACATCATTGGCACCTGCGATCGCCGCTGGTGCGTTGGCCTCAATCCGTCACTTGAAGGAGAGCCAGGCCGAGAGGGAATGCCATCAGGAACGCGCAGCAGCGTGCAAGGCACGCTTGATTGATGCAGGCCTGCCTGTTCTGGACAACCCAAGCCACATCGTTCCGGTAATGGTCGGCGACCCGGTGCACTGCAAAGCCGTAACCGACGCGCTCCTCGAACACCATGGCATCTATGTGCAGCCCATCAATTACCCGACTGTACCGCGTGGGACTGAGCGGATCCGATTGACCCCTTCGCCAGTTCACACGGACGCGCATATGGATCATCTGGTTGGTGCGCTGACTTCACTTTGGGAGCGGTGCCCTGTGGCCAAGGACACTTACGTTCGCCTCGCTGCGGAGTAGCGGAACTAAAGAGCTGCGGAGTAGCGGAACTAAAGAGCTGCGGAGTAGCAGTCAGAAGTATCAGCACCGTTTAGGCGTACCGAAGCCTGGCGCTGCGCCAATATCCTGACCTATAAACAAGAACCCCGCCGCGCCAGTGCTTATCGCAAGCGATCCTCTGTGGCGCGAGCGGACAGTCAAACAACCACGTCATCAAAGCCCAAAGATCTGCAGTGCGGTTGTGTGTTCTAATGGTCGTTTTCCGAGCCTGCGGAAACCCGAAAAGTTGTGCCATTTCAATTGAATTGCATGGTATTTCTTCGTCTTTGCCGTGTCCGGTGAAACTGGTAATCAGCATCCAGCGCTGCCGACCAAGGAGTGCTTACGGCGAGCTTAGTCGTGTCACGCCGTCTTTATACGAAAGTGCCGAATGGCGATGACAGTAACAAGCTTGTGGGTGCGACATATGTGTGTAACGCTGCGCACTATATCGCGTACTCCCAATGCACCGAGATGACCGACAACGAGCATGAAAATGACAACGGTCAATTGTCAGACCTGGAATTAGTCTGCTGAAACCGAAAACGGCCGAGACCAGAGTTGGGTCCGTTACAAGAAAGCTCACCAGTTAACGCGAGCCGTAGATAGCCGAACATAGCCGTTTGCAGATGTGGAATTTTTCAAGCAGTCGAAGTAGCGATGCCGGTCAACGCATCTGTTGGGGGAAGTCGAAGTGCAGCAACAAGCCACAAGTATTCCCCACCTCGACGAGACAGCGCTGGTTCGGGCTCGGACCGTGATTAACACCCAAAAGTCAAAGCTAGACGAAGACACTCTGGCTCTCATGGCAGAAGAAGTACTGGTTCGATTATCCGAGAGTTTTGAAACGGCTCTCCACGGCCCACCCATTCCAGATGCACGTCAGATTGATGCGTTTTGTCAGGTTCTTCTCCGCGACGATGAGGCTGCAGCGAAGGAGATGATAACGTCTGTCCGTAATGAAGGTGCGAGCCTAGATACGGTGTACTTGGGTTACTTTGGCCAGGCCGCGCGCCGGCTCGGAGAATTTTGGGAAAGCGATAAGGTCACGTTCACAGATGTGACCATCGCAACCGGCCACATGTACGCAATTATGCGGGGTCTGCGTCATGTGATAGCGCCGCCGCTACCCAACATACATAGACATGCGTTCTTCGCGTCAGCGCCTGCTGAAACACATACGCTAGGCGTCACAGTGGCTGCCGATCTCATGCGTCAACGCGGATGGGAAATCGAACTTCAAACCCATCGGACGCATGACGAATTAGTCGCTGCTGCAATGAGTTCGGATCATACGATTATCGGGCTCTCCGCAAGCCACCGAAAAGCACTGCCGGCATTGACCAGACTGGTGGTTGCAATGCGGATCATCAAACCTAATGCATTTGTCATGGTCAGTGGTCCCATCACCGAGCAAGAACCAAATATCGGTGACATCGTCGATGCGGATTGCGTTGTCTCAAACGTTCCAGACGCCATCGAGCACATGGAACAGCTGATCGCTGAGCGCGAAGCATTGGTAACCGGTAAATAAAGTCGCAAATCCCAATCCAGCGAGACGATCTGGACGACCTGGGCCAAAGAATTGAGGGCTTTCCCTCCAAACGCACCAATTCAAGCTATCCTACCCGATCGGGCATCCTATTCGGCAATCGCTACCCACCCTTTACGATGGATTGGCGCGGCAGCCGGTCGCTGTTTCTTGGCAGAACATATCCGACTATGGTAGCGGTATTGTTCATTATCCGGCCCTGGCGGGTGGTCCGAGTCTCCCATCCCGTCGTTTGGCATACCACTGGTTCAAAAACAAATAGGCGAGGAAGCTCATGTCGACGGCACATGCAGAACGCGGCGCACATCACCAAACATTCTTTACAGCCCCGTTGGCTGAGACCGATCCCGAAATGGCAGCCGCCATTGAGAAAGAATTTAGTCGTCAGCAGAATGAGATCGAACTCATCGCTTCGGAAAACATCGTCTCCCAGGCAGTTCTCGAAGCAGCTGGCAGCGTGCTGACCAACAAGTATGCTGAGGGATACCCAGGTCGTCGTTATTACGGTGGCTGTCAGTATGTCGATATCGCAGAAGATCTGGCGCGGGACCGTGCGAAAAAGCTGTTCAACTGCGAGTACGCGAACGTACAGCCAAACTCGGGGAGCCAGGCCAACCAGGGCGTGTTCACAGCACTCCTTCAGCCCGGTGACACAATCATGGGTCTCAGCTTGGCGGCGGGTGGGCACCTCACGCATGGTGCTTCAGTCAACCAGTCAGGCAAGTGGTTCAAGGCTGTCCACTATGGTGTCGACCGGGAAACACACCTGATCGATATGGACGAAGTGCGTCGCATGGCGCACGAGCACAAACCAAAGCTGCTGATTGCTGGTGGCTCGGCCTATCCACGCCACATCGATTTTGCAGCATTCCGTGAGATCGCCGACGAAATTGGGGCCTACTTCCTCGTCGACATGGCGCACTTTGCCGGTCTTGTTGCTGCGGGTCTCTACCCAAGCCCAATTCCACATGCCCACGTTTGTACATCGACAACGCACAAGACATTGCGCGGACCACGCGGTGGCATCATCCTCACGAACGACGGTGACTTGGCCAAGAAATTCAACTCAGCCATTTTTCCCGGCATACAGGGCGGACCGTTGATGCACGTGATTGCCGGTAAGGCTGTTGCGTTCGGCGAAGACGTTCGTCCAGACTTCAAGGTCTACATTCAAAGCGTGATCGAAAATGCAAAGGCCATGGGCGAAGTCATGGTTGATCGCGGATACGCCCTGGTTTCCGGCGGGACCGACAGCCACTTGATCCTTGTCGATCTGCGTCCAAAGGGCATCACCGGTAACATTTCCGAAAAATCGCTCGGGCGCGCGCACATTACTTGCAACAAGAATGGCATTCCATTCGATCCAGAAAAACCAATGGTCACGTCTGGTATTCGCCTGGGCACACCGGCAGGCACAACGCGTGGCTTCGGCGTTGCGGAATTCCGTGAAGTTGGCCGAATGATCGCTGATGTCCTTGATGGTCTGGCGGAGAATGGCGAAGAGGGCAACGCAGCCGTAGAAGCAAAGGTCAAAGAACAGGCCATCGCGCTATGCAGCCGGTTCCCGATTTACAGCTAAGCGGCCAATTCGCCGTGCACAGGTAGGACAAACTCCGAGGACGCCTACTCACAAGCCAACGAACTCGCTAGACTGGTACGCCAGCTTCTGTGATCACAGGGGCTGGCGTTCGACGTTCTGGTGGCCAGCCCGCTGATACTGCGCCACCAATTGCTGAGGATTCCAGCGCACATGCGATGCCCCTACTGCGCGAGCGAGGCGACACAGGTCAAAGACAGTCGCCCCGTCGAAGACAATACAGCCATCAGACGCCGCCGCGTCTGTCCCGATTGCGAGGGGCGATTTACCACGCACGAACGCGTGCAGCTGCGCGAGTTGACCGTCGTGAAGCGGTCTGGGCGCAAGGTGCCGTTTGATCGCGACAAACTCTTAGGTTCAGTTGTCATTGCGCTCCGCAAACGCCCTGTCGATCGCGATGACATGGAGCAGATGGTCTCCGAGATCGTACGTGAATTGGAAACACGAGGTGATCAAGAAATAACGTCGGAGGATATCGGTGAGGCCGTCATGGATGCCCTGCGCGGTCTCGATCCGGTTGGTTATGTCCGGTTTGCATCCGTTTATCGAGACTTCCGCGAAGCGGCCGACTTTGAAGGCGTCCTCGGCGAGATCGCACGCGATGCCGTACCCCCACCCGTTGAACCCTGGCTCGACGAAGAGCGCGCGCGCCTCGCAGCAGTCAAGGCCAAACGTGAACTTGCCGCATCAACAGCCCCTATTCAGTCGGCACGTGACATCGCTCAAGGTGCCAGCCGTCGGCCAGTAGCTGCGAAAAAACATTGAACGCGAAGCCACGCTCAGAAAACCAAAAAAACGACCAAGCCGAGCAAGCTGGTCCGTCCGAGTTTGATCGGCAGATGATGCAGGTCGCGCTCACTGTCGCTTCGCGTGGTCATGGACGGACGGCTCCTAATCCGGCCGTGGGTGCGGTCATAGCAAATGAAGCAACCGGTGAAGTCATCGCTCGGGGATGGACCCAGCCCACCGGTCGCCCACATGCGGAAACCGAAGCGTTACGACAAGCAGGCGACCGTGCGCGCGGGCAGACGATTTACGTCACTCTGGAACCCTGTTCGCACTATGGAAAAACGGCCCCATGCGCTGATGCCATCATCCAAGCAGGCGTAGGCCGTGTGGTTGTTGCTGTGGAAGATCCTGATCCGCGGGTCTCTGGCCGCGGGCTCGACCGTATCCGCGCTGCCGGCATAAAAGTCACGCGCGGTGTTCGCACAGATGAGGCTCACGCGAGTTTGCGGGGCCACATTGTTCGCGTCACGGAGCGAAGACCGTTGGTTCAACTCAAAATGGCACTGGACCAGACCGGTGAGGTTGCCCGCGGGGTTGACGGTAAACCCGTTTGGGTAACGGGCGAATTGGCGCGGCGGGTCGGGCACATGTTGCGGGCAAAAGCAGATGCCATTCTGATCGGAGCGGGCACGCTCCGTGATGATGATCCAGCGCTCTCATGCAGATTGCCAGGACTGGAGAACCGCAGCCCGCGGCCTGTGATTGTCGCGGGTCAGACAGTAATCTCTCCAGACGCACGACTGCTGAGTTCATCAACAACGCCCAGTATCACGCCCGTTCTCACTAACAAGCCAATCCTCGCAATTCCATCACTTGAGCAGCTTGAGAGTTCGAAGAATGAACACTCTACCAATGCTGATGTGGTTGCACTCAAGACCGTTCGCGGCCAGATCTGGCTGCCAGCCCTTGCGGAGGCCTTAGTTGCACGCGGGATAACACGCCTTCTGGTGGAAGGCGGGCCTACGATGTGGAAGGCGTTTCTCATGTCTCGCATGGCAGATGAAATCGTTGTCTTCAAAGCCTTAGGGGCAGACGGATTGGACGGGGCCTCTCAAAGGGTTCAAAACAATTTGGCAGCTCTGTCGAATGGCTGGACCTTCACCTGCATCGAGAAGCGTAGGCTGGATAATGACGGTATGTTTGTTTTGAGGCCCGCCTCTGCCTCCGCCTTGCCGCACGATTAATGCAGCCGTTGGCGAAAGACTGTCACTTCAACCTACGAGAACAGGAACACCGGACGCGCTCATGTTTACAGGCATCATCACAGACGTCGGAAAAGTCGTTGCAAGCAAGGGCGAGAGCTTCACCATTGCAACAGCATACGTTGCCGACACGATTGATATAGGCGCATCGATCTGCTGCGACGGTTGCTGTCTGACCGTCACGTCCGTTGAAAAAGATGGTGCTGGCAGCCGGTTCACTGTCGATGTGTCCAATGAAACGCGCTCCAAGACATCGCTCGCAGCCTGGACTGAAAATCACCCAGTGAACCTTGAGCGCTCACTCAAGCTGGGTGCGGAAATGGGCGGTCACGTGGTCACCGGACATGTCGATGGTACGGCACGCGTAGTCGACATCGCTGACGATGGCGAAAGCCGTCGCTTCACATTCGAGGTGCCCGAACACCTGGCGATTTATATTGCACCGAAAGGATCAATAGCGCTCGATGGAACGTCGTTGACGGTCAACGAAGTGCGCGGAACCACTTTTGGCGTCAATCTTATCCCACACACCTTGACGGTGACGACGTGGGGCGCGACAACGCCCGATCAAATCGTCAATCTGGAAGTGGATCTGTTCGCACGGTATGTCGCGCGGCTGATGGAGTTTCGTAAGTGAGTGAAATCGGCGCCACGGCTGTCTACGCAGAGGGCAAAGGCTTTCTGTCGCCAACTGAGGAAATTGTCGAAGACATGCGGAACGGCCGGATGGTCGTTCTGGTCGACGCGGAAGATCGCGAGAATGAAGGCGATCTGATCATTCCAGCGCAGATGGCGACACCAGATGCGATCAACTTCATGGCCACCAACGGCCGGGGGCTGATCTGTTTGACGCTGACCCAAGACCGCGCGAACGAACTACATCTGTCCCAGATGGTGCGCGCGAACGCATCGCGAAATCGTACAGCCTTCACCCAGTCAATCGAAGCCCGCGAAGGTATCTCAACCGGCATTTCAGCCCACGATCGCGCACGGACCATTGCCACGGCCATCGACCCCACAAAGGGCGCGGAAGAAATCGTCTCGCCAGGTCATGTGTTCCCGTTGATGGCCCGGGACGGTGGGGTGCTCATGCGCGCTGGCCATACCGAGGCTTCGGTCGACCTTTGCAAAATCGCGGGGCTTTATCCTGCCGCTGTCATTTGCGAGATCATGAACGACGACGGCACAATGGCCCGCGTCCCAGATCTCATTCCATTTGCGCAGCGTCATGGCTTGAAAATTGGGACAATCGCAGACCTCATCTCGTATCGCTTGCGAAACGACCGGGTGGTCGAGCAGGTGGCAAGCAGCAACATTGTGAGTGCCCATGGCGGGCCAATGCGCATGCACATCTACCGCACAACGGTCGAACCCTGCGAAGAGCATGTGGCACTGGTTTGCGGTGACCTGACCGCAGACGAACCAGCACTTGTCCGCGTGCACGCTGTCAATCCGCTTGTCGATCTGGCCGGCGTCAATGTCGAAGAAACCGGCAACATCGACAAATCACTGGCGATGGTGAAAGAAGCAGGCCGCGGTGTTGTCGTACTGATCCGCGATCTCGCCCCCACATCGCTTTCCGCCTGGGTGGAAAACCAAAATGCCCCATCGGGCCAAACCGACAGCCGCCGCGAACGTCGACAGGTAGAAATCGGAATTGGATCTCAAATCCTGAGCGACCTCGGTGTGTCGGAAATGGTTTTGATGACGAACTCGCCCGCCCATGTCTATGTGGGATTGGAATCGTTCGGTCTCCGAATTGTCGGAACCCGCGAACTCAGTTGATGAGCATCTGAAATGGTATTGAAAACGGGAACGACGGATGAATTGGCTGACGGTTCATCCGGGCACGAAGGCGGGCGCAACGGCCCTCCTCACATCCTGATTGTCGAGGCGCGTTTTTACGAAGACATCGCTGACATGTTGGTGTCGGGTGCGGTCGAGACGCTACAGGCTGCGAATGCGACGTACGAGATCGTCTCCGTTCCAGGCGCACTTGAGATCCCGCAGGCGCTGGGACTGGCATCTGAGGCCATGCGTTTCTCGGTTGTTCCAGGATTGGACGAGATCGACGAGGATATTGGTCCAACCCCGAAAACATTCGACGGGGCAATCATGCTGGGTTGTGTCATTCGCGGAGAAACCGCCCACTATGATGTTGTGTGCGACAACGCCAACCATTGGGCCATGGAACTGGCGATGATGGAAAACCTGCCGCTTGGCAACGCTCTGTTGACTGTCGACAATGCGCAGCAAGCGATCAAGCGGGCAGACGGCGGCAGCAAAGGGAAAGGCGGAGACGCAGCGCGAGCATGCCTCGCCCTGATCGAACTCCGAGACAAATTCAACAACGTCGATGCCAGCGCCGATCTGGGGGCGCAAGTATGACCGCCGATGGCCCTATCAAACAGCCAGTGCCAAAACCCCGGGCGCAAAAACTAAACACACGGACTGCCGCCCGCATGGCCTCCGTGCAGGCGCTTTACCAGATGGACATGGCAGGCACCGATGTTGGTGAGGTTGTTAAAGAGTACACGACCAAGAGCATGCCGAGGACGGAAAGCGGTGAAGCGATTGCGAAGTCCGACAACGTGTTCTTTGCCGAACTGGTGCGCGGCGTAGTCCGGCGCCAACGTGATCTCGATCTGCCAATCGACAAGGCGCTGGCAACGGGATGGCGCCTCGTCCGCGTCGATAGCATCCTGCGCGCCATTCTTAGATCCGGCGCCTATGAACTTCTTGAGCGCGACGACATCCCGGGTCGGGTTGTGATCAACGAATACATCAATGTGGCCCGAGCCTTCTTTGACGACGAAGAACCCCGCGTCGTCAACGGCGTCCTCGACCGGCTGGCGCATGAGTACAGACCGCTGGAATTTGCTCCAAAATCAGTACAGCCATCCAAGGCGGCAGAGCCAACACAGGCCCCTCACCAGATGCCGGCTGGAGAAGCCACGGATACGGCTGGCGATTGAAGCAGAGGCCGGCACGATGTCGAACCCACCTGACCGCGATCGAAAGCCGGCGCCCGCTTGGACATCAGAAGAAGAGCTGATCAACACACTCTTCGCACCGCTGGCCCAAGGTATCCCAGGTGCATTTGGTCTGCGCGATGACGCAGCCTGCCTGTCCCCGCCTGCGGGCAAGGATTTTGTTGTCTCCACCGACGGTGTCGTTGCCGGCATCCACCTTCCGCCGACGGCCGATCCCTATGATGTCGCCTGGAAAGCACTGGCCGCCAACGTCTCCGATGTGATCGCAAAAGGCGGAAAGCCCTACGCCTACCTTATGACGCTCATGCTTCCAGACGACCTCGATCCTGCATGGCTGAAACGCTTCGTGCAGGGATTAGCCGATGCGCAAGAAAAGTTCGGCATTCACCTGGCAGGTGGCGACACCGACAGTGCGCACGGCGTGACGGTCCCGGCCTACAGCGTCGGCATCACGATGTTTGCAAATGTGGCAAG
>JBCBRD010000004.1:0-36718 GCA_039819885.1 Pseudomonadota bacterium
TCGAGGGTTATCCGGCCGAAAGGCCAATGCCGCAAACCATCAAAGCGAATTCACAAAAGCAATAAGAGCGTCGCGTTCAGTCTTGCTCATAGTCGCATAAGCATCGCGTGCTTTTTCGGCCTCCCCGCCGTGCCATAGTATGGCTTCTTCAATTGAGCGCGCCCGTCCGTCATGCAGAAAGTTCGTGTGCCCATTTACGACCTGTGTCAGGCCAATTCCCCATAACGGCGGCGTGCGCCACTCGCGCCCCGACGCAACACCATCAGGACGATTGTCCGCAAGGCCCTCACCCATATCGTGCAATAAAAGGTCGGTGTAGGGCCAAATGCGTTGATGAGAGAGGTGGCGCTGCCCATCGACCTGGCCTGTGACAAACGATGGCGTGTGGCAGTTTGCACACCCCGCTTCTGCAAAGAGAGACTTTCCTCTCGAAACCTCTGGTGATCCGAGATTGCGACGTGCGGGAACTGCAAGATTTTGCGCATAAAACGTCACAAGTCTGAGCATGTCATCGGTGACTTCGGGCGTGCCTTCAACCGTGTCGTTTCCATGGGGTGCTTTCAAGCAATTGGTTTGTGCGTCGGTGCAGTCGCCAGCGTTTTTTGGAAACAACGATGTCGACAACCCCATGTCACCGGAGAACGCATCCGCGGTTTGCTGCCGTACAGTTGGGTTCCCCGCCTTCCATCCGAAACGGCCAAGGGCAATACCATCGGCTTCGCGTGACCAGACTTCGCTCGTGCGCCCCGATATACCATCTCCGTCAGCATCGTCTGGATCAGCGTTTGCTCGGATATCAGCTTCACGAATGGCTTCGAGCAATCCAAGTCCGATCATCTGCGGTGCAACGCGCGCAGACAACATGGTGTCGGGGTGCAAAGGCCCAAAACCTAGGTCGGTCACGCGATAGGTCGGCTGGCGAAGAGACACGAGCGTACCGTCGCCCAGCGTCACCATGCGCTCTGTGTAGGTGACGTGGATACGGCCTTCAATTGGCTGCCCGGGTGTAGCGAGATCCTGAAGCTGGCCGCCATATGTTGGCTCGGGAATGACGTTCGTACGCCTCTGTAAGAGACGTAATTCGTCCGCCTCGCTTTGTGGCGAAATCGACAACCGCATCAGCATTGAAACCGCATTGTCGTCGGGCCAATTGGCGTTTGGTGGATGACCGCGTCCATCCTTCAGATGGCAGGTTTGGCAGCTTCGAGAATTATAGAGTGGGCCTAGTCCATCTGAGGATTTCGTGGAAGCAGGCGAGGCGACCCAGAACTTTCGAAACAGTGCGTTGCCGATCTTGAAATTCAATTCTCCCTCAAAGCCGATGCCACGCGAAGGTTGAGAGAAGACATCACGATGAGACGACGATTTTTGTGTTGTCGCATTGCCACCGGGATAGGCTTCACCGGGCTCTAACGCAGCGACATCGGCATTGTCACCGGCACGTAACGCTCCAGCCAAGACAACGACGAGAACACTGATGAGAGAGGGGACGTACAGTACCGACTTTCGCATGGCGTTGCCTCAAAGAGTAGAATCCTGCGGGAAAGAGCAAACAAACATAAACGCCGCCAGGCAATAGCCTGGCGACGTTCTTGAGCGACTATACTCTGACACCGATCAAAACCGAATATCTGAGCCAACAATGACCGACTGAAAGTCTTCTGTGTCAGCAGTTGCAACGGCTGCGCCTGCACCATCGACCACGGAAAATTCTGCATCATAGTAGCGATATCCGATGTAGATATCCATGTCGGCGGCTTCGATGTTTTGGTTTACACCGAAACCAAAGGCCTCCACTTCGCTCCCTGCGACGCGATTGTTTGCACCACCAGTTAAACCTTCGACGAGAGCGCTATCCGTTCGGGCCGTCGCCAAGTCTTCGAAATGGCCATACTCACCATAAAATGCAGTGTTGCCGAGTGTGTTGAGCTGGGTGATCCATCCAGCTTTCATGTAGATGAACTTGAAGTCTTCAGCCTCTCTGGTGACACCATCCGTATCGAGCACGGCAGTTTCAAAGGACTGTTGACCCGCGGCAACCAGAAAATTCAAACCAGTTGGCTCGTGAAGGAACGCAACCGACCCGACAATCACATTGCTATCGGGTTCATCATCTGCATTGTCGGTAAGCTGTGAGTATGCAACAGCCGCTTCGATGGCGATCTGTCCAAGCTTTCCCGAGAAGGTGCCCCCAACATCCCAAATGTCATCTTCCCCGGCACTAACAGAGAAAACAAAACCGGCTAGCTCGGGCGTATCGTACCTTACCAAGTTCGCCGTATCGCCGTTGAGGTGAGACATGAGGTCTCCCCAACTGATATCGAGTGCGCTCCCATCGCTACTCCGACGCAACGAGAAGCCACCACCAATATCCTGCATGCCCGCGTACGCTGGCAAACCGGCCTCGGACAAATCATTTTCGGGAGCGCCATCGGTGACACGCGGTGCAAATCCGACGGAGAGCTTGCCGAACGTTTTGCTTTCCAAGAACCAGTTGGCTTCACGAATGATCAACGGACCATCGTCCAACGCCGCATCATCATCTGCTGACACTTCGCCGGAGAGCGCTTGTTGCAGCCTGACAATAAGATTGAAACCTGCCGTCCAATCGGGATTGATTTTGGCATCACCCGTGAAGGCGAAGTTCGATTGGTCGTTCTGATTATCAACGACATAGACATTGTCCTCAACGCCATCGTCCCAGAACATAACAGCCTGATGTACATGCCCAGAAATCGTCAAGTTGACTTTGCGATTGCCCTTGCGGGCAGTGGTGGCCTCAAGTTCGGCAATGCGTTCCTCAAGGTCAGCACAACAGTCTCCGCCAAAATCAGCGGCATTGGCCGTACTGGCAAATGAGAGGCCTGCCGCGCAGGTTGCTAAGATGACCGTTGCGCTATCAAGCCCAAAGGCACGGAATGATTTTTTCATATCCCCCAATCCCTATTCCAAAGTCGTTTGGAACTGGCTCGGTGAGAGATGACCACGACGTGAATGTCGCGTTCTGCCCATGCCTGGCTTGTTCTACTCAAGGTTCAACTGAACCGGTGTCAGATCCGGTTGTTACGCATCTTGGATCAGACGTTTCGTCTATTCAGCGCCAACTGTGTCTGGTGCGTCCAAGCTATCTGATCCTTCGAACGCAATAGCTTCAAGGTTGAGAACGGCAATGCCGCGCTCTAACTCGCGAGCCTGCGAAATCAATGCATTGACCACGCTTAAGACAACTGCATTTCCCTCTTTGTTGCCTTGCCCAATCATCTGGTCGTATCGCTCCGTCGTTTCCGCGCGAGTCTTCATGGTCTGCATCGCAGCAGTTGTTGCATCAAGTGATTGGAGGATCTTGGCATCGGTGTCGGCAGATTGTGCCTTCACAAGATCAGAAATGCTGGGGCCTTCGACCGTGGTGCCATCCGTCCGCGTATAAGCGCCGGTGTAAATGTTGCGCATGCCAACAGCATTGTAGAAGTGCGAATTGTGCGTGTTGTCGGCAAAGCAGTCGTGCTCTTCTTCAGGGTCGTGCAGCATGAGACCGAGCTTGATGCGTTCTCCTGCAAGTTCGCCGTAGGACAAGCTTCCAAGGCCGGTAAAAATAGCGCGCAACCCGTTCTTGTCTGTGGCCTCGGTGATGGCCAATCGTGCCTCACCTTGCGAAGCCCATTGCTTCGTGATCCATTCGAGATCATCAATCAGTAGATCAGTCACAGTTTTCAAATATGTGATGCGTCGCTCACAATTGCCCCCAGTGCAATTCGCTGGATCGAAATCTGTGGCGGGGCGATTGCCTGCTCCAGGCCCGGTCCCGTTTAAATCCTGACCCCACAATAAAAATTCGACAGCGTGGTAACCGGTCGCAACATTTGCTTCGATCCCGCCAGCTTCATGGAGTGTTTTTTCCAACAGCGTTTTTGTGATCGCCGTTGCGTCGATTGTTTCACCACCCACTTTTAGAACGGGATTTGCAATCACGTTGACCGTGTAAAAATCATTTTCGTCGGACTCGTCCCCGTAGGCACCGCCGTCGACATAATCGATCAGACCTTCGTCCAGGGGCCAGGCGTTCACCTTGCCTTCCCAGTCATCGACGATCTTGTTGCCAAACCGAAACGCCTCGGTTTGCATGTACGGAACTCGGGCATCGATCCAGGCTGTTCTAGCGGCCTCTAGCGTCTTTGGTGTTGGATTGGCGATAAGCTCATTGATTGCTGCACGCATCGATTTTGCGCCAGTTAACGCGTCAGAATAGTTCGCTTCTGCGATGTCAGCGTAGGTCTTTAAGACGCCAGCGACTTGCGTTTCAGTGGCCCGAGCACTGATACTGGCTCCCGCAGAAACGATTGTGGTGGCGGCGGCCATGGCGAAGATGGTTCCTATCGGTCTCATCGACGGTTCTACTCCCAGGAATGGTGTTATGGAGCATCGGATCTGGCGGCAGCTCGTCCCGACGACGCCAACAATCCAATTGCATACCAAATTAGTCAACATATCTTTTCGCCGAGAGTATTGGTAGCTTCAAGGTGTATCGTTTTTGGCGACTTTAGAAAGGTGCGCGCGCGCATGACTGCCAGATTTTCCAAAGCATTCCTAGCGGGCGCATGCACCATGGCGGTTGTCTTGATTTATGTCACCGACCTTCGCGCCAACCCCAGTCCATCGGTCACGTCCAAGGAGCGAGAGGTTGACTTACTCAACCGCGTTGAACGCACGGTTGATGCACACGTGGTACCAGTGTTTGCAAAGCTGTCTCAGACGACCAAAGATTTGACGCATGCCGTTGAGTATCATTGCGACGCGCAGGACATCGGGTCGTTGAAAACGACGGAAAGTGCCTTTCGCCAAACGGTTCTCGCTTGGGCTGCAGCTGAGCACTTGCGTTTCGGCCCTCTTCGGGACGAAGGTCGGGCGTCGCACATTCACTTCTGGCCGGACCCGCGTGGCGTGACCCGACGCCAAATGCGCAAAGTTTTTCACGAACATGATGCGAAACGCCTTGAGCCAGACGTTCTGAAAGACCAAAGCGTCGCTGTGCTCGGACTGGGGGCCGTAGAATATTTTCTGCTTCATGAAGCCAAGCGGTTCGCAAACGGCCCCGTTGAAAAAGCTGAAGACTACGAGTGCCTTTATATCCGCGGAGTGGCGCGTCTCGTCGAAAAAGCGGCTGACACAATCCATGCGGAATGGACAAAGCCAGACGGTTGGCGAACGCGGATTCTCAATCCGGACCCCAACCATAAAGTCTTTCGAAATGCAGACGAGAGTGTAGCCCAACTTGTAAAGTCTCTGGTGCTTGGACTTCAGTTGGTGCGTAGCCAGAAGATTGTGCCGCTTTATGAGTTGGCAATGGGGAAAGCAAAGCGCGCCAAGGTTCCCTTTCAACGTTTGGGGTTAGCCGACGACTATGTTGAGGCCAGCCTGTCGTCATTGAAGCAGTTGAATGACGCACTTTCCCTGACGGACTTTGCGCGAGGCAGAACCGAGTGGGTGAAGCAATGGACTGCACAAGGCTTTGGCGCGTTAGAGCGACTTGCCAAATCATTAGAGGTGCCTCCCAAGAAACGCCTCTCCGCTGATGACTTTGAGATTTCACAGCTCCGTCAAATGCGGTTTTATACGAACGGTTTGCGCCAGGTTATCGCACGCCAAACAGCGCCTTCTGCTGGTTTGACCATAGGATTCAATGAGCTCGATGGTGATTGATCGGCGATCTGTTCTACGCGGCGCAACGGCGATGTCAGCGGCAGGACTTCTGCCGCTTAGTGTGCAGGCAAATGCCCTGGCAACCCCGCTATTCATATCTTCGGTCCGTCGTGGAGCTTCGGCGTTTGGGCTCGTCATTTTGAACGAGCGCGGTGACATCCTGCGAGAGATCCCACTTGCTGCGCGAGGTCATGATGCAGTGGTCCACCAACCGACCGGTCAGGGCGTTGTTTTCGCACGCCGACCGGGCACGTTCGCTGTTGCATTCGACCTAACCGACCGCAAACCACCAACGGCGTTCCAATCCCCTAGCGATCGGCATTTTTACGGTCATGGCGTGTTTTCACGTGATGGCCGCCTGCTCTACGCAACAGAAAATGACTTTGACAATGCCCGTGGCGTAATCGGTGTCTATGACGTCCACACAAGCTTTAAGAGGATCGGTGAATTTGAAAGCCATGGGGTTGGCCCCCATGACATCTTGTTATCACCGGACGGCAAAGATCTTGTCGTTGCCAACGGTGGTATCGAGACACATCCTGATGCCGGTCGTTCGAAACTCAATGTTGCCGACATGCGGCCATCTCTGGTTTTCCTCGATCGACAAACCGGTGATCTCATCGTCCGCCATGAACTGCCCCGATCGATGCATAAACTCTCCATCAGACATCTGGATATGGATGCGAGAGGCACCGTATGGTTTGGTGCACAGTGGGAAGGTGGCTTGGACGATGCACCGAGTTTGGTCGGAACTGCTGGCCTTGAGAAGCCACTCTCATTGATCACATCGCTCGATCATATGGGTGGGTCATTGCAAGGCTACATTGGGTCCGTCGCCATGTCCGCCGATGGCCGTTTGCTTGCGGCATCAGCACCGCGCGCGGGACGCGTCTTATACATAGATACTGCGCAACATGCAGTCGTAGGCGAGACTGTATTGGACGACGGTTGCGGTGTCGCACCGGCCTACGCGTCAGAGTTTGCGATAAGCTCGGGGAACGGCGATTTTGTGAGATCCAAACCTCATCAACCAGCCACTCAGAATCGGCATCCAGCGTTGGCGTTCGACAATCATATGATCGCTGCGCACCTAACGCGATGACTGCCATCAGACCGCGCTTAGTCTAAACGGCTATTTGATTACTAGAAAAGTATAGTTACAGTGATGGATATGAGTGGTGGACACGTTCGGAGTGCTCGACATCATGCGCTTTTCTTATTTCGATCCGTTACGATCCAATCGCAGTAAGCACAGAGCTCTCATCATTTCTGCTGCTTTAAACATGAACTTTAGCGACGCGTTAGTCCTTGCGGCGCGCACTTCGCCCAGGCCGGTTCAAAAACCATGGTGGGCTCAACCCGAAGACACGTCAAACAGCACGAAGCCCTTCGCTGTCACCACCAAGCAGCAGGCATCCGATGTGTGAAGCGAAAACTTGCGAGAACCAACAACAGACTGACCGTACATGCACAAAAGGCCGGATCAAGCTCTGGAAAATCGAAGGTGGGCTACAATGCGCAATCGTGGGAACCTGCCTGTCTCATGAAGACCTTCTACGACTTGCGCCAAAGGTGGGCATTGAAATTGACGCAAACCGTGAGCCGTATGATGTTCATGGGTTCTTCGTTCACAACGCGTCATCGGACACACCGATCGCGCGGGCCTTGCACAAGCTCCTAGATCAAAGATTTGGCGGCATCGTCCGGAAGGTCAGCCGACTGAGCGATGCCGATGCGCTGCAAGCACTTTGGAATGCCGAGTATGAGGCAGGCCGATTGCCGGGCGCATTTTGGGCCTTCATGAGTTGCGCGAACGTCCCCTCGAAAATCGCACATGCCGTATTTGGCGAGGTGCATATGCTGAGCCATTTGCTTGGCAAGGCGACGCATCGAAAGGCGGAAGAAGCAGCCAGTTTTGAAGCTCTCTTGAAAGAACGCGACGATCAACTAAAACGCCTACGCGACAAACACGCGCTCGCGCTAAATGATCGCGACCAAAGGATTGCGGAGCTAACAGCCAAGTTGGCAGACGCAGAGCAACGCAAGCCAACAGCTTCAGTCTCAATGCCGGCTCAAACCATACTGGGCACACAGATCTCAGAGCAGAAGTTGGCTCGCCGTGATCGTGCTCTCGTGGGTGCGCGCGAACGTGCCAGATCTGCAGAAGCCGAGTTGGTGAAACTGTCGAAGCGATTCAAGCAGCTTGAAGCATTACTTCGTCGCAAACCAATCGAGCAAGATGTCCTAGCGTGTCCTGGTGCTGAAGCGTGTGAACTCAAGCTACCAGATGCACGACCAAAGCCGATCCAGAAACTCCTATATCTAGGTGGACGGCGAGGCTCGTTGGATCAACTTCGCGATGTTGCTAAAAGCTGTGCAACTGACTTCCTCCATCACGACGGTGGTATTGAAGACGCGTTTCACCGGATAGACAAATTGGTTGAAAGCTGTGACGCGGTTTTCTGCCCGATCGATTGCGTCAGCCACAGCGCCTGCCAACACGCAAAGAAGTTATGCCAAAAACACTGCAAGGCCTTTATCACACTGCGTTCTTCTGGACAGACGTCGTTCGCTAGAGCGCTTGAAGACTTCGTTTCGGAGACTTGATTGTGCTCCACCCGCTTCCCGTAAGGATACAAATATGGGTCAAAAGGTTCCCTCTCCATGCATAGATGTATGCAAGTTCAGACGGGGAGATCACTGCATTGGTTGCTCAATGGATAAAAAGCAAAAGAAGCAGTTTAAGAAACTTGGCAAGCGCAAAAAGCAGCTCGGTTTTATTGTAGAACTTATAGAACAGCAGAAAGAAATGGGCGGGTATGCGTTTTGGGAGAAAGCGTATCGAAAGCGCTGCAGAAAGAAGGACGCTGCGTGTCCGCTCGATGAGCTGGAAAGCTTGTAAATTGATGCCGGTGTGTTGATCGGCCCTCGACGGTGATATCTGAAAACTCTACGTGGTGCTCTAGAGCCGCTGGCTTGCCATCATGCGGCTGGCTTGCAGCATCTAAAGACCACTCAGTTACTTAGCCTTGATATGTGACCGGAGTAGCCAAGCAAACTTATCGTGGACCTGAGCGCGCCCGATGGCCATGTCGTTCGTCACCATGTCTTGGTGCTTTTCCGCAAGCGCTGCGAGTGCCAGATTTGTTGACGATAGTGTCTTCTGGTCGGCAACTAAGTTCTTCACCATTTCAACATCGGTCTTGTGCCCGTCACACTCGTCGATCCGGCTACGCTTCAGGTAGACCGACATGCGGCCTTCGGCATGCACATCCAACGCCTTGATGCGCTCAGCCAAGTTGTCCTGAGCTTCAAAGTGATCTTCGTAGATTTCCTGAAAAAGCGCATGCAGGGGACCGAAGGCCATACCCTCGACGTTCCAATGGTAGTTTTGCGCTTTAAGCGTTTGCACGGCCGTTTCGGCCAATGCCTGTGTCAATCCATCAGCGATTTCAGAAACCGCGTCAGGCGACAAGTCAGTTGCGACTTCACCCATACCGTTCTCCCTTGTTGATTTCGGGGCTGTCCCGCAAAAAAAAAACACTGGCGAGATCAACGGAACTAACGGACGTTCGCGACCATTAGATCACTTCTGAAAGACCCTGCGCAAGAAAACGCACCCATCGTTGCCCGCCTGGCCGGATTGTGCTTCGGACCAGCATTTCAACGCCGAGGCGATCGCCTGAGCGAAAACAACCCAACAAGCGGACAAGCCAAGCCTCTATGCGAGAGACGTTATCCGTCCCTTTGCGGTAGAGGGGCGCGTCTGTCTTGGTATAGGTCATTGTGGCACTGAGGAGAGCGGAAGCATAGCGATGCGGTGCTCCACCTGGACAGACGGCGATCAGTTCGCAAGCGCGTTCAACGTCAATGCGGCCTTGGAGCTGAACATCCAGTGCAACAGACCTCAACCACTCCAGAAGCTCACGATCTTCATGGTTGAGATCGAACCTAGTAGCCGAGACCTGACTATCGGTCTCTTGCACCGTTCCAAGTTTAAGAACTGTTGCAGACGCTGCCATCACACTTTCCGTTACAAGGCCGTTGTCGACGGTACCATAATTCAATCACGCACGAAGCTCTGGCTGCCTAAACAGTTCGTTGAATAGACCACCCCTCGGACACAGATACGGCCAAGCTTGACCATTTCATATTGTGTATTGGATTTGTCAACAATATGTGCTTTCCTCTACCGTAACGTCACTAGAGTGCGACTGAGAACGTCGGTGAGCAGGCATCACCGAGACGTCCCAGATCAACTTTTTCCTATCTAAGAAAGAGGTTGCATAGGGACATATGGCAGACCCGGAACAAACGACGCGTAAAGAGCAGGGATGCCCGGTCTTGGATGGTACGTCAGAAAAAACGTCAGCGCGTTACATCAACGTTGTGGACCTCATGGCAGGTCGTTCGGAAGTCGTCCTTATGCATGCAGGCGCCGAATATCTTCTACGGATCACATCAAACGGCCGACTGATCTTGACGAAGTAACACCGACTTCTGCGATGTCTTAGACCTCAACTTCATCTCCGCTGGTGTGCATTGCCAATTTGGAGTTGAGGGCAAGAATCGCAAGTTGCGCTGGCCGACGCTATTCACTTCTAGCCTGGCTGTATTCAATGCCCCTAGCGTCGCACACCAGATGTCTTGTTCCAGAAGTATTTGAAACATGGCCACAGTCCGCAGTGCTACCTGAACAACCGAAATCGCGTCTACGGCAGCTTACTCCCCATCGCAGATGTCGGGAACAGCGGCGTCAACACCATTGATCAGCTGATCTCATAATTTGTGATTGCTACTCTCTCTAACTTGGTAACGTCTGTCGAAAATCACCGAGGCAGAGTGGGCTAGATTGTGGGTTCACAAACCATCATCCAACTTTCCCGCACCAGAACCCAGACGACATGACGCGAAATGTTGCAGGTTTCCACGTAGACCGGTAAGCCGGACGAACCAGGCCGACAGATCAGCCGGGCAATCCATGGGCAACTTGACCGGAGAGAACAAACAATCATGCCGCTGCTAAGATTCGACATCTATGAGGGCCGTACAGACGCAGAGTTGAAGGACATGCTGGACGCTGTCCATCGCTCCATGCTCGCAGCATTCAAGGTGCCTGAGCGTGACAGGTATCAAATCGTTAACGAGCACAAACCGTCACGCATGATCATGGAAGATACTGGCCTTGGTATCCCGCGCACGAAAAACTTCGTCATGATCCAGGTGACGACGACACAGCGCACGATTGCGATGAAAAAAGAATTCTACAAACTGACGGTCGAGGAATTGGAGAAAAGCTGCGGCATTGCGCCAAGCGACGTGATGATCAATCACGTGGCCTGCAACGCTGAGGATTGGTCATTTGCAAATGGCCAGGCGCAATTCCTAACCGGTGATCTCTAATCCAACTCCAGTCGTGCAGCCAGGACCAATAGCAAGCGTCGAAAGTTATAGGGCACGACAGCAATGAAAAACCCAAGACCGCATCAAGCGTATCTTGGGTTTTTCATTTGAGTTTTAAGCCTTCAACAAGTCAGACAAGTTCAGGCTTTCGATCGCGTTGAGACGCACTGCTGCTGCCAGCACGCGGGCGTCTGCGCGGTGCGTTGCCATTGGCATCATGCTTCTGCCCGCGCGACGTTGGCACACCACTGCCATTGCGCGTTGAAGAGCCTGGACGACTGCCATTTCGGGAAGCCTGACCGTTGCGATCCGAGCGCCCACCATCAGCACGATGAGGCTTTCCAGCATTTTGATTGCGGCCCTTGCCACGTGGCTCCTCGTTGCGTCGGTCATCGCCTTGCCTTGCTTGAGAACCGCGACCAGAGCGATGCTGACCGTCACCGGTATTTGCTCTTTGCGGTGCCGACTTTGCCTTGAACGGACGGGCAGCATCAGACCTTGCTTCACCCTCGGATCTCGGTCGACGACCCTCACCGTTTTGGACGCGCTGCGGTGCGTTGCGACCAGAAGCATCTGATCGGTTGCCCTCTTTGCGAGAACCTGCCGCCGCTTGACCGCGATGGGGGCGACCATTCGAACCAGCGCGTGCTGGTCGTGGCCCCTCCGAATGCGCAGCGCGGCCCTGACGCTTTTGCGGTCGACCATGGTTCGTACCGCGGCGGCCACGATCATCATCAACGACCACATCATCGTTAGCTTCCGACCCAGGGGGCGGAGCCACACGTTCGGATGGAATGGTCTGCCGTGTGACACGCTCGATGTCGCGCAACAAGCCGCGCTCGCTGGCATCACACAATGAGATCGCCTCACCGGAAAGCCCGGCTCGCGCCGTGCGGCCGATACGGTGCACATAGGACTCGGGGATCTCGGGCAACTCAAAATTCACAACATGTGACACCGCTGGGATGTCGATTCCGCGCGCAGCGATATCGGTTGCCACGAGCACTTGCACCTTATCGGCACGGAAGGCGTCGAGCGCCTGCTGCCGCTGGTTCTGGCTCTTGTTGCCATGGATGGCACGAACCTTGAGCCCACCTGTGGTGAGATGCTTGGCAACACGATCAGCACCCCGTTTCGTGCGCGTAAACACGAGTGTACGCACCATGTTGTTGTCGTCCAAAAGGCCCTTGAGCACGGACACCTTCTGCTGGCGGCTCACATGCAGAACGCGCTGCGCAACATTTTCCGCCGTCGAGGCAACGGCTGAGACTTGAACCTTGACGGGGTCGTTAAGCAGCTCGTTTGCAAGGCCGGCGATTTCTTTTGGCATCGTCGCTGAAAAGAACAGGCTTTGACGCCGCCGGGAGGTTTGGCCGGCAATGGTGCGAATTGGCTTTAAAAAGCCCAGATCGAGCATCTGGTCGGCTTCATCGAGAACCAGAATTTCAGTCGACGAAAGGTCTGCGTAACCCTCCCCCATGTGATCGAGCAAACGTCCAGGCGTAGCGACCAGCACGTCAATCCCGCGAGCCAGGGCACGGATCTGCGGTTTGGCACCAACACCACCAAAGATCGTGGTGATGTAGAGGTTGGTGTGACGCCCGTACGTGCGGAAGCTATCGGCAATCTGGGTCGCCAGTTCGCGCGTCGGCGAAAGGATGAGACACCGGCAGCCTTTGTGCATCGGCTTTTTAGGATCACTGATCAAACGGTCGATAATCGGCAGCGCAAACGCAGCCGTCTTACCAGTGCCCGTTTGCGCAATCCCAAGCAGGTCTTTGCGTTCGAGGACAGACGGGATGGCCTGCGCTTGGATCGGCGTCGGTGTGGTGTAGCCCTCGGTATCGAGCGCACGCTGGATGCGCTCGTGTAGGGCGAGTTTTGCAAATGTGGTCACTTAAAAATTTCTCATTGGCCACGCACGAGAGGACGCAAGGCAGCACGCAAGCGCTGCCAGCTCCGCCATGGGCGGCTGGTTTGGGGAAGCGCCCCGCGTGGACTGGGCTGTCTGGAGTTTCATGGGTCATGCGCTCAACAGTAGGGTGAGAGGGACGCGCAAACTCAGTTGCTGGCCTCGAATACACCCGTCACGCGGCTGGAGCGCAGAAGGTCACGACTCATCGTGAACACGAACTCTATGTCATGCTGCGTCGCACAAGTCAAAACTGATTTCTGATTGCCGATGCTTGAACTTGGCTCCGACCTATCGAATATGCACCCAGCAGCAGGCAAGACACAGCCTGAACCAACGATTGGAGCCGTCGCAATGCCGCAAACTATGCAAATCAAGCGCTCAGTATGCGACCGCCTCTGGTCAGTCGCCACAGGAATGGCCACAACAATAATCATTGCAGCGCTGGCGGTTGCACAGGCGTTGGGACCTGCAGCAGCCCAGAACCAAACGTCAGGTCTCTATGATGAGCTGAAAGAGTTCGTTCAGCTCGACTATTTGGGGATGGGATCGGAGAACCATATCACCAGCCCGACACTGTTTGCCGACCGAATTGACTATTACGGGAAACGGCAGATTCGTCGTGACACGATGATGCGTAAACGCCTCGCATATTACGACAAGTGGCCGGTCCGTAGCTACATCATGTTGGCGGACACGTTTCGCGTCGCTGAACGCGACGCTGATGCCGTGGATATCACGTTCACCTACAGGTTCGAGGTCGCAAACGAAGATCGGCGCGTTGGCGGGCTTGGCCGAACAAACCTAACGGTGCGGCTCGATGACGACGGCGGATTTACCATCACCCGTGAGACCGGGAAGGTCATCGAGCGTTTCTAAACCGAGTTTGTTTTGGACAGGACAAACTTCGATCGGGCTGCGACTGCAACCCCGGCGCGTTGCGCCGCGCCTCGAAGCGTCGAGCGACAGCGAGAAACGCGCGTGAGAGCAAAAACGAAGCGGCTTCAGGACTACTCGCGAAACCCTGAGTTTGATCATCGATTCTAGCGGGCTGCCTGTGTCAAAAGGCTTGTTATGCTCGGTATAACGGGCAAGCACGATGACACTGGGCTTGAGGCAGCTGGAGTGCTAAGACGGCCCGTCGCACGCGCTTCATCGCGACGACAAGCACCCGCCACCCCTATCATCTCGCTTAAAGTTTAACGCACATCTCATGACGAAAACGCGCATCGATACCCGTTTTGCTGAACTCAAATCGCAGGGTCGCCCTGCATTGGTAACTTTTGTCACGGCAGGCGATCCAGACTTTGACACGTCGGCGAAGATTTTGGCGGGACTCCCGGCCGCTGGCGCTGACATCATTGAATTGGGAATGCCGTTTTCCGATCCGATGGCCGATGGACCCGCCATCCAGGCAGCCTCGGTGCGCGCGCTCAAAGCCGGTCAAAACATGCGCAAAACGCTGACGATGGTCAGTGAGTTTCGCAAAACGGACCAAACAACGCCGATTGTACTCATGGGGTACTACAACCCGATTTTCGTTTTCCCGGCGGATGATTTTCTCGATCAGGCCAAAGCAGCGGGCGTTGACGGCCTGATTGTTGTCGACGTTCCACCCGAGGCAGACGATGAGCTATGCTTGCCAGCTATCGAGCGTGACCTTAACTTCATACGATTGGCGACCCCGACCACCGACAATGAGCGACTTCCAGCCGTACTCGCGAACACATCCGGTTTCGTTTACTATGTTTCGATAACCGGGATTACCGGTGCAGCCGCACCGATTGTTTCTGACGTTCATACACAGGTCCAGCGGATAAAATCAGCAACCGAATTGCCGGTTTGCGTGGGGTTCGGGGTCAGAACAGGTGAGCAGGCAAAGGCCATCTCGGAAGGTGCAGATGGCGTTGTTGTTGGTTCAGCGCTGGTTACCGCGATTGAACAAAGCCTAGATGACGCGGGCAATAGCACTTCTCAGACGGTGTCTGCTGTTCTAAATCTCGTAGAAGAGCTTTCCGCAGCTCTCCGCAACTGACTTAAAATTTGAGCAACCTCAGGAGCTTAATCCTCGGTGAACTGGATCAACAACCTGATGCGGCCAAAGATCCGCAGCTTCCTGACAACCAAGCGGGAAGTTCCGGATAACCTGTGGCAGACGTGTCCGATGACAGGGCAGATGGTCTTTCACAAAGACCTTGAAGCCAACCAGTTCGTGTTTCCGGGGTCGGACTATCACGAACGGATGACGGCAGGCGCCCGGCTCGAAGGTCTTTTTGACGACGGGAATTATGACCGCGTTCCCGTGCCGGATGCCGCAACCGATCCCCTGAAATTTCGTGACAGTCGTCGCTACACGGATCGACTGAAGGATGCGCGTTCAAAGACCGAACTCGATGATGCCGTGCTGGTCGGTGAGGGTGAGTTGGACGGTCGTCGCGTAATCGCTGCTGTACAGGATTTCAATTTCATGGCCGGGTCGCTGGGAATGGCAGCGGGCGAGGCATTGATTGCTGGAATGCTTCACGCGGTTCATCGCAAAGCACCATTTATCCTGTTTGCAGCCTCGGGTGGGGCTCGTATGCAGGAGGGCATCATGTCGTTGATGCAGATGCCCCGCGTAACCATTGCCGTCCAGCGGCTTCGAGATGCGGGTCTTCCCTACTTAGTGGTTTTGACCAACCCAACCACCGGGGGTGTGACGGCTTCCTATGCCATGTTGGGTGACGTTCAGATCGCAGAGCCTGGCGCTCTCATCTGTTTCGCCGGTCCAAGAGTCATTCAACAAACCATCCGCGAAAGTCTCCCGGACGGTTTCCAGAGATCGGAATATCTTCTTGAGCACGGCATGATCGATATGGTCGTGCATCGCCACCAACTGCGCGAGACGCTGTCTAAGCTCTCCCAACACTTCATGTCGGCACATGAGCGTTCAGCCGGGCAAGACAGCGAAGCTTCGACAGCTGAATTAGCTCTGAACGGAAGAGCATCAAAAGCCTCAAAAGAATTGGCCAAGGATGCACCAGACGTGGCCGATGATGCTGCCTCCGCAACAACATTCACAACAGCAAAAACCGGTGAGCCGACCAAGCACGAGCCGACGTCGGAAAACGCCGATCTAATGGCCAAATCTGCAAAGTCAGACCAATCGCCCGACAAAAAACCAAAATCAGCGGAGAAAAAAACAGCGAAGTCGGCAAAATCCGATGGCAAAAGCAGCCCACCCGGCCGCGCGTCATCAAGTTAGAGTTCATCAGCAAACCTCTCATGAGCGACCGCTGGCCAACAGCTTGCTGAATATCTGGGCCGCGCCACCGCACCACCCTGAGCCAATCACTGATCGGCATTGGCAAACGGAGACCTTGCGATTAACGTGCGAGGCGAGCTGCAGCTCGCTTTATGACGCCATCACGGCGAAGCGCGAAGACGCGGGGCGCAAGGCAAGACTTGTCCAAAGATTACACCAAGCCTGACAGGCCGGTCAGCGATCATCTTCTGGCGGACCTGAAAAAGCTCCACCCGCGCTTGATCGATCTGTCCCTAGGCCGCATTGAGCGATTGCTCCAAAAGCTGGGTGATCCACAAAAGGCCCTGCCGCCCGTGTTTCATATTGCCGGTACGAACGGCAAGGGATCAACGTCGGCCTTTGTAAAGACCATTCTCCAGGCGGCAGGCAAGCGCGTACACGTCTACACATCACCGCATCTCATTCGGTTCCACGAACGCATTTGTCTCGCTGGCACGGATGGCCGGTCACATCCAATCGACGAAGACCAACTCGTCGATGTCCTCACGCGCACCGAGCACACCAATGCCGGTGACGACATCACGCAATTTGAAGTCACCACTGCTGCCGCCTTTTTAGCGTTCGCTGAGACGCCCGCCGATGCCATCATATTGGAAGTTGGTCTGGGTGGCCGGCTGGATGCAACCAACGTCATCGACACCCCGGAGATGTCGATCATTACTCCCGTAGCCATGGACCACGCCGATAAGCTGGGAGATACGTTGGCAAAAATAGCTGCAGAAAAAGCCGGTATCATCAAACCGTTGAGACCCGTCGTGGTTTCACGACAGGACCCCGAAGCTTTCACGGTGATTGACGATCGTGCAAACAAATTGAACGCACCAATCCATGCCTTCGGACGTGACTTCGATGTTTACGAGCAGCGCGGCCGCATGGTGGTTCAATCGGAAAGCCACGTCTTTGACCTACCGCTGCCCTCTTTGGTGGGCCGCCACCAAATCGATAACGCAGGCACTGCAGTCACCGCACTCCGCCTCGCCGACAGTTTCGAAATCTCCGATACCGAATTCGAACAAGGCGTTGTGAATGCGGCATGGCCCGCCAGAATGCAGCGGATTATCAGCGGACCTTTGCTGCCGCTTGTCGATCGCACATCCGAGATCTGGTTGGATGGCGGACACAACCCCGCAGCAGGCCTAGTCGTCGCGCGCACGATTGCAGATTTGGACGAACGCCTGCCCAGACCGGTTGACCTCATTGTTGGAATGATGGGGCTTAAGGATGCACGCGGCTTCCTGGCCAACTTTAAGGGGCTGGTCCGGAGCGTCACCGCGGTTCCACTCGAAGACGCGCAAGAGCAGCCGTTGGCAGTCGATGAACTTGTAAGAGCGGCAATCGATGTGGGGTTGCCGGCAAGGCAGTCGACGAGCGTTCAAAAAGCCATTCGAGATCTTGAGGGAGCAGAACCAGGACCAAAACGGATCTTGATCTGCGGTTCATTATATCTCGCAGGCCACGTGCTCGGGCTCGATCCAAAAACCACCTCGGCCACCACTGCAGCAACGCAAAAACCCGCCGACATCTGAGTGTCGACGGGCTTCAATTCCCAGCCAGACGATCGAGAGCCGATTAGATCATGTTCCGCAAAGGTGTACGCGGTTTTGCGATAAGAACATGATCCAAAACAGAAGCGTAAAGCGCGCCCGCTGATTCCGTCAAAAGTGAACGCGCTTTAGGCGTCAATAGATGACGTGACCCACTTCTCTAGCGATGCTCGTTGCGTGAGGGCACCAACGTGCTGCGCAGCCACTTCGCCGTTGCGGAAGATCATCAACGTTGGCATCGCGCGCACATTGTATTTCTGTGTCACCGAAGGGTTCTGCTCAACATCGACTTTGACGACCGTAAGGTTCTCTTTTAGCGCCTCGGCAACTTGATCCAGAGCGGGTGCCATCGCTTTACACGGCCCACACCACTCGGCGAAAAAGTCGACGAGGACAGGTTTGTCTGACTTCAAGACCAGATCATCGAACGTTGCGTCTGAAACTGCATCCGCCATGTTCATCTCCATTTGTATTTTTTAGGCACGCACGACCAGCGAAAGACTGACCGCATGTGCGATTGGGCCGAAATTCAGGAAGGAGGGCCAACGAGTTCACTCGCGGTAGGCAAAGCTACATTCAGATATCGGCCTTTCGGATGGATATTACCTAAGAACGCAAACCCTCAGCGTCAAGCGGCCCACTTTTGATATCCCAAAGTGTTGAAGTTCGGGCATCAAGTGCTGTGTTCGGTATGTGCAAAATTTGGGCAGTTGCCGTCCAGAGCAGATAGGTAGAAATCGCCTGTTTTGGGTAAAGTTGAGCCAACGCAAGCCGATAAGCCGCCAATTGAAGCAAATAGGCCTCGGGTACGTTATCCACAGTTGTGGCAATCTTGCGGTTAGATTTGAAGTCTACGATTGCCACGTCGGTCTCAGTCACCAAAAGCCGGTCGATCTGCCCATGCAGGGTAAGCGGAGGTGCCATGCGTTCTGGGTGTGGGATTTCGGCAGTCAAGGTCGCCTCTGCCCTGCTCCCCTCTCCAAACAGATGTGAAAACGCGTCATCATCAAGAATGCGCAGCGTCTCTTGGATGATGGAAGTCTTGATGCCATCTGGCAGCTGGGCACCGGCTTGACTGATGTATGCCCAGCCTGCGTTTTCGCGTTGCGCCGTTGGTAGATCCGGCAGGTACTGCAAAAGCGCGTGTGTGAGGTTGCCTCGCAAAAAGCGCGAGTCGCCGGCGGGCTCCAAGAGACGAGGTGAAGGCGGGACCGGATCATCTGTTTGATCCTTATGCTCGCGCCACTCATCCGGTGCTCGCGTTGGTTCACCTTCATGATCATAGTCGTATGGTGCCAGGCGCGATGGTGCTATTGGTACCGTCGGCGCAGTCACCTTCGGAGCAGTAGTCCTCGCCCACTCAGGTCGCATCGTTTTTACATCAGTCGACGTTGAAACAACGTCAGGCTTCCCGTCAGGTGGTTCGGTTTGTGGGTTCGTCATACGCAACACATCGCTGCCATCAGACAAGCGAACCGTTTCGGCGCGCTCAGAAACGGCATCTGAAACGAGGTTATACCAACAGTCCGCAGCAGGTTTTGATCGGCTTTCAAAGCCACACACATAAAGCCGGTCGCGAGCACGGGTCATTGCCACATACAAAAGGCGATTGCGCTCCTCGGCCTCCTTTGCCGCCTGGTCCGCTTTGGCTGTTTTGACAGGCGTGAGATCTTTTGAGCCACCCACCGCCCACACTGCCAGCGGGACCACATTCGGGCTTGCCGCTGTGTCTTGGCCAAGTTCGATCAACGTGGAAGATGCACCACCAGCGCCTCGCGTCGAACATGTGTCGGGCAGGAACACAATCGGTGCCTCCAGTCCCTTTGCACCATGCACGGTCAGCACGCGGACTTCATCAGTGCCTTGTTCCATATCGCGCTTGATCTGCCGCCGGTCACTGCGCAGCCAAGTCATGAAACCTTGCAGCGAAGGTGGTTCGACTTCGTCAAACTGGATCGCAGCATTAAGAAACTCATCAACGGGATCAGCCGCCTCCAATCCAAGTCGATTGAGCAAGAGACGTCGACCACCATCACGGTCCAAAACTTCGCTGAAGAATTCGAAAGGTGGCAGAAAGTCAGCCCGTTTGCGCCACGCAATCAATCGTTCCACGGCTTGGCTATAGAGGTCGCGCTTGGCGCGCTGGGCCAATAGCGCATGCCATAGCGATCCCTTGCGCCCGGCTTTCCCGGTCACATGTCCCACTTCGAAAAGATTGTCATCATCAAATCCGAACAACGGGCTCTTCAGCACGCACGCAAGCGCCAAATCGTCTTCAGGCAAGACGAGGAAATCTCCAAGCGCCATAAGGTCTTGAACAGCGAGTTGATCGGTGAGGTCCATTCGGTCAGAACCAGCGACTGGAATGTCACGAGCCTTCAAAGCCGCCACCATCGGATTGGCAAACTGGGTCCGCTTTCGCACCAGGATCAAGATGTCGCTGGGACGGACAGCTCGGTTCTGCGATTCAAGCATCTCTCCATCGTCTAGCCACGCTCTGATCGTGTCGGCAATCTTATCTGCAAGACGTAAAGCAGGAGCATCACTGGTCGTGTCACCGAACGGGTCCCACGGACTGGTTGGCACTTTCTCCGACGGCTTTTCCGTTGGCCAAACTTCGACCAAACCGGCCTGCCCGACGCGTTTGACCAGATGTGCAATCTTCGCCGTAGGATCGCTAGTTAGCCCCGGTGTTACGCGCTGATCCTTGAAGGTCTCGTCAACCGCACTCAGCACAGCATCTGCCGTTCGAAATGATAGCGTCAGTGGGATGTCGCGCCACAGCCGTCCGGCCGCGCCTGCAGTTTCCGAAAAGATCTGCCCCATCCGCGCAAACATCTCAGGCGCAGCACCCTGAAACGAATAGATCGATTGCTTTTCGTCCCCAACGGCAAACAGCGTACGCGTATCGTCCCGCGCCCCCTCTCCAGAAAAGAACTCGCGCGCAAGTCCTTCAATGATTTGCCACTGCTGAGGCGCAGTGTCCTGACTTTCATCGACCAGAATGTGATCAAGACCACCATCAAGCTTGTACAAAACCCATGACGCTGATCCAGACGTGGCCAAAAGCGTTGCCGTTTTCAAAATGAGATCGTCGTAATCCAGAACAGCACGTCGCGCTTTGGCGTCGGTGTAGCCCTGCATCACAGCATCGGCCAATCGCATCAGGGCTTTGGTGGCGTCAATCGCACGTAGGGCTTTAATGTTGTCCTGTGCCGCGACGAATGCTTTCTGCGCATCATCAAGCGTATCGCACAGTCCAGGCTCTGCCTCTTGGATGCCCTTGGTGTAGAGTTTTGCGCGCGGGCCACCTGACTTTGTGCAAAACGCATCCTCAAAGGCTAAGACGCGCGCACTGACGTTGTCCCAACTGGCGATCGCAGTCTTCAACGCCTCGGCAGTTTTGATATCATTGGATTTCCCCGCCGCGAACACAGTGACCATGTGATTGGCAATGTCGCGACCTAAAACACCAGCCTGCTGATCTTTCAACGCGGCCTCATCAGCATCACTCGCCAAATCAAAGGTCTTACGCAGTTCTCCGGCAAACACGTCAAGGACGCGTGTCGAATAACCGTCGGGGTTCGTCTTGGGATCGAGCCCGTCGACGTCGATCGGGACGCTAAAAATGCCATCTAGCCATTCGGGGTTTGAGAGTGCTGCACTGATCACATCATCAAACCGATCCTCCTGAGCATAGGCGATCACGGTGAGTAGGGCCACGCCTAAGGGGCGTTCCGGAGCACTGGTCGCTTTGTCGAGAACCGCATTGATGGCTTCACGCTTCAGCCTCGCACCCAACGCATCGTCCAAGATCGCAAAACCAGGCGGAACACCAGCTTCCAATGGGAAGCGTTGCAACAACCGCTCACAGAATGCGTGGATCGTCTGTACCTTCAACCCACCTGGTGTCTCGATGGATCGGGTAAACAGTTGCCGCGCCAAATGCATATCGGCTTCAAGCGCATCGCGGCCCAACAGCGCGCCGAGCATAGCTGATAACTCACTATCGGACGCGGTTACCCAGTCTGCTAGACGTGAGAAGACTCGCGTCGACATCTCCGCTGCAGCCGCTTTTGTGTACGTCAGACAAAGAATTTTTTCAGGCGGCGATCCAGCCAGCAGTAAGCGCAAAACCCGGTTGGTGAGGACGTGCGTTTTGCCAGTCCCCGCATTCGCACTCACCCATACAGATGCGCTCGGGTCCGATGCATCGCCTTGCAGTTGGGTGGTTGCCTTAAGCCGGCCTTCGATTGTGCCAGGATCAGTCGTGGTCATGACCCGCCCTCGCCATTGTCAGTCCCAAACGACCATTCGTTCACGCGGGCCAGTTGAGCGTAGTCGTCATAGTCATAGGAAAAGTCAGGCCGCCGCTTTGCGGCATAAGGCGTCTCAGGATCATCAAATCGCGCAATCAAGCCCTTGAGTTCTGAAAGGGCATTGTCAGCCAACTCCGCAACGCTCTTGTCAGCAACGTGTGTTTCGACACCTGCCGGTTCTGCGCCCGTCGCACTGATGTAGCGGAGTGAGGTGACATCAACAGCTTCAGACTCACCAGTTTCCAAACCAAATCCACCTGCTAGGGCAATGGCGGCTTCAAGCGAAAGCTGCGGCCGCTTTCCTTTTTCAACGTCGCCTTTTGAAGGGGCTTTGCCCGTTTTGTAGTCCGTGATGACGATGCCATGCTCTGTGACATCAATACGGTCGGCGCGCGCCCTCAATTCAAAGGACCCTGCAGGTGCGTCTAGCCGCATTGCCCCATCGACTTCAGCTAAGGATTTCACGACGCCAGACCGGCGCGCAGGTTCGGTATCGGCAAACCACACCGCAAACCGCTGCAGTCGTGGACGCCAAAACGCCCATACCCTCGGGCTACCCCGCAAGTCGTCGAAATAGTCGTGCGACGCCTGCATGATCGCGCCTGCAATGTCATTTGGTAGCTGATCTGAATAGCGCGTCGAAAACTGAGACATTGCCGCGTGAATGATCGTTCCGCGCAGGCTGGCATCCGGTGCGTGCCCGAGGTCCGGCAATCGGTCGAGACCAAGGATGCTTTGCGCATAGATTGCGTAAGGGTTTGCCATCCAGGTTTCGATCTTCGAAACACCCATCCGTCTTGGGCGGGCGGTAATAGGTGGACACGGTTGTGGTGCGCTAACGCTGATCCGCTGGTCACCAACCTCATCGCGTTGCCTTGCCCAGGCAATCCACGGCTGATCCGTCGCGAGCGCATCTTCGAGATCGAGCCCTCGTAACAAGGCTTGAATGCGCATGAGCCAACGCGACGGCACCGTTGGCACACCGTCGGTCTTCTTGGCGCGCGTTAGGTAGACTTTGGGTGCGGAGAGAAACGACGTGAAGTCATGGGCAGCATATCCGATTTTTTCTTCGAGGTCAGGGAGGCCGATGGCTTTGCGCATCGGTCGGTTGAGCCAGGGACCTGGATCGGCATGGTCTGGCCACGTGCCATCATTCAATCCGGCAAGCACCATCACGTCGGCATCCAACAGACGCGCTTCCATCACACCGAGAATGGAGATCTGCGGATGGACAGCGACACGCGGCAGTACATTGTTTCCACTCACAAGTGCAGCGTACAGGTCTGCGTAGTCACGAGGTGCAATGGTCGGCCCATCGCCTCCAGCCGAGATCAGTTCACCAAGCAGCTTGGCAGCCGTCGCGCCAGCCTCTCCTGCATAAAGCGGAGAGGGCGGTGCATCATCGCCAATATCCTCCTCCTCGTCGTCCGTCTCCTCCACCGGTAACTGGCACAGCGCTTCAGCGACGGCTGCATGCGCTGTAACGCAAGCGCTGATCGACTGCGGGTCGGTTTCGTCGTAGAGCGCCACCAGAGGTGCAAAGGCCGCGACCAACTGGTCAATCAAAGCATGGGCTGCCTCGCGTGCCTCGTCATTAAGTGCTCGCGCCGCGCGCGACAGGCGGACACCTTCGGCATCGGCCGTGTCCACGCGATGAAGGGCTGCGCGAACACCATCAAGACCAGATCCCGTATAGACTGCGCGAAATGCGAGCAGTTCAACCGCCCGCGCAGCCAATCGAATGTCGCGTGCGGGCAGACCAAGTCGGCAAAGCGGATGCTTGAGAAGCGCCATCAACGCCGCTGGTGCAAACTTCTGGTTCATCGTCTCGACAACGAGGTCGAGAAAAGCGCCAGGAACCGTTTTGGCAAACGGGCGCCCGGCGCTATCATCGACACGAATATTCCAGGCAGCCAGCCGGATGGCGATGCGACGCGCCAAAAGACGGTCAGGCGTCACTAACGCAATGCGCTGTCCAGGCGTCTCGACCGCCTCGCGAAGGATCAGCGAAATGGCTTCCGCTTCTTCCAGCGCATGAGCAGCTTCGATCAAATGAACATTCTCAAGCCCCGCGCGAACAGTGCTCGCATCCTTGCGTGTTTCAGCCAGCCACGTGTACCAGTGTTCAGTCGTTGCTGTTGGTCGCATGGCTTCGGAGATGAACGCGCCACGCGCAATCAGGTCTTCATCGACATGGGTAGACAGCTCGTTCACATCGCAGCGCTTCGCATCAAGCTGATCCAGCAGGCGGCGCAAAGCAAACTGAGGATGGTCCGGATGGGGACTGGGCATTGTTGCTGTCGGCGGTGGTGGTGAGCCATTAAGTGTCGCATCGAGGTCGCCCGTCTCGGCCTGCGGGTTGAGCGCCTCCCAACTCTCATCATCCATCAGACGGTCAAATCCAGGAAGCACAACGGCACCTTGCGGCAACGTCAAAACAGCCTGCATCAATTCTACCGTTGCCGGGATTGAACCTGTGACGCCAGCAACAATAACCGGGCCTGGGGGCGGCGCATCGCGCAAACGTGCCGCCTCGCCTCGGATGAGGGCATTGCGGCGCTCAGCTGACGTCATCCCGCCGCTTGCGGCCTGATGTGCCGGCCAGAATTGCGTGATGATTTCCAAGAAGCCGAGTGTCTGCTCCCAGTGAGCCGAAAAGCCTTCGGGCACGATCTCAGCCAGCGCGTCGAGTGACACGCCCTCTGTCTCAATCAGATCGAGCATCTGGCCAAGTTCACGGGCAAGGGCTGCAACTTGAGCAGGTGTGCGTGCAGCACTTGATGTCTGAGGGCCGTGTTCGTCTGTCGCATTGGCGCCGATGGCCTCGCTCCACTTGCCAACGAGCATCATCAAGACCATTTGACGTTCGAGCGGTGGCATCGCGGGAGGGATTGGCGCAACGCCCACCCCTGGTATCATCCGTCCCGTGGCATTTTCCATGTACGAAGACATGAACGCTTCATCATCGTTACGGTCTGACACCGCTCGGATTTGAGGAAGCAGCAGCGTGTTGGTCCCTGACGCTTTTAGAAATGCGGCCGCAAGTGCGCGTTCCGCACGCCGCGTCGGCAACAAGATCGTATATCCAGGCAGATCAATTGCGTCAGGTTTATCACCTCCGCCACTGCCGGGCAGATCTCCGTTGAGAATAGCGCACGCCAGTCCATCGAGAAACGGCACACCAAAAGGCAACGCATGAAGTGTACCCTTGCGCATGTCGGCGGACCATTTTTCGGTATTGCTCACCGCATCTCGGCGCTGCTGCATGGCATCAATCGTCATATTGATGCTCAAGCCAAGCCTCGGCTTCGCGCAACGCCTCAGGCGTACCAACATGCATCCACTTGCCATCCAGCCGCATGCCGTACAAACGCCCCGCCTCAATGGCGCGATCCCAAACCAGATTGAGTGAGAACGGTCCGTCCGGTGTGTCAGCGAGCAATCGCGGATGTGCGATTGAAACACCGGTAAATGCAAACGGCGCCATATTGTGCTCCGCCCGTCGTGTCAGCTGTCCGTCAGCCGCCATCACGAAGTCTCCGCGTCCATCATAACCAAGCGCATGCGCTCCAAGGGCAAGCAGTAAAAGCCCATCCATCTTGTCGTCATCCCACATCGCCAATAGTCGATCGATGTTGCTGCCCATACCCTCACTCCACGCGCTGTCAGAGTTATGAACAAGCACAGGACCATCCTCGATGAGTGCAAGCGCGCGTTTCACGCCACCACCCGTATCAAGCAGCCGTTCGCGTTCATCCGAAATCGTGATCTGAGGAGCTGTCCGGTTCGCCACATGCTGTTCGATCAAGTCAGCTTTGAAATGCACATTCACAATCGCCTGCGAGATGCCTGCTGCTGACACGCGATCAAGCACGTGATCGATGAGTGGGCGGTCTTGCAAGTTGACGAGAGGTTTCGGGACCGCGTTTGTCAAAGGACGCATACGCGTACCCAGACCGGCAGCCAGTACAATTGCAGTCGTGACGGGAGACGTGGTCATGTGGTCTCAAATCCATGAAGCGCGCTGCGCGTTTCTGGTGGGAACGCATCATCAAACCAGTTTGCCAGATCAGACATGCCAGCCCGTTCCGTCAAACCGGGGTCGTTGAGGTTGCGCGTCAAATAACGCCAAAGGCGCGGAACATGCGCGAGGTACTGAGGCTTGCCATCCCGTTGTGACAACCGTGCAAAAATACCCAGAATTTTGGTGGCGCGTTGGGCTCCCATAACAACGTAGGAGGCCTTGAACGCGTCGAAGTAGAATTCAGCATCCCGAACTTGCGAGGCATAACGCTCAAGTAGGACCGGCTCATACTCTTCTGGCACATCCAGGCGCGCATCCTGGATCAGTGAAACAACATCATAAGCTGCCGGCCCTCGCACAGCATCTTGAAAGTCAATCAAGCCTGTGCCTTGCACGCCGGTGGCCTGGGGGCAATCAATGAGGTTGGGGGAATGGAAATCTCGCAATACCCAGTGATGGGGTTCCTCCGTGATTAGATCAAAAGGCTTGTCCCATGCCGCCAAAAAACGCGCTCTCATTTCGTCAGAAACAGCCGCGCCATGCGCCATCGGCCAGTACCAGTCCAAGAGCAGCTCAACTTCAATCGTAAGCGCCTCACGATCGTAGTTTGGAAGCGGCACCCGACCTTCAAAGTCTGGCGAAGTGAGATGGGTGGGTGGGCGCACCGCACGAAGACGAGCCAGCACGTCAATGGCATTTGACCAGAGCGGCAACAGGTCATGTCCGGACGCAACCAAGGATCCAAACACGCGTGGTCCAAAGTCCTCCAAGACCATCAACCCCGCATCAACGTCCACGCCATGGATGGTCGGGACCGCAAGGCCTTCACTTCGCAGTGCATGCGCGACACCCAGAAACGAACGCATGTCCTCTGCAATATGTGCGATTTGGCTATACGGCAGCCCCCGCTTGACCGGTGGCCCATCGGGCTGAGCAGGCCAATCCATGAGCAGCGCTGACACCGGGTGCGATGCCATGCCAGCCGCCTTCGCCTTTTCGCAGTCATCCAGAGTGCTGTCCGCGCCAAACCCGACACGTGGCACGATACGCGCGTACGTGCGCGACGAGGCATCTCCATGAAAATGCGCCAACTGGGGCGACATGTTCAACTGGGTCGATGTCGACAACACCAAGTCGAAAGCGGCCGTCAAGCGAGCCAGACGCGATATCGCATTGTCTGATGCTGAAACTTCGACCTGCCGTAAGTCGAAACCGGTCGTTGTTCCATCTGCATGGCTGCTAGGGGACGCATCAGACAGCACAATCTGAAACGTAAACGCAGGTAGTTCGCCGGATGCATTCTCCGGCCATTCAATAAGTGCAGCTCCTTCGTTCAGAGCCAGATCCAAGCCAAGCTCATGAACCTCAGCAGGCGCGCCAAGTCTATAAAGGTCGAAGTGCATAATCGGCACACGCACGTCTCGGTAGGCTTGTGCCAGTGTGAATGTGGGACTTGGGATATCGTCCAACCGCGGATCTGCGTCATCCATCCGCTCGCGCATAAGTGCCCGAATGAGCCCACGGGCAAATGTGCTCTTGCCAGCTCCCAGTTCGCCATGCAGTGCAATCAGATCACCGGGTCCAATCGCCAACGCAAACACCTCGGCCAAGAGCAGAACGTCTTTTTCAGCCAGTTTGGAGAATGTGTGTCGCGTGTGAGCCATACGGCCTTCAGATGGATCGATGGAGATTGAAAAAGGCATCAACGGGTTGTCCGATAACTCCGTATTCGGCGCAAGATAGAATCGAACTGCGACAGACCCGTGGAAAAGGCCACACAGCGAACCGCAGCCGAATCTGAGGTTCTAGGACCATTTGCTGGACGTCCGGACAGAGGTCGCGAGGAACTTTGAGTTCAAAAACAAGGATTAGTTGTTTGCAATGCGGGTGAGAGCTGAAGTACCGTCAACAATAGTGCGACCGCCAACGACTGCTTGCTCGTTTTTGTCCTGACCAACATCTAACCCAGCCCCATCTTCTGGCAAGCGCACGGTAACACGGGTACCCACACCCGGTGCGCTCTCCAGAACCATCCGGCCTCCGTGCAACTCAACGAGACTGCGCACGATCGATAGGCCAAGCCCCGCACCGCGGTGCTTCATGCCCCGGCTGTTGCTTTCGAAGCGATCAAACACCCTTTGCTGGGCATCTTTTGGAATACCAACGCCATGATCTTCAACCTGGAAGACCATGTCCCCAGCCTCACGCCAACACGTGATGAGGATAGAACCGCCTTCTTTCGAGAATCCAACGGCGTTCGACAGTAAGTTGTAAAGCACCTGGCGGATACGCGCTTCATCGGCCTTGAACGTTGTCACATCGTCCGCAATTGCAATGTCCAACGTGAGTTTGGCGCGTACCGCACGCTCACGAACTCCCGACAAGATGCGTTCGAGAAGCGCCCGCACCTCGATCGTCGTCACGTCCAACTCAACTGATCCCGCATCAATCGTCGCGAGGTCCAGGATATCGTCGATAATTGCCAGCAATGTTTCTGACGAGAAGCTGATGTCGTTCAGATACTCATGCTGCTTAGGATTTAGCGTCCCGATTGCGGGGCTGCCAAGCAGCTCACTAAAGCCGATAATGTTGGTGAGAGGTGTGCGCAGTTCGTAGGAAACGTGACCGATGAACTGGTTCTTCAGTTTGTCCCCGGCAACAAGCGCATCGTTGCGTTCCACGAGCGCACGTTCGTAGCGCTTTGAAACCGTAACATCTGCGAACGTCACCAAGGTTGCCCCATCGGGAAGTGGCGTCGTGGCGTAATCAACGACGGATTGATCATCGCGTACTTCTTGTCCGTCTGCACTTGAGCGCTGGTCGGAGATGGCCGTTACGATGGTTTTTAGATTGCGCCAACACGCCGAACTCGGAAAGCGCCCCTTGATGTTCGCAATCAATCGCTCGATGTGTGGCTCGTCGCGCAGAAACGCATCGTCGAAACCCCAAATCAAAGCAAAAGCGCTGTTGTGCAGCTTCAGCCGTCCATCGGTCGCAAACACAGCGACCCCCTCTTTGAGGCTGTCGATCGTTTCGCTCTGCACACGGCCCAGGGCATTAAACTGGCTTTCGAGTGCTAAGCGCTCTGTCTCATCGACGTAAAGATGCGTCACACCCCCATCGGGTCTCTGCTCAACGATCACGTGAACAATCTGACCACCAGGAATATGCCACCAATCATCCCGTTCGCTGCCGTCATCAGGTTCACGTAGAAACTCAGACCGCCACTGCGGATAATTCACAACTTCCGGCAAGCGGCTATTGGCGCGCAACCTGTCGAGCACATCAGAATCGCTTGGTCCAGTGTTCAACCAAGCCGGTTCCAATCCCCAAAGTTCACGAAACGCCTCGTTGTAAAAGACAAGTTTCCGCTCGCGATTGTAAATCGAAACGGCGGTGGCAACACGGTCGAGCGTGCGGTCAAACGCTGCAACCTGCCGATCCAATTCCCCCTGCGCAGTCTCAAGGGCGGCAACGTCGATTGCAGCACCCGCTGCACCGTCCTTAAGCCCGACAACAATCACGTCATGCGTTTTTTTCTCGCCGTTCAAGATCAGCGACAGACGCTTTCGAAACATTTTGCCTTCGCCCAGGCACTTCACCACCGAGGCCCGTTGACGTTGCTCCAAGAGCTGCACTTGGCGCTCTATGGCCTCAATATCATTCTGGGCTTCAACGGCCTTCACATAAGAACTGTTCACCCACACGATCGCTCCCGAGTCATCCGTCAACCACGCCGGCATCGGAAGTGCGTTCAACAGTGCCCGGCTTGAGGCAATATCGCGTGCCAGGTTTTGATGCTCATCGATGATGCGCGACACGTCTTTCTTATACCCTGCGATGTCGCGAATGCGGACAACGGCCCGCCCCCCAGCAGCTCGGCCATCTGCCTCCAATGCTGATCCAACGCGCGTCTTGATGATCATGTTGAACGGGGAGCCCTTGCCCAACAATTCAGACAGCGCAGCCTTAAGGCTCGCAGCTGACCGCATGTCCAACCAGTCGGCAAACCGCAGAAGTTGCTCTTCAGTTTCCGGAAGCCCAGGTACCTGCGAGAGGCTATGGCTGACAACCTGAAGGCGCGATGGATGGCCCCAGAACAAGAGCGTCTGCGGTTCTGCATTGACCACGGCTTCAATCATAGACAGCCGTTTGCGCAAATCTGTATTGGTGGCATTGGCCGCCTGCAGCGCCCGTCGTCCCGCTCTGAGCGCACGCCAGACAAAAACACAAGCCAAAATCCCACACCCTGCAACAAGCCCAATCAGCGCAATCCGCGACAAGCCAATCGTCCGCATACCTTCGGGGCTGGCTTGCGACACGCCGAGCGTCAGGACCAGCGCACAGGCAATACTCGCAAGCAGCAACATCATCAGCTCGTTGCGGGTTGTGCGCGCCGTCGATTTCGAAACCGGTGATGTCATTGCGCCTTGGTGGGTCCTATGCAGCGATGCGGCAGTGCGAACGCAAGGAACAGGAAGGCGCTTAAGGCCGGACAGCGGGGAATCAGAGAAGAGCGAATCGTTAACGAAGTATGAATCGGCTGAGGCCTGCTGGCCAGAGCACCGCTGTCACAACGATGTGCCAACGAAAACGGGCACCCGTTGTGGGCGCCCGTTGGTTTGTTGCAAAAATTTCCAGCGCAGTTAGCGCGGAAAGCCGGCGTCAGTAGCGGTAATGCTCTGGCTTGTAAGGACCTTCCTGCGGCAGATCGAGGTAAGTCGCCTGGTCTTCCGACATTTCAGTCAGCTTCACGCCGATTTTCTTGAGGTGAAGGCGGGCAACCTTCTCATCGAGATGCTTCGGCAGCGTTGTGACTGTATCGGTGGTATATTCGCCCGTATCACGCTTCGTCCAAAGCTCGATCTGCGCCAGCGTTTGGTTTGTGAACGACGCAGACATAACGAAGGACGGGTGACCCATGGCGTTGCCAAGGTTCACAAGGCGACCTTCCGACAGCAGGATGATGCGTTTGCCATCAGCAAACTCGATCTCATCGACTTGCGGCTTGATGTTGTCCCACTTCATATTCTTGAGACCTTCGACTTGGATCTCATTGTCAAAGTGGCCGATGTTACAAACAATCGCCCGGTCTTTCATTGCGCGCATATGATCGACGGTGATGATGTCTTTGTTGCCGGTCGCAGTACAGAAAATGTCGGCCATGGGAGCGGCATCTTCCATCGTGACGACTTCATAGCCTTCCATGGCAGCTTGAAGTGCACAGATCGGGTCAATCTCGGAGACCATCACACGGCAACCGGCCTGGCGCAGCGATGCAGCCGAGCCTTTGCCGACATCACCAAAGCCTGCAACCATGGCGACCTTGCCGGACATCATGACGTCCGTACCCCGACGGATGCCGTCAACAAGCGATTCGCGACAGCCATAAAGGTTGTCGAACTTCGATTTTGTAACAGAGTCATTGACGTTGATCGCTGGGAACAACAGCTTTCCATCGCGCGCGAGTTGATAAAGGCGGTTCACACCGGTCGTTGTTTCTTCCGAGACGCCACGGATGGCCTTGGCCAATTCAGCGAACCAGCCTGGCTTCTCTTCAAGCGTCTTTTTCAAGACTGCAAAGAAGTGCTCTTCTTCTTCAGAACCTGGCTTGTCGAGGAATGCGGTATCACCTTGCTCGGCGCGCAGACCCAGATGCACAAACATCGTGGCGTCGCCACCATCGTCCAGGATCATGTTCGGCGTGCCGCCATCACCCCACTCCATGGCGCGGCGCGTGAACTCCCAGTATTCGCGCAGGCTCTCACCTTTATAGGCGAACACAGGAACACCGCGTTCTGCAACGGCAGCTGCGGCGTGATCTTGGGTTGAGTAGATGTTGCAAGAGACCCAGCGAACGTCAGCACCAAGAGCCGTCAGTGTCTCAATCAACACGGCAGTCTGGATCGTCATATGCAACGAACCCATGATCCGTGCGCCTTTGAGCGGCTGCGATTCGCCGTACTCTTCGCGCGTGGCCATCAGACCGGGCATTTCAGTTTCAGCAATGTTGATCTCTTTGCGGCCATAGCCTGCAAGTCCGATATCCGCGACGACGTAGTCTGTCTGGCCCATTGTGTGTCCTTTGGTTGCTTTCTGATCGCGCATGCAAACGAAAGCTGGGGTTACGTTTTGATTTCGCAGCGCGGCTGATGCCGCTCTGCCCCTGCAATGGTTCAAATTGACCTGCAAATGTCCCGCAACGGCGTTGCGCGCCTGTTCGGTTTTCGGTCAAAAGGTTGCGGTCAGCCCCTCAGCAATGCGGCGAGGAAGTCCCGTACTAGAGCTGCAAGAGGTGACCTGAGCGCACTCTTAGAGCCGCACGGCGCACGTTATAGCGATCCAATCGCATGACCGCAATAACATATAAACAAATCTTTATATCTGCCGTTGACCCATCGTGGGGCTGGGAATTCGCGTCGGCAAGACTGCTAGAGCGTTTCGGACGTAGGTCGAAACGCTCCAAGACCGCGACTGCGGTCCGGCGTGAGCGCCGCACCATGCTGGAAGCATGTCTTCGACATGGCGTAGGGCCAGGCCGGTTTTGCTGAAAGCAAACATGAAATGAGGCCGGTGAGGCCCGTGAGCGAAAAAAGCAAGATCGATTCCGCCTAAAGCGGAAACGATCTAGTCAACACTTTCGGGTTTCGGCAGTTGCAATACGACTCTGGAGTAGAGACAGAGAAGTTAACAAGTAGTTACATCTGAATTTTCAATTTTATTAAAATAAAAGCATATAAATTGAATGGTTATTTCTCAAGAGAAGAAAAGAAAGGTCAAATTTACTTTCAATTTGCTGGAAACATGAAATAAATGATCGAGATCAATTGCAGAAGCCGTGCCAAAACTGCGCAGGCTTGGGGCGAAGGTAATGGCGAAGATGACACCATCAAAAGACATGAAGCCAAAAAGCAGTCGCGTTGGGCCAGGATCATTCTGTCAAAACCAACATGGCAGCATTGGTGCCTTAATCGGCCTAATGACGTTCATGTTGTTCACGGTCACCGGCTTTGCCGTCGATTATGCACGCTGGCTCGACGCAAGAAGTGTCACGCGTAATGCAATCGACTCTGCGGTCCTGGCTGGCGCGCGGATGCTCCAAACCAACAGTCTTGATGTCGAAGCAGCCATGCAAGCGGCTCAAAACTACTATGACGAGAATACGCAAAAGCGCATCGACCTAGCCACGGACACCATCAGTTTCAAGGTCACCGAGACAGGGACGGCGGTAACAGCTGAAGGCGAGGCAACGCTCAAAACACTCATCTTGAAGCTGGTTGGGATCGAAGAAGTGCCTTTGTTGAAACTGTCAGGCGCAGAGTTCTCCGAGGCCATTCTCGCCGTTGGAGCCAACGCCGAGCAAAGTCTTGAGATCGCATTGATGTTGGATGTCACCGGGTCAATGGACGGAGACAAGCTCGATAACATGAAGGCCGCCGCCAAGGACCTCATAGACATTGTGGTCTGGGAAGGAAGCGGCGCCCACACGTCCAGAGTCGCATTGGTGCCGTTCGCCACATCCGTGAAGCTGAACGAAGACATGTTCGACGAAGTGATCAAGGACGATTTTGAAGACAATGACGCGATTGTCTTCCCGCTCGGCACAGGTGCACCCACCACTTGGTTCAGAGCAGGACGGTGCGTGTCCGAGCGGACAGGTCCGCACGCCCACACTGAAAAGGCACCTGACAATGAAAACAAGCGCTTCATGGGCGTCTTCAATCTCGACAATAGCTGCCGCCCAGCTGATGCGGAAGTGGTCCCGCTTACTTCAAACAAAGCCTTCCTCAAAAGCCAGATCGACAGCTTCGAAGCAGCCGGTGGTACGGCTGGCCACATCGGTACTGCTTGGGCCTGGTACATGCTGTCGCCAGAATGGGACGACTACGTTCCAGCAGCTAGCGCACCGCAAGGTTATGGCAAGCTGAACCAGTTGAACTCAGCCGGAAAGCCGCTTCTCCAGAAGATCGCTGTTTTGATGACAGACGGTGAGTACAACGCAGAATATTGCGAGAACGGTGTACGTGCAAAACGCGACGGTAAAGAGAGCTTCACCGGGGACTGTTCGCCAGAAAATGGTCGCTCAGCAGACCAAGCCCGTGCCCTATGTGAGAACATGAAAGCCAAGGGCATCACGGTCTATTCAGTCGGCTTCCAGCTTCAAAGTGGTGGTGAGGCGGAGGACACGATGTCGATGTGCGCCACCTCCGAAGACCATGTCTATACCGCTCAGAACGGCACGCAGCTTCGCCAATCCTTCCGGGATATTGCCCTGAAGATCTCGGACATCTATCTCAGCAAGTAATAGCGAAGTCTTTGCTCGACTGTCCCGAGATGGTGCTGGGCACATCAGACGTGAGCATCAAGAGGCGCTAGATGAGGGTTCATCACTTAGCTCTTCGCCGAAGCCATCTTCGACAAGAGCAATCAGGGCCTCCAACGCTTCTGGTCCATCCTTGCCGCGTGCCGACAGATGCAAGATCGCGCCCGGACCTGCCGCCAACATCATCAGGCCCATGATTGAGGTTCCCAGAACCGTTTGACCATCACGCGTGACAGTGACCTCAGCATCAAAAGTCTCGGCACACTTTACAAACTTTGCGGAGGCGCGTGCGTGAAGACCCTTGCGGTTACAGATCGTGACACGCGCTTCTGGTCTGCGATGATTGGGAAATTCGGCCATTGGGTTCCGACGGGGAGGTAACACTTAACAAAGCGATTCTGGGGACAGGAGCAATCGGTCGTTCGATTGATCGGGGCGGGACGTAAAGCCGCCGAATAGGCACGTCCGATGATGAAATAGCAAGGCGAGCGCGAAGACGGCGTTCGATAAAACTTATCCGAAACGCCGTGCGCTGGACAATTCCTGGCTTGCAACCTTGATGTATTTCCGACCTGCTTCCGCCGCAGCACGCACAGCTTCGGCGAGCGGTAACTCAGACCGCACTGTTGCCAGCTTCACCAGGATTGGAAGGTTAATCCCTGCGATGACTTCAACAGCACGTCCATCAAGGACAGAGATCGCAAGGTTAGACGGCGTCCCACCGAACATATCCGTTAGAACGACAACACCGGAACCGTCATCAGTCTGAGCAATGGCCCGATTGATATCGTCCCGTCGTTCGTTCGCGTCGTCATCAGGGCCAATCGAAATCGTCTCGAGGTTCGATTGCGGTCCCACGACATGTTCCAAGGCCTGACGAAATTGCTGCGCCAAACCACCGTGCGTGACGATCACCAGTCCGATCATGCCGCATGCCCAATCTGCTTCGAACACCTTCGGTACCAAACACGAGGCAAACTGTGTAGACAATCGAAAAACACCATGCCAGCCATCACTTAAGCCTCAATAGGGGGGAAATAGTGCTCATTTTCGCGTGTGGCGTCAGCAACTTGACGCATCCTGGTCGTAGCGCGTTCCACTCATTGCAAGCATGATTTTGTCGACTGCCGACACCTCGAACGGCTTGACGTTCACACGTGGGATCGACCGACCACTAATCAATGTGCACCCCTCATCTTCATCCGGTAGCCTCGGGATGGTGCCGTCAGGCGGAGCCAGGTCAACCACCAGGGCAAGTGCTGCGGTTTGAACCGTCGGGAGTTGAAAAATGCCAACCCCGCGAACTTCGAGCAGGCCACGAATGCGCTCTGATCCCGCTTGCACCATCAATTGATCAGCTTGATCGACGAACACGTCCACATAGTCATCACAGATGAGTTGAATGTTCGGTTCCAGTGGGTCATTGCATGGGCGATTGACCAACCTCAAAGCGAGATCTGACTTACCGATCCCCGACGGACCACGAAGCAAAACAGCACGCGATCCAAAGGCAATTGCGCTTGCATGAACGAGAGTGCCGCGCGTCTTGTTCGATGTCCTCTCAGGATCCATTGCAATGCACCATCCAATCCGAAGTCAGGTGGCCAAAACGCCCTTGATCCGGCCGGGCAGGCGAACAACAAACCGCGCGCCGATCGGTTGGGCACCATCTTGGGTGGCTGAAGGTGAACCGTCGTACCTGTTTTCGGCCCAGATCTCACCACCATGCGCCTTGATGATCTCACGTGAGATGCTCAACCCGAGACCTGAATTGTTTCCGCGGCTGCTCTCCGCTGTCGGTCGGTATGTATAGAAGCGGGTAAAGATCGTATCGAGTTTGTCCTCTTCGATACCAGGCCCCTGATCTTCAACCCGGACCTCGACATGATCTCCAGTGCGGCCAAGCTTGATGCCAACCGTTCCATCCAGCGGCGTAAACGAGACAGCATTGTCGACGAGATTTGTAATGACCTGTGCCAGCCGCCCGCCATTGCCGCTGACCACATAGAGACGCTGATCCGACTCATCTTGAACGTCCAATAAGACCTGGCAGTGCTCAGCAGATGGTTTGTCGCGGAAGATATCGATCACACCGTCCAAAACGGATTCAAGCGCGACCGGGTCACTTGCTTGCCTTGCGAGTTCCGCATCAAGCCGCGAAGCCCTGGACACATCTGTGATGAGCTTGTTCA
>JBCBRD010000005.1:0-34498 GCA_039819885.1 Pseudomonadota bacterium
TGCCGTTGATTTGGGCCTGTTTTGACGATGACGCCATTCGCGGATGAAGCGGATGCAATCCAACTTGCAAATGCGAGCAGCTATGGGTTGGCGGGGTATGTTCAGACCCGCGACGATGAAAGAGCGCTACGGGTGGCACGCCAGTTGGATGTGGGGATGGTCCAAATCAACGGCAAAAGTCGTGCTCCGGGTACGCCGTTTGGTGGGCGCAAGTGGTCCGGTTATGGGCGTGAAGCAGGCCTTGCAGGCATTCGTGCGTTTCAGGATGTTAAGTCGATCAGTGGCGTTGCGTTTCCTGAGTAGTCGAGAACGCGCTCTGAGGTGTGTTGCTATGATGCTGGGTGTTGTTCGGTTGGCAAGGCGGTTTTGCCTACACCTGAGCGCCTGCGCTGGGGACCGAAGAGGCAGGCCAGTGCGAGTATGACGCCTGAAACGGTTGCGATCATGCCTGCTGCGCTGACGGCATTGTCGATGCCAAACCAGCCCGGGCCATAACCGGCAAAGACGTAGCCGAGGACGGCTGACAGCACTGCAAAAACAATGCTCCAGGCCATCTGCACTTCGAGGCGGTTGGTCATCAGCCTTGCTGCCGCGGGAGGGCATATGAACATTGCGATGACGATGATCGAACCGACGGCATCAAATGCGGCCACGGCTGCAATGGCTGCGGTGATGACCAGCGCAAAGCTTAGCCTGTTGGTTGCAATGCCGACGGAGGCTGCGAAGTTTTCGTCGAACGTAGAGAGTTTGAGCGGTCGCCAAAAGATCGTGGTGAATGCGATTACAATCGCAGTCACGACGGCCATACGTGTCAATTCCGGCGGCAGCGCGTTCAAGGCTTCTGGATCGAAGAGTGACGACCAGCCGTCGGCGGCTAACCAGATCAAGCTCTCCAGATTGCCATACAACGCATGTTCAACATCGAGATGAACGTTGCTGGTGTCGGATTGTTCAAGTAACAGCACGCCGGCTGCGAACATGGCGGTAAACGTGACACCCATCGCGGCACCTGGCTCGATGTTGCCAAGGCGTTTGATGGTCTCAATGAGGATAACCGCCAGGACCGCTGCACCTGCCGCGCCGAGGATCATTGGCCAGGTTGAGACGGCACCTGTGATGAGGAACGCCACGACGATGCCGGGCAGAACAACGTGACTGATTGCATCCCCGATAAGGGCTTGTTTTCGCAGAATGAGAAAGTTGCCTGGCAAAGCGCAAGCGATAGATGCAAGGATGCCTATCAGGATCGGGGTCAGGCTGATTTGAACAAATTCGCTACCCACTACATGACCTCCACTGGTGGGCCGATCTGGCGATCGATGTCGGCGATCTCATCCGGTGTGAGAAGCTTTTCGATTGCGGTCAGTCCGTCGTACCGACCAGACAACGCAATGTCATGGTCTCTTTGGCGCGCGACCTCCCACCGACGTTCGTCCCGGAGCGCTTTTGCAGCTTGCGAACGTCCTGCCTCGGTGGGCACGCCGTCTGGACGTATGAGGTTTTCACGACGGAGTACGCTCAACGTCAATTGGTCGAAAATCGGCTCTTGGTGTGCGAGTGCCAAAAGGCCCTGGCGGCGATGAACCTGCCACTGAAAGCGACGATGCTTGATCAAGGCGGCAACCACACCGCGACCGGGTGCAAAGAGGAGCGATAAAACAAACAGTGCGAAGCTAACGAGAACGATAACCGGACCGGTTGGCATGTCTGGTTGAGACGCAGAAATCGCTGATCCGACATAGCCTGAGATGCCACCAAGGATACCTGCCATCCAGACCACATGATCGGTTTGCTCGGACCAAAACCGGGCGGTGACGGCTGGGATAATGAGCAGCGCTACAATTAGGATTAGCCCAACGATTTTAAGGCCGATGACCGTGACTGCCATGACGATACCCATCATGGCTAAGTCGATGTTGCGAACGTTGACCCCGGTTGACGCTGCATATTCGGGATCAAAGGCAACGAGTGTTAAGGGGCGGCGCAAGGTGAATACGGCGCTGAGCGCCAATGCTCCACCGACAGCAATCAAAACTGCGTCTTCAAACAGCATGCCAGCGGTTGAGCCGAGCAGAAACGTTTCAAGGCCGGCTTGTCTGCCGACAGAAACGCTTTGGATAACGGTGAGGAGCACAATCCCAAATCCAAAGAAGACGGAGAGAACTGCTCCGATTGCGGTGTCTTCAGGTAGCCGTGTTTTGCGGCTCATCCACTCGACAAGCATCAAGCCAATCCCTGCTGTTATCGCTGAGCCGATGAGCAAGCCGAACAGGTTTCGGCCATCGCTTCCAAGGGCGACCATGACCAGAAAGGCGAGACCAATCCCTGGCAGGGTGGCGTGAGCAATGGCGTCGCTGACGAGTGCGCGTTTGCGAAGAAAGAGAAACGTTCCACCACTTCCGGCAGTCACGCCAAGGAGAGTTGCGCCAATGGATACCAAGCTTGCGTTGTAGCCAGATTGCAAAAAAAGCGCGTCAATCAGTGCTGTCGCCATAGCGGTCCACGCCGGTGGTGGCGTCGTGCCTCCTTAGGGTGCGAGTTGACGATCGGTCCCTAGCGATCGTCAAGCATCGCTAGCGTTGACTTTGAAGCAGTCTAGTTGAGCGGTACATTCAGTTGATCAATCTGCGCTGTTGCAAGGCGACCGCCGTAGGTTGCCTGCAGGTTTTCAGCGTTGAATGTCCTTGCGACTGGGCCATCGTCGATCTTACGAACGTTGATGAGCAAGACGTTGTCGAAGTAGTCCGCAACGGTTGCCAGGTCATGATGGACACAGATGACGGTTCGGTCTTGTGACTTGAGGTCTTTAAGAACGTCGATGATGGCTTGTTCGGTTGCGGCGTCGACACCGGCAAACGGCTCATCAAGGAGATAGAGGTCGGCGTCCTGCGCCAATGCCCGAGCGAGGAAGACGCGTTGCTGCTGACCGCCGGAGAGTTGACCGATTTGCCGATCAGCAAAGTCGGCCATGCCGACGCGTTCCAGACATTCGATGGCCCGTTTGCGATGTGCGCCGCCAATACGGCCCAACAGGCCCAGCTCGCGGTAAAGGCCCATCGTCACAACGTCGATAACCCGCGTCGGGAAGTCCCAGTCGATGCTCGCCCGTTGGGGGACATAGGCGATCCGGTCGCGAGCGGAGGACAATGATTGACCGTAGAACTTAACGGAGCCTGATAGCTTGGGGACGACGCCGAGAATGGCTTTCAAGAATGTTGATTTGCCCGCTCCGTTCGGTCCGATGATCGCGGTCATGCTGCCTGATGGCACTTCGGCATCGATAGAGAAGATCGCCGGTTTTTGGCCGTAGGAGACCGTCAGTCCCTGTACGGTGAGCGGCGTGTCTGGCTGAGGGCGTGTTGCCCCGACAGGTTTGCCGTCTCTCGCTGCGATTTTCAACTGTGCGGTCATCATCGTTTTGTGTCGTCCTCAAGCGGTTACTTCAATTGTCTCATACGCTTAAAGCGCGTACACTTTTGCGGAACATGATCTAGCTTCCAGCGCGTAGTTTGCCGGCAAGTCCACGGTCCGGTGCTGTTCCACCCAGTGCGCGGGTCACGGTCGTTGCGTTGTGATCGATCATGCCAAGGTAGGTGCCTTCGTAGGTTCTTTCCTGGCCCATCGCATCGGAGTAGAGCTCACCGCCGATTGTTACCGCGTGACCACGGGCAGCCGCCCCTTCAATCAAAGCTTTGATGTTGCGATCGGATACTGATGTTTCGACGAAAACTGCTTCGATCTTGCGTGAAACCAAAAGATCAACAAGTTCGCGGATGCGCTGGAGACCGGCCTCGCTCTCGGTTGAGATTCCTTGAATGCCGATGACCTCAAAGTCATAGGCTGCGCCGAAATATTTGAACGCGTCGTGGGCCGTTAGAAGCACGCGCTTTTGTTTTGGTACGGTCGCCAGAGCCGATGTGATCTTTGCTGAGAGGCCGTCAAGTTCCTGAAGGTGCGCGTCAGCATTGGCGGAAAATGCATCGGCGTGGTCAGGCGCTGTTTTGATCAATGCATCGCGAATGGCTTCGATTACGCCCTTCCAGAGTCCTGGATCCATCCAGACGTGGGGGTCGTGCTTGTCTGAGTACTCGTCATGCGCCAGTAGCGCTGGCTTCGGAAGGGTTTCGGCGACTGCAACGACATTGCGATGCTTAGCAAGGTCCGTCACAAAATCCTGCATTTGGGCTTCCAAGTAGAGCCCATGCCACAAAACCAGATCGGCCCGGGTCATCGCGCGGATGTCCGTGCGTGTCTGCCGGTAAGCGTGGGGGTCTACGCCCGATCCCATTAGTGCTTTGACCGAGACGTGATCGCCACCGACGCGGCGTGCTGCGTCCGCAATCATGCCAGTTGTGGCGACGACGTTGATGATGGGTTGGTCTGCAGCTTTCGCTTGCGGCGCCATCCCAATCGTCGTGACAATCATTGCTGCGATGGCGAGGCATGCGCTGAGGAATGCGGTGGTCGGCACATACAGTGCGTGGCTTGATAACAGATGGACTGATGCCATGTTAGTAGATGTTATCAGTGGTTGCCGTGTGTTGGACTGATATCTCATGCATATAAATATAGCATTGGCTATGATCGAATCCAAGGGGTAACAAGGTCTGCTTGTTTCGAATTGAGGCGTTGAGGCCCCTGTTTTTGACGTAGTTTATTGAAATGACCGGGAAAAATGGTCTTCGGTGCTCGTTTTGGAAGCGCGCAAATCCACCGGTTGCTCTTGTCTAATGCACAGATTTACTAATCATTCCCATAAGTATGCCTTGAGTTTGGACATTTTGGAATGCTTTATAGCCTGTGGCTAAACTTCATCTTCTTGCTTTCGAGTTTGATGCTTCGGGCATGGCAAAAGACAAGACAACACCGCCTAAACGTAAAGATGTTGGTGGACTAGGTGTGCCTGCCGCTGATGTGGCTGGCCATGCCTTGGTGGACGCCGAAGCGCAGATGGAGAGCTTTAAACAGGTCCGGGCCGCGCGACGCACGGAGTTGGTCGAAGACTACATCGAGTTGATTGCAGACCTAATCGACGATGGTGGCGAGGCGCGCCAAGTTGATATTGCGGCTCGTTTGGGTGTTGCCCAGCCGACGGTTGCCAAAATGCTCAAGCGGCTGGCGGAAGATGGTCTCATCCTACATAAGCGCTACCGCGGAATTTTTCTCACCGATGATGGCCGTGCGCTTGCTGATGCGAGCCGCGAACGACATCGCATTGTCGAGGGGTTTTTGCTGGCGCTTGGGATCGATGCTGATATTGCGCGACGTGACGCGGAAGGCATCGAACATCACGTAAGCCCAGAGACGCTTGATGCTTTGCAGCGCTTTGTTGAGCGAAACGGCTGATCTCTTAAGGTTACCTCGCCGGGCTGTTACGCACAGCGAGCCGCCTTTGTGAATTTATTCCCGATGCAATGGGAGTTTTTCCCGGTGATTGCCGATGCTGCATTGCTTATGTTCGCATTGCTTGCATTGGCGGTGAGCCCGATACGACGTGTCCTCTGGGTCGTTTATGGCTCGCCGCCTCTTTTTAAGCCGGACTTTCGCAAAGCCGCTTGCGACCAGGCCGAAACCGGCTGGGAATACATGGCGTTTTCCAATGCACCCGACACTTCGTTCGCGAGATACTTATGCTTTTGAGATCAACCATTGATCTAGCGAACGCGGGCCCCCGAAAACCAAACTCTCTGAAAACAGACACACTTTTGAACGTGCATCCGTTAGTGTCACGCTCAACTGAACCTCTGCAGCCCGCCGGTGCGCCACCGTCTGGCCCAGAACGGTTTGATGTTTTCGGAGGGCGTCTACGCGCTATGTCATTGAGATCGTCGCTCGTGTTGTCGATCTTCGTCGTTGTACTGGTCACACTTGTGTTCGGCGCAGTGCTGACGTACCTGCACGCGCAATCGAAGGTTGCCGAAGAGATGCAAGCTGCGATCGTCGTCGGTACGCGTATTGCCGGAAATGCTGTCGACGATGCGGAGGAATGGAATAGCCCGCAACGGCGCATGGTGCTGCTTGTGGCTGATTTCCACGGCGATCGACATCTGCGCGCGAAGTGGCTTGGTCCGGATGGTGAGCAGATCATGACGTCGACGCCTGCGGCACCAAGTGTGCAGGTGCCAATTTGGTTTGAAAGCCTGATCAGAAGACCTGAGCTCACGAGCCCTGTGCGTTTGCCATCTGCGTTCGATGGCGAAGGAAAGTTCGTGCTGGAAACTGATCAGCGCAACGAAATTGGTGAAGTGTGGAACGACAGCTTGAATACGCTCACGATTTTGGGTGTGTTTTGTGCGCTCATTTTGGTCTTCGTGAATTTGGTGATTGCCTGGGCATTGAAGCCACTGTCGCGATTGGTGGCGGCCTTTGATGACATGTCGCAGGCGATCAAGCCGCCCCGCGTTCCTGAAAGCGGCCCTCGCGATCTGGTGCAGGTCTATGCCGGGTTCAACGCAATGTCGGACAAGCTTTCACGCATTGAGGCGAAGAACCGCGGACTGAACGAACAACTTCAGACGGTCCAGGAAGAAGAGCGCGCGGACCTTGCTCGCGACCTCCATGATGAGGTTGGCCCGTTCCTGTTTTCGGTTGATGTCGATGCTGCGTCGATTGTTGGGCTTCTCGACGATGGATGCCAAGATGAGATACCAGCACGCGTGCGAACGATGCGCGACTCTATCCGACATATGCAACAACATGTTCGCGATCTTCTGGGTCGGTTGCGGTCCGCGGCGTTGGTGGATGTAGGCTTAGAAGACGCCGTTGAAAACCTCATTGAGTTCTGGCAACGCAGATATCCGGAGATTGTGTTTGACGTTGCGATTCTCGATGACTCATTCGGCGAGGAACGCGATGCCACGATTTATCGCGTGGTTCAGGAATCCCTTAGCAATGCGATCCGTCACGGACAGCCCAAGCATGTTGCGGTCGAGGTTGTTGAAGGGCCGACTGGCATAGTCGTTGAAGTGCGCAATGATGGCCGTCCACTGCCGGAGAACAATCGTGTGGGCGGTTATGGCATTCCAGGCATGCGAGAGCGGCTTGCTCAGCTTGGCGGGCGTGTCGAAGTCTGTGATCAGTCTTTGGAGACGGGTGCAGGCGCGTCGCAGGGTGTCGTGGTTCGTGCTTGGCTCCCGTCTAGCGTTTCGTCGAACGAGGCTGATCAGTGTGCGCCAACCGAGGGGCTGCAGGTTGCACAAGACAACGACGATGATAGCGATTGCGGCGACCGACACGTGGAGACGGCAGTGAGTTTTGAAGAGCAGGTCGATGCGTGTGATGATGTGTGGCCGACCAGGGGAGACAAGGTGTCGTGACCACTTTAAAGATCCTGCTCGTTGATGATCACCTGGTGGTCCGCGCAGGCGTGCGGCGGCTGTTGGAGACGCTGCCGTCGACCCATATCATCGAGGCTGCAACCGGGCCTGAAACACTGGCTGCGTTTCGTGGCGAGAACCCGGATGTGGTGTTGCTTGACCTCAATCTCCAAGGTGTTGGTGGCCTCGACCTTTTGAGGCGCATGATCCTGGAAGATAAGAAGGCTCGCGTGATCGTGTTCTCGATGCACGCTGAACCGATCTATGCCGCGCGTGCCTTGAAGATTGGTGCGAAGGGCTATGTGTCCAAGAGTGCCAGTGCGGATGAGCTGTTGACTGCCGTGAAGAAGGTTGCCGATGGTGGGCACTACATTGAGAGTGAATTGGCGGCGAAGCTCGCAATCGGCCAGTTCTCTGGTGAAGATCCGCTGCATCAGCTGACGACGCGCGAGGTTGAAATCCTCCGTCTGCTCGGTGAGGGCAAGAGCCTTTCTGGGATCGCGGACACCTTGGGCGTATCCTACAAGACAATTGCCAATACGTGTTCGCTTATCAAGAACAAGCTTGGCGTGCCGCGGACAGCCGATCTTATCCGGTTGTCGATTGAGCAGCTCCATAGCTGATCTGCGTTGGTACGTACGGATAGCGACCTGTGCCCGACCGACGGCGCTACGCTGTGACCTCTAGAAGCACTGCCGTTGCATCATCGTGGCACTTTGCGCGCGGTTCGTTATGGCAGGTTGCATCGTTTGTTTCGTGATTGCGGAGTTCGTCTATCAGGCGGGCAATGCCGTGCGTTTGAATGGCGGAAACCAGATCAGTTAGATTGTAAAGTTGGAATACATCGACAAGCCGCATGAAGCCATCGGTGGCGAGTAGAAACTGGTCACCACTGATGACCTCACATTCGCTCTTTTCAATGAAGTGTGGAGGTGTGGCATCGATGCTGAATATGCCGTAACCGTAAGGCTTGTTCATTTGCGCACGCGACGCTCGAAGGAATGGCATCAAATCTTGTCGTATCTTCTCAGGCGTTGGTTCTTGCTCAGCTGGTGCTCGCGACGAGCACTCTTTCACTTGATCTTCCTTTGTCGAGCGCTGCAGCTTGGCCACCTCGGCGCGAACGTCCTCGTCCGCTGTTTCTGGTCCGATGATTTTTTGGACCGCGGCTGAGCGTGGGGCATGAGGGTGGCGGCAAGCGCAAAGGCGTAGAATCGTGCAATCGCCCAAACCAATGGCTCGCAGCTGTGTCCCCGTAAGCTGTAGAATGGCACCGGCAGCGGATGGTTTTTGGTAGGCCTCTGTGACTGGCAGGACCGCCGCGACCTCAAACCGGGACGCCATTGATTGCGACAACCGATCCACCAAGTTCTTTAAGTCACACGATGGCGTTGTGAGTGCTTGGCCGATCTCATCGTTTAGGGCTTGTGCGAACCAAGCTGCATCGCTTGGCCCTGGGCAACGCTTCTCTTCGATCAGATCAGTTGCGCCATCGATAATCCACGCGGCGTGATCGTTGAATCCGTAGCGATCCTCATTGGGAAATGTACCCAGAAGTGAGATGCCGTCACGAAAAGCGAGCCGCATGGAAGACGTTGACCTCAACAACCTGCGCTGGTGTTGCGCCTGCGTTCCTTCACATGTGTGAGAGCCTGCTTCAAGTGGCTGGTTCAAGTGTTTCGCATGTGGTGATACAGCTTCGACGAATGTGATCCTCAATCATAAAGGGACGAGCCCACCATGAGCGATGCTCTGAACCAGGATGATGCCGTGAAGATGCCACCGGCTGATGAAGGCAACGTGACGCTGGAGGTTCGTGGGCACGTTGGCTTGATCACATTGAACCGACCACATGCGCGCAATGCCATGACGCTCGAAATGTATGGTCAGTTGAAAGACATCGCTGCTGCTATCAAACCGGATCGTGATCTCAAGGCCGTTGTCATTACCGGCGCTGGGGAGAAAGCATTCGCAGCTGGAACGGATATCTCAAAGTTTCGGGATTTCACGACACCGCAACATGCATTGGACTACGAGGCGTCCATGGACGAGGTCCTGAATACGCTAGAGGCCATTCCGCTACCAACGATTGCTGCGATTTCTGGTGCCTGTACAGGCGGGGGGGCTGCAATTGCGACATGCTGCGATTTGCGGATCGGGACACGGCGGCTGCGTTTCGGTTTTCCGATCGCGCGGACACTTGGAAATTGCTTGAGTATGAACAATCTGGCCCGATTGAATGACTTGATGGGACCGGCGCGGGTGAAAGAGATGCTTTTCACCTCACGGTTGATCGAAGCTGATGAAGCATTGGCGATTGGGCTTGTCTCAGAGCTGAGCGATGATCATGAGGCGCTGATGATCGAGGCCTTTAGGTTGGCTGATCTCTTGAGCAGTCATGCGCCATTAACATTACGTGCGACAAAAGAAGGGCTGAGGCGGTTGCGAACCGTGTCGAATGGGGCCGATCATGACTTGATTGAACTCTGTTACGGATCGAATGACTTCAAAGAGGGGTTGGAGGCTTTTTTGGCGAAGCGGCCTGCCCAGTGGACCGGAAAGTGAACATGCAACACTGATTGGTGGTCATAGTTTTCGCATAACACTTATCCAGGGCCTGTAACCGGGGGAACAGCAATGTTTCCGATGATTGCTATTGTGTTTGTGACGCTGGGTGAGATGCGTGTTTCGAAATCGGCAACCACGGTTACCGATCACCGTTCAAATTGTTCGGATCGCGATTGCATCTCTCCAAGAACTCCGTATCCTGTCAGCTTGAGCGCTGCCGTAATTAAGATGAGGCTAAAATGTCAAATCTACTCGCTTCGAATGGTGGGGTTGCGGCCCGCCTGAAATACAATTTCACCATGATTATCAGCGCCTTCCTGGTTTTTGGGTTGGCTATGGCGCATGCGCCCGCGCCTGTTCAGGCTAAGAACAACGGTCTTGGTGCTGCAGCGGTTGGCCTTGCGGCCGGACTTGTGATCGGCGGCGCACTCAGCAACGCTGCCAAGTCGCAGCCAAAACATCGCCCACAACCGAAGCGCAAGAAGAAAAAAACCTATACCAAGAAGAAAACCTACAAGAAAAAGACGTATAGTAAGAAAAAGACACCGTCGAAGAAGAAGTATACTAAGAAAAAGACTTATAAGAAGAAGAAGAGCTACGCACGTCGTCCATCTGCTCCTGTTGTGAACGTCAACTCTGAAGTTTACGAAGTCAAAGGTGCACTTGCTTCTTTGGGTTATCTTCGCGGTAGTGTGAACGATAACCGCGATCGTTCATACGATCAGGCGATCAAATCCTACCAGCGCGCTAAGAAAGTTGCCGCAACTGGAGTGCTCGATAGCACTCAGCGTCAACTCCTTCTTCGTGAAGCTGATGGTCGCAACCAGTTGATCGCTCTTGGTTCGCCAAATGCGCGGGTCAGCGGGATTGAAGGTGCTAAGCGCATCCAACGTGCTCTCCAGGTCCTCGGCTACTACAACAGCGGAATTGACGGCAAACTCGGTAGTGGATCTCGCCGGGCGGTTGCTGCTTATCAGTCCGAACGTGGGCTTCCGACCACTGGTGACGTCTCATCGCCAAAAGCGAAAGCTGACTTGATTTCTGCAGCTCGCAAGTCTGTTGAAGCTGATGCATCCGCGATTAACGCTCAGTTTGCTCAGATCTCGCGTCAGCAGTTTGCGAGCCTGAATGGCGGAACTGCTGCGGCTCCATCAAAGCCAGCTCCCAGCCAGCCTGCTGTTGCATCAAACGCAGCACCTAAAATCTCGACAGGTGTGTCGACGGCTTCACCTGCTGTCCTGTCGGGTCACCTGCCGAAGCCAAACGTGACAAAGACTGCGTTGCCAAGCACGGCATCTAGCTTCGCGCCGATCGAGCCGGTTCGGGCTGATGCAAAGATCCTTCGTCCAAACGATGTCGCTGTGATCATCGGTAACCGTGACTACAAAGGTGACATCCCAGATGTGGCTTTCGGTCACCGCGATGCAGACGCGATGAAGTCGGTTCTTGTCAACGAGCTTGGCTTCTCACGTAGCAACGTCATCGACGCACGTGATGCTGGGCAGGCCGAGTTGGTGTCGATCTTCGGGTCAAAGAGCAACAACCGCGGCAAGGTCTGGCGTCTGATCGACCCAGATGGTGACTCCAACGTGTTCGTCTTCTACTCAGGCCATGGCGCACCGGACACCCAGTCCAACACGCCTTACCTGATGCCGGTCGACTCACACCCTGACACGATCCAGCTCAACGGTTACCCGCTGTCGCAGATGTACGCCAACCTTGAAGGTCTTGATGTGAAGTCCGCATTGGTCTTCCTGGATGCCTGCTTCTCTGGTGGTAGTGCTGGCGGCATGTTGACGAAAGCTGCTTCGCCGGTTGCCGTGACTGCAAAAATGCCAGCCATTAAGACATCGCAGAAGCTGACGGTCCTGGCCGCTGCCGAAGGCGACCAACTGGCAAGCTGGGATGAAAAGTCTGGCTTCGGGATGTTCACCAACTCGCTGGTGACGGGCCTGAAAGGTAAGGCTGACCAGAACGGCGATAAGCAGATCACAGCTTCTGAGCTTCACTCCTTCGTTCACAACAAGGTTCGTCGTTCAGCCCGCCGTGAATTCGGCCGGATCCAGACACCGGTTCTTATGGGGCAGGCTGACTACGTCGTCCGTAGCCAGTAAGCTCTGAAGCTGGAAGAATTTAAAGCCTTCCGGGGATTGAAGACCAGAATTGAAAAAGCCGCTCCCAGAATTGGGGGCGGCTTTTGTTTGGGCGCGTCGGGTAGACTGATGATGGTGGGCGCTCATGTGGAACCGGCAAGTGCAGGACGGCCAGCCGCTCTCTCGATGCATCACGGTGTGTTCAGCGGGTTGTTGGTGGTGTTGTTTCCCAACGTCAGGGATTTCCGGTTGTCACAACGGTGTAGGGGAGGACCTTGAAGCCTAAGTTTTCAGGGCAGAAGCTTGAAAGCTTATCAAAGAAGTCTGCCTCTGAAACGGCCTGCGCAATGGACTGGCCAACGTTCGCACCTGCCGCTGGTGCAAGCGACACAAAGTCTGCCTTCGAGGCGCACGAGGCAATTACAACGGCTTCGCGACTTTCGCGTTGACCGGGCAGTGGCGCGCTGATCAGCCGGTCGACCTTATCGCTCAGCTTAGAGGTTGCCCGTGGCGCTAAACTCATTGGCGCGGTGTTCACCCCGATCGGGAAAACGCGCACAACATTCCCATCTGCGCCCCATGCGTACACGCCAATGAAGAGCGTGTCGGATGAGGCCGATGATAGCGTAACATCGAATGGTTCCATTGCGCGTATTGTTGTTTCGCTGAGCGAAGCTGTGAAGGCGTCCGGACGATCGATCTTGCGGACACGCGCTTCAAGCTTGGCCGATAGAGAGGATTTGTCGGTCCAGTTCGTTGTCCAGGTTTCGTCGTAGGGAATGCCTTGTTCAAGTGAAGCAAGGTCCGCTTCTGCTGATGATCCGTTGTTCGTTGCGTTTGCAGGCTTGCCAGTTACGAGTGCTGCACGTGCCTTGTTGCGCACTTCGATCAGTGCCTGGTCTTTTGTGAGGTAGCCGGGCACTGCCAGGGTGGCTTCGGCTGTCCGTCTTGCGGCGATCGCGGATGGTGTCAGCGTGAAGGCGTATCTGAGTGGATTCTCCTGGCGGGACGTTGCGACCAACCTGTGATTGCCTTTCGGCAAGCGTGCGACGAGCGGGCCATTCTTGCCATCGATCCTGCCAAAGCCCAGGCCTTTGTCATCGATAATGTTCAACGTCGCGTCGGCATCCTTTGCATCGAACGTCACCTTCACATCGGTGGTGTCATCAGTGCGCAAGGTGTAGGCGCGCTCTTCACCTTTGCCCCACAGGATGCCGTTGCGTGTTGTTGAGGTTGATGTGCCTAGGTTGATGGACGGCGGGCGCTTGTTCGTCTTCTCAACGTCGTCTGTGTCTGGTGTCAAAGGCTCTGCCTTGAGCTCCAGTTTGTAGTCTCTTTCACTTCGGCGATCGGACTCAACAATGAGTGCCTGCTCACCCCTGTCGACTTTGTAGATTAGCTTGTCCTGCTCTTTCAAAGCGGCATAAGCATCATCACCGTTTGCTGCTTTCAGAACGATTGTCGTGCCAGATGGAAGGTCTGAGGCTTCGAGCTGTACCAGGCGCGAGCGTTCGAGCTTAAATTTGATCACGTCTTTTGTGTCATCTCCGCCGACCCTGTCTGAGACTGTTTTCAAAGTCGATGTCAGCGTGCCGAGATCCAATGCGGTGTCGAATGTATCGCCGATGTCGTCTGATCCAGTGTCCTTGAGATTGTCGAAAACGAACCAGCCACCGATTGCAGCAAGTGCCAAAACGCTCAGGCCCCCAACAATCGGGCCTGCCATGGATTTTGACTTTGATGGAGCGTGAGCGGCTCGTGCTCCAGCTCGCCCGCTCTGCCCGGCTTTTCCAACAAGGGCCGGGCTAGCCTGAGGGATTGAGCGATCATCGGGTCTGTCAAAGAGGACCGTCTTATCGAGTTGCGGTTCTGTTTTGTCGAAGCCGAGGATCTCGCGCCATTCGGGGATGCTTTGTGGGCGGTCTTTGGCACGGACGGCCAATCCGTGGTCAATGCCCGTAAGAAAGCTCTTGTCAAAGCCTGGAAGGTTTTCTTGCGCAAGCTTTCGGCATGGGTCTGCGCGTTCCGACAGCTCTGCGTCGATGCGGCTTGGGGCATCGGGAGGGGTTTCAGCGCAGATCAACTTATAGGCGACGCCAGCTGTTGCGTAGATGTCCGTCCATGGTCCTTGTTCGGCGACATCGGAGTATTGCTCCATCGGGCTGTAGCCGGACGAGACGATGGCAGCGACGGTTTTACTTTTGCCGCTGACGGTGTTGCGGGCCGCACCGAAGTCGAGCAACACAGGGGTGCCGGCTGATCGAATGTAGATGTTTGCCGGTTTCACATCGCGGTGTGCGATCCCCAAGTCATGGACGACTTTCAGGGCTTCGGTAATTGGGTCGAGTAGGGCGATGACCTCAGCTTGCGGCATTCGATTGTCTGGATACCGTTTGACCCACTTGTCGAGAGGTTCACCTTCCTCGTACTGCATCACCATGTAGCCAGTGTTGTTCAAGCTGGTGAAATAGAGCACCCGGACGATGTTGGGGTGATTGAGTTGCGCTAAGATCCGCGCTTCGGTCAGAAATCTGTCGAGACCCCATTGGAAGATGTTTTGGGCTTCGGCGTTGACGGTCTGAACCGCCTGGGTGTTGTGATTGCGATTGGTGAGCGATCCGGGAAAGTATTCCTTGATAGCAACGCGCTGTTCCAACACCTCATCCTGGGCCAGGTACGTGATGCCAAAACCACCTTCGCCCAGGACATCCAGGATTCGGTAGTTCTGCAGTTTGTAGCCGACGGGCAGTTTGTGTGATTGGACCGAATTCATTGTGTCTGGCTCGCCTTCAACTTCGCATGCTTCTGCGCCACATCGGTCAACGCGCTCCCCGTGGTTGAGACGCCATGCCGATTTGGTGGCTTGGAAGGATAAGACACTTCCGTGTTTGTTATAGCGGAGGTCGGTTGAAAAAGGGGAGCGGAATGATGCTGCCGTTACCGCGCTGTTGCCGACTTTGCGGTGGATCAGCAACACAAAAGCCAATTCGCGATTGTGGATTGAGGCTGCCCTACCCGGAGATGCGCCTGTGGCCTGCACGTTCGGGAGGAGTTTGAACGTGCGACCTGGAAGAACTTGGGACGTGGCGCTGACGGGTCGAAGTGTGGGAGAGTGTTCGACCCGTCAACGCTTCACAGGGGAGCTGAGAGTGGGTTTTGGGAGCAACACTCTCAACTGCTATTTTCTCTCAAAAGAAGCTGATCGCCAATTGCTCAAAAAAAGAAGGCTTGGTTGTTTTCGTCCATTGTTTTTGTCGTTGCCTTAATCGAGTGGTAACTTAGCGTAGGGAATGCATGTCACTTGTTGCTTGATTGGTATGGGTGAGTGACTTGGCGTTTTGCCTAGGACGAGCCTTGCCAAACTTTGGAAGGACGACCTGTGACGACTTTGAAAACACTGGTCTCTCAGTTTGAAGTGCTGTCGCGAATTGTGCTCGATGATCCCGGCGGAGGTGGTGCATCCACACTTGTGCCATCCACACTTGGCTTGTTCGAAGCGCAGCAAAGCTTTGAAGAGCCCACGGTTGTTTCCGAGCAGACGCTGGCCATTCAAATCAAACGGCTTGAAGAGCAATGCCTGTCCTTTCCGGTTGCAAGCCCCTCTGATCGTGAATTGAAGTTGGATTTCTTGTTGTCGCGGATGCGGGCTTTGACTGATGACGTCGATGAGTTCGATGATTATGCCAGTCGCCTTAAAAGTCTCCTGAGCGCAGATCTAGCGTCATAAGCAAAGCAAGGTGAACGATGGCGGTGCCTCGCTATCACGAGCTCACCGCGGGTGGTGCCGGTGATTGTACTCGTCGCCTCACCTGCATTCTCTCAGCCGATTTTTCCAGTTTCTCGTTGGCCCGTGTTCATCCAGTAAAGGATTGCAGCGTGTGTCTTATTGCGTGCCTTGAGTTTCTCTTTGGCGTTGTTGAGATGTGCCCGAACTGTGTGAGGACTGATTTTCAATTCAATCGCTGTCTCTTTGTCCGTCAAACCCATTGCGCAGTACTGCATTACCTTTTCCTCTTGAGGTGATAATACGCGCGGCCGGTTGGGCTGGGTCGGCGGGTGCTCGGCAAAGTGTGCGGCCAAGTACTGTACGCAAAGCGCGTGAACTGACTGCACACATGCAGCATCTTTTTTTGTGGGCTGAGCCGTCGGCCTGAGGCCGAGAAGAATGGTGTGGTCGGCCTGTGTGAATGGCAGAAGCATCAACCGTTTCGAGTGGCTGCTGCTCGCATTCAGTTCTTCCAGGTGGCTCGGTGCTAGATTTGTGGCTTCGGCCCAAGTCTGAGGGCGGTTTGCTTCAGCGACTGCTAAATCAATCGGTGGACATGTCCGATAATGGCGTGCGCGTTCGAGTGCTCGGGTCATGCCCTCGGAGTCATAAACAAAGACCGCATCGCTCGTTGGCGTTTTGAGCAAGCGACACGAAACGAAGGCCACCTGGAGCTCATACTCAGCCTCTAGGTAACTACCCAATGCTTTAATGCTATCGAACGGGTTCGGCGCGGATCTGGGTTGTGACAATAGCGATCGGAGTTTCGTTAGCGGCGCAGGTGTGTTGTGACCTTTCTTCCCGGGTACTTCCGATGGCTGCATGTTGAGTGTCCGCGCGTATCTTGCCTGTCTGATCGAAAGTGCGTCGACCTGCGTCATCTTAAGCGATCCTCCTTCGTTTTGTCGGGCTTGCCGTCCTTCACGCGCTGCCTCAAATGATTTACACGCCACTATTTGCTGGCGGTGATCGGTCCTCTCGCCGTGAGCTTGGGTTGGCCGTGTCGCCACATGATGCGTCCAATCATCGGATGCTTTTGGGGTCGTGCTTGATCGACGTCTTGCCCCAACTCCTGCTACCATAGGTTGTACTTGGTTAACGGAAAAAGCTAGTCGTCAATGGGGAGCAGGTGGTGATTCAGGACTGAAATTTCGCTTTTCTATAGTCGAAAATGACCATTATTCCGGCTTTGTTCTTGCGAACTCGGTTTGGCAGGTGTGTGTTTTCGCTGGGTGGTCGCCCATCTGGTCATTCAGACTGCTACTTATGCGAGTGTTCCTGCTGCCACTGTCGATGCGATCAACGTGATTGCCTGATTATTGGGCGCGGACATTTCTGATTGAGCGCTGCGCTCGGTCACAAGCGTCCGTGTCCCTGCCGATTGTGCGCTCGACCGCTTCGTCTTTCATTAACTTATATGGCCGTTTTCGAGCAGTTTCGGCAGGTGCCGAACCCCTCTACCGTGTGGGCAATCGCTTTGAGTGCGGCCCGGTCTCGGTGCCCAAAGCGATATGAAATGACCCGTGCGTCTTGGTTTTCAGTGAAGCGTATCTCCGTCAGATCCGGATGCTTTTTTGGTGAACCCAATGCGCAGAACTCTTACGAACTGCTGCCTTCTCGCGATGATGCTTGGCCTCGCGGATTTTGCTGTCATTCGGATGGCTGCTGCTGAAGCGCGTATTACTGCGCCGGTGCGGGGCATTCTAAAGGCACAGGCGTCAGCGACTATATCGAGTGAAGTCGTCGGGCAAATCGCGGAGCTGCCTTTTCGAGAAGGGCAAAGCTTCAAAGCGGGTGATCTGCTGTTGCGGTTCGACTGTCGACACTATCAGGCCGACCTAAAGGCGGCGGATGCTGAGCGGCGCGTGGCTGCCATTACAGTCAAGGAAAGTACGCATCTTCGTCGGCTTCGCGCTGCGGGCGCAAACGAGCTTGCCATTGCCGAGGCGAAACTCGATCAGGCTGAGGCGACCGTCGAGGCGTTGAAAATCAAGCTTGATCAATGCGGGATTAATGCACCGTTTGATGGGCGTATTGCGAAGATTGATGTGGAGGTCTTTGAGCGTCCACCAGCTAATCGTGAGCTTCTTACTATCGTCCGAACCGGAGCGTTAGAGATTGATCTGATTGTTCCGTCCGATTGGATTGCATGGCTCTCGAAGGGGCAGACGTTCTCTTTTTCCGTCGATGAAACAGAGGCCACGTATGATGCGGTTGTCCTCGAAACGGCAGCGGTGGTCGACCCTGTTAGTCGAACAGTAAAGGTATCTGCACGGTTACAGGATCAAGGGCCTTTCGCGCGACCCGGCATGAGTGGCTCAGCACGTTTTACACGACCGAATGGGTGATCCGCACATGGTCCAGCATCAACCTCAAAGTCGTTCGACGGCCGCTGACACTGAGACGCATCTGAACGCAGTAGCGTCAGCTTCTTCTCTCACTGACCAGTTTCAATTTGAGCAAATTCTGAAAGTCGACGACCGGTTACGTGCCGCGTCAGACGAAGATGACTTGGTGCATTTGATCGCGAATGAAACGCGCAAGCTGGCCGGAGCCCGCCAGGTTTTTGTTTTGCGCAAGCTCAAACGCGCGCGCTGGTCTGTAGCGTGTGTTTCAAGCTTGGCGTTGCCTGAGAAGGATACGCCGTTTGTTCGGTGGATTGAGGGGCTGGTTTCTCGGATCCAAGCGGATGGCCGACTGAATGAAGGGCTCGAATTCTCTCTGCCGGCGTTTAGTAATTCGGAAGATGACGAAGTTGAAGCATATCCGTTTCCGAACTTTTACTGGCTGCCGCTCAAGTTATCCGACGGGACGGTTTTTGCAGGCCTTCTGTTGGCCCGCGAGCGGTTTTGGTCGAAAGCAGATGCTGGTTTTTTGTCCAGGCACGCAAGCGTTTGCGTCTCAGCGTGGAAAGCTCTTTTTGGTGAAAAGCTCATCCGGCCGACTAGTCGTCGTTCGAGGTGGACGGGTTGGATCGTTGCTGCTGTTTTACTTGCCTTGAGCGCTCTGCCTGTACCGATGACGGCCCTTGCACCGGTTGAGATTGTTGGGCGAGACCCGCACCGGGTCACCGCCCCTTTGGATGGTGTGATTGATGATGTCTTGGTGAAACCGAACGACAAGGTCGTAAGTGGGACTGCGCTATTTAGATACGAAGATACAACGTTGACGAGCCGCCTTAATTTGGCTGATCAGGAAATGAAGGTGGCGCGGGCGCGGTTTGAGCGGGCGCAACAGGCATCGTTCTCAGATGAGGCTGCACGGCACGAGTTGGCGGCGCTGCGTCATGAACTTCAGCTCAAAATAGCTGAACGAGCCTATGCTAAGACCCAGCTTGCTAAATCTGTGGTCAAAGCCAAGCGTGACGGTGTGCTGATCTTTGATGATCGGGATGATCTGATTGGGCGGCCTATCCGCGTTGGTGAAACCCTGATCGAGATTGCAGACCCCGATCAGATTGCTGCACGGGTCGAGCTTGCTGTATCAGACGCGATCGTTTTGGAGCGTGGTTCCGACATCCGCCTGTTTCTTGATGCCGACCCGTTGTCATCTGTTCCTGCTTCATTGGTTTCAAAGGCCTACCACGCAGAGCCGAATAGCACGCAGCAACTGGTTTACCGGCTGCATGCTGAATTCTCTGACCCGGGCGTCAAAGCGCGGATCGGGTCGCGGGGAACAGCGCAGCTGTTTGGCGAGACCGTGCCATTGATCTATTTTCTCCTTCGGCGGCCGATTGCTGCTGTCCGACAATACGTCGGTCTGTGACGAGCGCTCGTATAGATGGATCCTTCCGCGCCAAGTCTTCCCGACCTACGACCAGAGCTCACGCTGCATGACGGGCCATTGCGGTTCGGTGACAAAAACTGGTTGATCTACGACCCGGTTCGTCACCGCTATTTTCAGATTTCACATGCTGCCTACGAACTTCTGAGGGTTTGGAAAGCAGGTGATGCAAATGTGTTTCGTGGACATGCCGGTATTGCACTCGGTCGTATCGTTGAGGCTGCCGAAGTGGAGGCTTTGTGCAAATTCCTTTATGCCAGCAATCTTACTGTTTGTCCGCCCAGCGATGATCCCTTGAACTACGCGCGGCAGATAAAGGGACAACGCCAGGGCCTTTGGCATCGGTTGATGCACAATTATCTGTTTTTCCGCATTCCAGTATTTCGGCCGCATCGCTTTTTAGAGTTCACACTCCCTCTTGTTCTGCCTCTTTATTCGCGCTCCCTCTTTTGGTTGGTTTTTTGCCTGACTGCGGTTGGGCTGTATTTAACATCCAGGCAATGGGACGCCTTTGTATCGACTTTTCTAGATTTCTTGTCGCTGCAAGGTTTTCTTGCGTACGGGGCAAGTCTTCTGGTTTTAAAGATTTTGCATGAATCGGGGCATGCGTATACCGCGACCCGGGCGGGCGTCCGCGTCAACACCATGGGGGTGGCCTTCATGTTGATGATGCCGATCCTCTACACGGATGTCACAGATGCTTGGAAGTTAAAATCACGCCGTGACAAGCTTGGAATAGCCGGGGCTGGAATGGCCGTAGAGCTTGCCATTGCAGGGCTGGCGACTTTCTTTTGGGCGTTTCTTCCAGATGGGCCATTGCGAAGCGTGATGTTCGTCATGGCGACGACAAGTTGGATCCTCAGTTTGATCGTCAACCTCAATCCCTTGATGAGATTTGATGGTTATTACCTTTTGGCAGATGCCTGGGGTGTCGAGAACTTGCAAGGCCGGAGTTTCGCGCTTGGGCGCTGGAAAATTCGCGAAGTGCTTTTTGATCTGGATGCTAGCCCGCCAGAGAACTTTGCTCGTCGAATGCGATTTTGGTTGCTCGTTTATGCTTATGCGACGTGGGTCTATCGTTTGTTCTTATTCATAGGGATTGCCCTGCTCGTTTATCATTTGTTTTTCAAAGCAGCGGGCGTGATTTTGTTCGCGGTTGAAATTTTCTGGTTTATCGGGCGCCCGATCCTGAACGAACTCAGCGAGTGGTGGAAAATGAAAGACACTATTGTTGCCCGCCCTCGGAGCTGGTTGACGGTCGGGCTCTTAGGGTTGCTGGTTGCAGTTGTAATGGTGCCGTGGCGCACGACTGTTTATGTCCCTGCTGTTGTTGTTGCGCGGGATGAGTTTGAGGTGTTTGCTCCCAGGGTCGCCCAGGTCGTCAATGTGAACTTTCAGCCTGAACAGGTGGTTGATCGGGGGCTGCGGTTGGTGGGCCTGAAATCGCCGGAGTTAGACTTTGAGATTGAGACCACCCGCCAACGACTTGCGCTTAGTGAAGCGCAGTTGCGTCGGATTGCCGGGGATGCTCGTGACCGCGAAGAGCGAACGGTCATTGAGCAGGAGCTGACCCGGTCACGTGAGAAGCTCGCCGATTTGCAACGTGAGAGGAGCACATTGGAGTTAGTTGTTCCACATGCTGGTGTTGTGAAAGACGTGCTTCGAGGTTTTCGGGTTGGAGACTGGGTCGATGCGCAAACGCGAATTGCGCGGGTGGTCGGGACGGAAGGATCCGAAGGGCACGGTTATCTTCATGAAGATGACCTTTGGAAAATCGAAGTTGGTCAGTCAGCCCTATTTGTTCCGGAAGACCCGTTGCTCGCCAAAATTCGTGGACGTGTTGCGCTTGTTTCTGAAGCTGGCACTGATGCGTTACACATCACCTACCTTTCGTCCGTATATGGCGGTGGTGTGCCTGCTGATGCAGGGTCAGAGGGTGGGCACACACCACGTGCTGGCCAGTACTTTGTGCAGGTTGATCTTGAAGGGGATGTACCCGACAGGGTCGTGCGCGGAACGTTACTGCTTGATGGCTACGCCGAAAGCCTAATGGTCGCTGGTTATCGCCGTGTGATGCAGGTGCTTGTGCGGGAAATGAACTTCTAGATTGTTCTTATCCTGGATCAGCTGTCTGCCTCACGTATATGCGTTCTTTAGAGAGCTGGCAGTGTTAGCATTCGATGGCAACACCACATCTGGCATACTGTTGATCCGATGATCTCAACGCAGCGCCTACGCTTTAGAGACCCCGTGGCTGACTACTTAGAAAGCAAGTAAGGGCGCGCGCTGATTGATCTGCAACATGTGTTCCCGCTGAGCTTGGTTGCATCAGTTTACCGCAAACAAAATGTTAACCGAGTTTGTCTAAATTGATCTATGGCAAAACAATTCATTTGTTTGTTGGCATGATGCCTTAGCGCCACCGGCTTCTTTCGGTATGTGGGATGTGGAGCTCGTCAGGGCCTTAACAGCTCCCAAAGTCATCAACATAGCTGATAGCGAAGTAGAGCCTCGTCTGGGGTTTTACCGCTCGGTTTATCCTGCTGCAGGCTTTTTGACGCCGGCGGGCGAGGGGCCCGTTTGCCAATGAAACAGAACACCTAGTGAAGCAATTCGTGAACCTGTGCTGCGGATGAGCGAAACCCATATCGATGAGCGGTGTGACTTGTTCGATTAGGGTGGCATCGCACGAGGATATCTAGCGGTGCTGCGAAGAATGGAGCTGAAATTGCAGTCTATTACGGGACCTTTGACTATGACGATGAAGAACCACTATGCAACTTTGCTGTGTGCGGCAATTGTTCTGCAAATCCTCGCACTGTTTCAAATCCATGGGACGGCTGCTGTCCGGCTCAATGTGGCCAATCCATTTGAGTCGATCGTATTTGATCCTGTGAATTCGAGTTATGTTCTGCTCTTGATTTCTATAGTTCTTCTGGTTCTTACCGGTGTATCCGGGCACTTTGATCGAGCGAGTGCTGAGGTGGACATTGCACGGGACCAGGGCCAAGAATTGGATACAATTAGCGGGCTCGGAGATCGATTTGACAAGACGCTGGCAAGCGCGTTGACCATCATGGAAGCGTCGCTCTCGTCGAACGAGCGACACCAAACACTCCTGTCAGACGTAGACGATGCGCTTTCGAACTCAGACGAACCCTTTATGGACAGCAAAGTATTGCAATCGCTCATTGTTGAAAATGCTGCGATTAAGACCGAAGTGCAGGCCCTCGAGACACGCTTATATGGCGCGCAATCGGAAGCGACTCAGTTGCGTGATGAAGTCGAACTCCTCAAAACCGAAAACTTTACTGATGGTTTGACGCGTCTCAAGAACCGGAAGTGGTTCGATACAAAACTCTCGGAAGAAGTCAGTCAGGCTCTTGAAAGCGGGAGCCCGTTGAGCCTTGCCTTGCTGGATTTGGATAAGTTCAAACAGGTGAATGACAACTACGGCCATACAACGGGTGATCGTGTTCTTCAATGGACTGGCGTGAAGTTGCTGGAGAATGTCAAAGGGCGAGATTCTGCGGCACGCTACGGCGGTGAAGAATTTGCAGTTCTGCTTCCTGATACTCAACTGTCGGATGCCGAGACGTTGATGGACAAAATACGCAAGCAGTTCGAGGTTGTGCAATGGACGCATACGCAATCGGGGCGTTCGATGGGACGGATTACTGCCTCGTTCGGGATTGCACAGCTTGAGGAAGGCGAAGAACCAAAGGATCTCTTGGATCGCGCTGACACGAACCTTTATTCGGCAAAAGCTGCTGGTCGAAATCGTGTGATCGCGAAGTAAGTTCCTGCCTCGCCTGGTTGAAGATGTCATGGGTCTTGGACGTTATCGTGACATGCGTCTGCGAAGCCTCGCTAAGCATCGCAGACACAGCGGGGTCTAGCACATCGCTTCCGCCCGGCTGTCCGTGAATACGTTTGTCTGGCAGAGAAGGGTAGCCCTAGACCGATCTATTGGTCGGTCTGAGCTTTCAAACGCAGGCTTGTTCAATACCTGACGGTTGATCTTAGTGCGCTAGAGCGGCCATCTAGCGCGATTATCGACGATCTATTTGAATGCGCTCGCCGAGTAGTCATTTGGATCGGCCCAGACGAACGCCTGTAGGAAGTCGGAACACCATACGAACTGGTTGTTCTCAACGACGCTGATATCGTTCAATCGATCCATATAAAACCAGACAATCAATGCCGTATGTGGGCGGAGACCATACGTGTCATCGCAATACAGCCAGGCGGAACGCTCTAATTTGTAATGCACCGTCGCTGGAGGTCCCAGGATCGACTGGACCCGAATGGGGGGCATGCCCGGGCGGACGTCAGCCAGCAACAGGGCATGGTCACGGTGCGCGCATCCACAGGAAATTCCCGCCAGGACGACAAACGCAAATTTTCGAAGAGTGCCAAGCATAGTGCCACTTATTTGGCTGATGTTCGGCTCTAGGGACGCGATTTGGCTTGTGTGGGCCTAGCGCAGGAGCGTTGCTTGAAGTTGGTTGGCAAGCACGACACGCCCTTGTGCACACGGGTCATGATGGAGATCACGTAAAGTACCTCCCGGTCCTACATAGGATCGTCGTTTTGATTCTAGGTTCGCGCAAGGTTTCGTTGTTCTAGTGCCAGGAGTCTTGGTCCAGTGTTCGAAGGGAGAGTACAATGTCAGCAAGTTTGTCGGAGGCCGACCTCGCGGCCGCAGCAGCTCAAGTTGGCGATCAGTTTGTCAAGACGATTTCAGAAACCCAGTCACAGGCTGATACTGATGAAAGCCGCGTCATCATTGATAGCGCTATAACCGCTTCGCTTGCCCAGACCCTTGCGCTTCATATTGTTCAGATATCCAGAGGCGACAAATTGGATGTCTGCAACATTCTAGAGAACGCTTCGGCTTTGATGTGGGACGTTGCTACGGACCCCAAGCCCTTGCGCTTGGCCAAACAGACGTCCTGACTACACTTGGAGCTACTACGGCACCAGTATTGACCTTGGAGATCGGGAGGCGTCTTGGTGTGGCTTCAGCGGTGTCCGTGTTGGACGGGTGGCGCCGCGTGGTTCGATTTGTTTGGTCATTTGCAGAACCGCTATCGGATGCCGTCTTCAGGCAATGCGAATTGCAGCATGTTCCTTATGCGCGCACGGTTGGGGTTTTTGAGTCTTGAAGCGCGCTGAGGTGAACGGATATAGGCCACGCCAACCTTCCCATTTGTACGGTGAGCGATCCTACAGGCAACTAACAGGTCATCTTCTGGAATCAGCAGATGAAAGCGATCGTCGAGGCGGGCTGGCTCGTCAATCTGAATGAGTGCGCCACCCTGGCTGATGTTGACTACCACACAAGGTAAATGCGATTCGTCCGCTAACAGTATCGTTGACCGCTTGAAGGTATCCCGCCTTCCGAAGCGACGTTTCTCGATAACGGAATTCGGACTGCTGCATGTCATCACACTCTCCGGATATGTGCCGCTACTGCGCTTGTTACTCAGCCGTGCGAGTATACAAGACTGCGATCTTGGGACATTGAAGCTGTGAGGTCGAAACTGTGGCGCCTGTCGAATTCACCGCCGCATAACTCACGTCGCTTGGTATTGCTGTGCTAAAGCGAGAAACGAGCCATGCGTTTTGGTTTGCAGAAAGCCCCTCAACATAAACGCCCTTACTCAAGCCGCTTGTCGATTTATCGGAAAGGCCAGTTGCTCTGGCGCGCTCGGAAGGCATCATGCCTCTGATCTTGATAAAGACCAGCCGGTCGCTACGATCACAGTAATGCTTGCCAAGTTTCAGATTTGTTTCGTTGATGCTAGTGGACTTTATCGACTGACTTAATCTTTCGCCAATGCTTGATACTCAACCGCGCAAAAACGATCTATTTTCATACCTCTTGTTCTCACGCAATTCTCTATTTTTTAGAGCCAGTTTCTGCAGTCGAGATTCCAAAACGGTTTCTCCCTAGAGCCTCTTATTCTATCGGCAAAACTAACAGGTGGCGATCTTCTCGTTTCAAGCTTCTTGTTGTTGTCTCAAAGGTTTTAGGCCCATCACGGATCACTTGTTTTTGCGTGGTCTTTCAAATGCAAAACATATTTGAAATTGGTCGTTTTTCTAAGTGCGATAATGTCGTTCTTGTCTCAACGCGTAAACGTCGCGCTTTACTTTGCACGACGGCAGGCATGAACGCCTAGGCCATTTTTATGGTTCTCGCCACGCATGATGTTTGAGCAGACAAGCTCTTCATATCACTGCAAGCGAAATGGCTATCGTCATGCAAAAGCTGACTGACACCTGTGGTCTAGGCCACATTGATGACGCATGTAGAGTGAGGTGGAATGCCCTCATCCATGCAGACAGGTTTTCCGCAATCAAGCGGGTTAGGCGACCGCAACGAACCGGCGGGGCGGTCGCAGTCGCGTTGAGTGCGTTGTTGCTGAGCGGCTGTGCATCGACCCCGAATAGGCTCAACTCGAACTTGTTTGGCCTGAGTAAAACAAATGCTGTTGTGACAAATGCGTGTGGGTGGCGAGGGCCGATTTTGAATGGTTCTTCTACGGCAAGCCGGCGATCGAAGGTGGTGTTTGTGCCGCCGGATGCGGCGTCTGCGATCAGATACGCATCCCATGTCACACGCATTAGTGCCGACTACCTAGCGCTCACAGCTTACCGTGAAAGTGCGTTTCGAAGTTCTATCGCAGCTCGGAAATCAAGCGCTGTGGGCATGTATCAGTTTATCGAACAGACGTGGCTGGGATTGCTTTACAAAAACGGGGATTGTTTGGGACTGGGGCATCTGACAAAGCATATCTATCTCGGTTCCGGCGGGCGCTATTTTGTGCGGAATAGGAGTGCAAAAAGGAAGATCCTGAATCTTCGGAAACAACCAAAACTCTCTGCGGTTTTGGCCGGACGGTTGGCGCAACTCAATGCCAAGATCTTTAGCAATGCGCGTGGTCGCACTCCGACGATTGGTGAGCTTTATACGGCGCACTTTCTAGGTGCGGTCGGTGCCGCCAAGTTGTCGAAGTTGAGGTCCGAGCGGCCCAACGCTCCGGCTAAGCGTTTCTTTTCTCGCGCTGCGCATGCAAACCCGTCGATCTTCTACGATCGAAAACGTCCCCGAACGGTCGCCGAAGTTTTCGATGAGCTTGTGCGAAAGCATGTGGGGGTGCGTGTCGAGTTTGGCGGTCGTGCCAGGCGGCAGCGTTCTTCAAATCCCGGTTTTATCGATCGGCTACATCATTTCGTTTTCACGTCGAGCTAGTGGAGCGCTCGTGCTGCGGGAAAGTTCTTGTGCGTTCCATTCTAGCTCGCGGTTGGCAGAGATGAGTAGAGCGGAACGCTTTTGTTGAATGACGTATCTTGTTGGAAGTTGGAGTGAGAATCATGAAAGTGTCAGTTGTCTTGGAAGACCTCAGTCGCCGTGTGAGTGAGCTGCATCAATGGTTGGATGATAACGCGCCCTATGCGGCCGCTGATCAACGTCATCTTGATGCGGCGACTTCAGAACGTGCCTATTGGCATCTAGGCTATCAGGCCGCTCTCGCGGACACGCTGGCAGTCCTATCGGCGACAAAGGACGACGCCGACCCAGAAGCAATCGAAGACGAGCGTTGACCCCGCAAGACGGTGTCCTGAACGTGAGTGTGATCAGCAGGTTCGGGGGCTGAGAATAATGGGAGCCGGCCGTTGCTAGGCAAGGGTTGCGAATTGCACCCGTTGTGGCCGGGCTTAAGGGCTCTTCTCCCAGGAATGTTGTGAGAATAGGTTTTGCTCTGAGCCCAGATGGAATCTCACGATGTCCACCCAACACACCGCTGTGGTGACGAGTGCCGAGATGCCTGATCGAGGGGCGGTGCTATTGATTTCCGGTTCTGCGGAGTTTGATGACGTTTAGCTTGTCGAATTCTTCAAAGCCAGAATCAGGAGCGCTCTGCTCAGGTTCGATTGCCACCATTTGAGTGACAAGGGCCATCAGAAATTCACTGCAGTCTTGAGCTTCTATGATAGGGTCATACTGGGCCCTTGAGGCGTGTATCACGGTCGCCAACTGCCCGACGAGAAGTGTCTCGATCGCTTCGATCTTTTCCTGCTGCGATGCTCCACGGTTGGTGGAGAGCATACTCTCAACTACGCCTCTCAATCTGGCTGCCAAATCTGGCCCCAAAATCTGACAGGCTTCTTCGTACATCACGCAGCGTCCTCGCTTGTTGATCGTTTTACAGCAGCGCTATCTCTAGAGTTGGGTTTGATAGCAGCGCGAATGTGGCGATCAAGTCGGTGTCTTACATTTCTCTGACAAATGTCAGTCGCACCAACCAGCAGAAGCGGTATGCCTGTGTCAAGTAGTCGGTGTGATGAATATGTTGTGCAAACCGGCGTACGCTTTTTTCTTTGCGTATGTCGCAGGGCGTTGTTCTGTCACTCTTATTGCCCTTGCGCGGCCCCTGTTCAGGGGGCAGTTGAAGACTATTCGAGCGTGTCTGAATTTTCGGTTTTAGTGCCTTGCTTGCTCTCTCTTTTGATTTCACTGTTCTGGGTATATGTGTTCTTCCTTTGCGGCTTCGAAATTGTTTCCTGTCAGCTTCGCCGGACGCTTCAGCAATAGATGGTATGCAGCATTGGTCGATTGATTGCGCCTTTTTCGGGAATCGTGGTGACGGTGCGATGCCACGCGAAGCTTCGTCCGTCTTGGACGGCGGCTCACCCTTCGTGTGGACCCGCTAGTTCTTGGCAACAAGGCACATGCGATTCGCACCATTCGGCGTTGTCTCAGGGCGGACAAGTGGCTTGGTTCGTCGGTGCTTCTGAGGGGGCGCGAGCGTATTTGAATGGTGGTGTGAGGTCTCGTGCTGTAACCATCATCCCGCCGGCTGTGGTATTACTTGGAAAGCTCTACGAGGTTTGAGAAATCGGGTCCCTCAGGTGCCTGGACCTGGGTCTTGCGTCCGCTGATTTCGTTTTGAGCGCCAGGCATAGAGCGTGGCAGCGGTCGTTAGCGCAGGAAGAGAACGAATAATGGGTGTAATATCGACGGTCCAGAGAAGAAATCGACTCTGAAGTATGATTTTAGGAGATAAAGCCAGATAAATACACCGAATGCTGCGTGACCAAGGATTAGGACAATCAAAACATAATGCGCGAGAACTATGCGCGTGAGTTTTGCCTGTCCTTCTTCTTTTATTCTTTTGAAGTTTCGACGTTCCTGCCCAAACAGAAAACGGACATAGAAACGCTTTCCAAATGCGATTGGTATGCTGGCTTTGAAATCAATTCCGTGTTGTCTTTGATTGCTCAGGATGGATTTTCTGATCTGTTCGGCTTGCTCGGGCGATAGTCGGCCCCACGATTCGTTAAGCCGCCGTGTCAGATCAGAGAACTGGGCAGAGGTTATTTGACCCGAAATTGTATTCGAATGCCTGGCCTGGAGCGCGGTTTGCTGGCCGAGATCGTCCCTTGGTTGCGAACCCGTTCGCGCAAGGGGAGGTTGCTCCAAATGCATGGACGCACTCCGTAGGATAACGGTTGTGAAACTGCAGGTCAGTTGATGCACTGACACAGTAGTCCGGCGTCATGCCTACGGAGACTTTTGGCTCCGTCTACTGGGTCTGATGTTACAGAGATAGCCTTTATTGATTGTGAAGAATTACTAGACTTACTCTTCCCGAATCATACTTGAAGCTCTCGTTCAATTTGGACTCATTGTTGCGCAGCTTCTTTGTTTTGCTCATCGAATGCCTTTTTCGGTCCTATGTAGAATGGATGATTCTTTTGGTGTTGGTCCTGTTGACCGTACAGCACGCTATATCGGTAAGCTTCACAAAAGGCATCGTTGGGATTGTTGCCGTTCTGGGAGAGCGGTGAAGCGCGTTGCTTACCCCTCAATGCACGGATGTGCCGTCTTAGTTTTCTCTGTGTGGAGGCGAGGGTGCAGTTTACGAATTGTGAAATTTCCTGGAGCAGTTCTCCAACAGCCGAGTGGGGCGAACGGTTCGCTTCCGTGCGGCGCTCGACGCTGCCTCAACATCACGTCTACGCAAGAGCCGTTCGAGCCACAGAGCAGATGGGTGCGCGCTTCGGAACTCTATCGCTTGACGGCAAGGTATCGGGATTGGTTCAGCTGGGTGAAGTGGGGCTCTTTGGGAAAGCCATTCACATGCTGTGTTTGGATCGAGGGCCGCTTTGGTTTGCCGGTGTTGATGCGGGCTTGGGCAACGTTGCTTTTTTTCGCGAGTTCGCGCGACAGTTTCCGAAGCGCTTTGGCCGGAAGGTCAGGGTGATTCCTGAGTGGAACTCGAGTTGCCCGCGAGCTTGTGAAGTTGAGGCGTTTGGTCTTTGTAAGAAGCCCGCATCCGAAGGGTACAAGACCATTTGGCTTGACCTGGATCCCAACCTGGAGACCCTACGGTCTAATCTGTCGGGGAAGTGGCGTAACGTCTTGGTCAAATCGGAGCGGAGTTCACTGGTCGTCGAAGAAGACTGGAGCTTGCAGACAGGACAATCGTTCTTGCTGAGTTACGATAACGATCGTCGTGAGAAGGGTTATCCTGGTCCAAAGGTCGCATTCGTTCGCTCTTTGATGGGTTTCTCGCAAGCGAGTAGAGAAGCGGTCATCTTGAATGCCAAGCTCGACGGGAAAACCGTTGCTGCGATTTTGGTGTTTTTGCACGGCTCGTCGGCGACTTACCAAGTGGGTTGGACGACGTCTTCCGGGCGAAAACAGGGCGCACATCACTTGCTGCTGTGGTCAGCGCTCGGGATCCTTAAAGACCGGCAGATTCTTGATTTTGATCTTGGCGGCATCAACGACGACGACGCGCCCGGTGTCTCAAAGTTCAAGATGGGAGTTGGGGGCGAGCCTGTTCAATTGGCAGGCCTGTTCAACTGATACTGTGCAGCAGTCGTTGTTGAGTGACATTTGGTACTTTCCCGCAAAGCAACCATCCACAAAGTGCCGTGCCGTGCCGTGCCGTGCCGTGCCGTACTGAGCTTGAGCAGGGTGGGTATCAGTTCGTCGTTTGAATTGTCCGATGGACTGCGAATATAGGCCTTGATTCACGCAAAGTATTGCTGTGGCGGTCGCTTTCACGACCGTCGAAATTGGATAATACTCTGCTGTTTTGAGATTGCCGCTGGCGCTATCGCACCTGAACGTCGTCAGTACGCGTATTGTGCTGTGCGATCAACGAGGGGACAGCGTCTTCAGCAACCGGCTTGCTAAAAAAGAACCCTTGGATCTCATTGCATTCTTCTGCGACCGCGATTGCCAACTGCTCCTCATTTTCAACGCCTTCAACCGTGCATTGCATGTTGAGTGTCCGGCCCAATCCGGCGATTGAGCGGAGAATGTTCAAGGACCGTTTCGACTCGGGCAGGTCTTTCACAAAAGACCGGTCGACCTTGATTTTGTCGAAGCAAAAAGAGCTGAGGTAGCTCAGAGACGAAAAACCTGTGCCAAAGTCGTCCATAGCGATACGGGCGCCTAGCGCTTTTATTCGTTCAAGCTTTCCAAGCACCCCATGTTCTTCGTTGATGAGAATGGACTCTGTAATTTCCACTTGAAGCCGATGTCCTGACAGCCCGCTTGCGTCCAAGGCTGCTTTAACCTGCTCGGCCGGTTCGCCGCGCGCGAATTGGCTCCCAGAAAAGTTGACTGCAACGTACAGGTCGCCTGGCCATTGTGCGGCTTGGATGCATGCCTCCTGTAAAACCCACTCTCCAATTTGATGGATAAGGCCGTTTTCTTCTGCAAGAGGGATAAAGATATTTGGTGGAATTAAGCCACGGTCGGGATGCTGCCATCTTACAAGCGCTTCAAACCCAGCAATCTTCAGAGTGCTAGCGTTGATAATCGGTTGGTAGTGGAGGAACAGCTGGTCACTGGCAATTGCCTCGCGCAACTGAAACATCAATTCTTGTTTTTCGAGTGTTCGCAAATCTGCTTTTGAATCATAGAGTTGACACGTTCCGGATGCCTCTATTTTGGCGCGTCGCATGGCTAGGTCAGCGTTTCGTAAGAGCGTATGCACACAGGCAGCCGCAGCATCCAATGCAGCGATGCCACCACTGAATGAAACATGTATCTCGTGGCCTTCAGCAATGTAGGGCTGAGACAACTCTTGGATGATTTCTTCGGCGAGTTCGCGTCCACTTTCGCTTCGGTTTGGGTCGGCTACAAGGATTGCAAACTCAGCTCCTCCGAGACGTCCCACTATGTCTTTTGTGCCAACGAGCGCCTTTAGGCGGCGTGCGATTTGACCGATAACGTTGTCGCCTATGCCGTGGCCGAGGCGGGTATTCACATCTTTGAAGTTGTCGGCATCAACTCTTATCAAGCCAATCTGGCTTGGGCGCGGCGACTGTTTTAGCAAGTGCTCAACGTCGTTTGTGAAGCCCGTGCGGTTTGGCAGACCCGTGAGGACATCGTTGGTTGCCAACCTAGCAATGCGCGCCTTGATATCGCGGTACTCCAATGCGATCTCCGCAGAAAAGTCTCTGAGGCTGTGGCTAAGATCTTGGTTCGCGTCAGGTGCAGAATCTTCTTTGGATCCGTCTCTTGCGATTGAAGCCACAGTCTTTTCCATTTTTAATGATCTCCCGCTTGAAATGCGATGTCACTTCGTCAATTCGATAAGTCGAATTGAAGTGCAAAGTGTTGAAATTAATCAGCGTTGAGTGTTAAAGGGCGGCGCAAAATACTGCGTGCTGTCGTAGGAGCGTTGACACAGATCGATTGCTTGCGCTTTGAACCTATTTTTCGTGCTGCGCCAATGAAGCGGGCACCAAGTTCTTTGTCGTTCCGCCAAACGACCTCGCAGTCCGCTTCCAAGCCATCCAAATCAATTGTGAGTACGAACTGATCTGGGATGTTGACGTTGCCCAAAGCGCGAATTCTGACGCCACTCTGAGAGATGTCTTTCACCATACAAGGAACGGTAATGCTGCGGCCGCTGAATGCTGCAACAGCGCCCTTTAAAACCTTGCGGCGTGATGCTCCGCGACGCTCCTCAAACCTGGAATTTGTAGCGTTGTCGTTTTGGTAGAACGAAATGACCTGTGCTGCTTGCATGAGTTGGCTGTCCTTGCGCGGTTCACTTGGATCCCGTTGGGTCCATTGGCACTTTTCGAACAGGCCTTGGCAGATGCTCTCACAGACAGTTTGGTTGCGACCGTCAGATGTTTAGGTGCTCTGGCAAACACATTTTGGCCGGTGCGATGACGACCTTTTTGCATGGTAAGTGGGCAGAGGTTTTGACCTAAGATCCAACTGATCTCATTCATGTGAGTGCACTCGGGCGACAGACTTGCCGCGGCTACAATTCGGGTTGGGCCATGGTGATACCGGAGTGCACCGGCGCAAGTCGGCGGCGTCATGCCTCTGACCTTGAGCAATGTGAGCCCAATCAGCAACTTGCGATGTCAAAAATAGTATTCTGGAATTAATATTGGAATAACGACAATTATATTTTCGCGCGAGTGGAATATCTCTTATAGGCAGTCTACGGTCAATTCAAAAACATATATCCTATACAGGAATTGGTGAATATATAAACTTCTGATGTTAGTCATTTTTTAGCCACTAAATGAGAAAACCGGAATAACGGCGAGTTTCTAGTGACGCGCCAATTGTTGTGAAGGTGGGTCTGAGAATGCTTAGTTATTTGAGAGTTTTGAAAAGCAACTCCCTCTCAAACGAATTGGTCAAGTCGAGGACGCCATCTCCCGACGAGGTGAAAGAATTTGTTGTGGCCTGTCGGTCTGAAATTGAGAGATTGGGGGTGCTGTCTGCAATTATCTCCAGCACCTTAAATGCACTTCGGAAACAGAACTCGACGGCAGTTCCCAGTTCTGTTGGGAGTTTTGTTCCTTCAGAAACGATCGTCTTGAAGAATGTATACTATTTCTTCGAATGGATGCCGGCTACGAACCTCGATGTTCACAACGATCTCTTCCATTCGCAGCTATCGGTTAGCAAACGCCTGTTGAGCCGTGCAGTGAGCAGTGATGTTGGCTTTCTGAGTCATTCAGCCATTGATCAGCTATGCCACGCTTGGCGAGGTGTTTGCGGTCATGCACTTCTCGTCATGGCGGACCTCGAGGAGGTGGCCGAGCTACTTGAAATTGAAGAAGACGGGAACCGGGATTTCGCGCGCAAAGAACTTGAACGCAGTTTGGTCGACGCCAGAAATGGTGGCTCCAGCTTGGTGTTGAGCAGCGACTTCCGTCTTCCGGTGTGGGCGCAAAAACGACGTCATCGACGCTACTTGGTGAACGCTATTGGCAAAGCCAGCTATATGGGCCAAGAGCGAACGGTGCTGGTTGCAGATGTCTCCAAAAGCGGCATGGGAATAGACTTTGCCGAAGGATTTGTAGAGGGCAATCGTATCGAAATCAAGCTCTCTACTGGTCGGTTGTTTTGCGGGCGTATCGTGTGGTCCGCGGGTGCGCGTGCGGGCGTGCGATTTGATCAGGAGCTGTCTGACAATGATTGTCTGTTTTCGTCGGATGACCCCGAGTGGGTTTAAGCGACGCTAACGGGTGGACAGAGTAAGCACCTACATTGGGGGCTGTATCCGGAGCATTCCAAGCTGGTCAGCGTGGGTCTTACTTTGTCTGTGTTGCTTGGCGTTTCCTGGAAAAGAAGTGTGGGATCGAAGAAAGTGGAATTCGAACAGTTGTTATTGGTGAGTTTGTTCGCGTTGGTCGGAATTATCGTAGTTCTGGCTGGGGTCTATCGGTTTCAATGTCTATGCCGAGATGCCAAAGGCCTTTCGAAACCCAAGGCATGGCCGGAAGCTTCTAAGCGGGTTCAAGCTGATTGGCCGTCTTCGTTCGATGATGGCGCAACAGAGTTCCCATGGGAGTCTGGCTGGGCGGATGCTGGCCGCTTCTATCCCTATGATCTTGGTGCTGTGATTGCTTGGAGACATCTGCAACCAGCACCGTTCGCTCTTGGCCCATATAGCTGGCTTTGC
>JBCBRD010000006.1:0-34116 GCA_039819885.1 Pseudomonadota bacterium
AGTTGCGATTTTTCGAAGTCGGCATCGAGCGCGGCCATTGGGTCCGCTGGTGGCGGGGGCGAGGCAGGATCGATGGAGGCAACTTGCGTTCCAGCTTTCGTGTTGGCTTCGGTGCCATCGAGTGTCGCTGTCTGAGCGGTCGAACCGCTTCGTGCTTTTACGGGTGCAGCACGGATGACTGGGGGGCCTGTGTCCGTGTCGTCGTCAGTGGTGGTCGCAGATGCAATGGTGCTGGCTGTCGACCGATAAACCTCGGCGATCTGTTCGCGATGATCGTATGCGACATAACCAAGACCGGACAAGACCACGAGGCCGGTGACTACGGCTGCAATGCGTCCGAGTGCAGCGCGGCCTTCGTTGACTTCATGGTGCGATTGGGATGGCACCGGAATGATCGGTCCGGTCGGGATATCACCGCCCGAGCGGTTGGGCTGCAAGCGGCCCGGGTGGCCACCGCGAGGATGCGCTCCTTGCAGGAAGGTCGGGTTTGGTCCTGCTCCTTGTTCGGGCCCGCTTCCCATCCCTGGCTGCGCATGTTGCGGGTGGCCGTGACCGTGCATTGATGTTCGAGCCTGGTTTGGGCCGGTCTGACCTGTGGGCTGGCCAGTATATTGGGCACCCTGCTGCGGTGCATTCGGTTGGGCGTATCGTGGATCTGGCTGCTGCCCGTGTAGCTGGCCAGACGGTCTTTGGAGGCGCGGATCGATCTGGGCTCCGGGCGCTGGCCTGCTGGAGGCTGGTCCGGACTGTGGGCCGCCGGTCTCTAACGTTGCGGCCGGTTGGTGTGCGTTGCGCTGTTCTCGCAACGGCTTGTTTGCATCTTTGCTTTTGTTTTGAGCGTTCCAGGCTTCGGGATCGAATGGGTTTTTCGACTTTGTCTCAGCGCGCGCGCCACTATCAGCATCGGGTTTTGACGATTCCGCCTTTGCTTTTGATTTGGCTACCGAGCCGGCTTCTGACGTCTTTGGTTTATCGGTGTTTTCTAAGGCTTCCTCTTGCGCCTTTGGCGCTTCTGTCACCGAAGCTTCCTGAGCACTTTCCGCACTTTCTTCAGGCGCATCAGATGCGGCGACTACAGCGCTGGATTCAGTTTTTGCAGCGTGGTGCTGGCTGCGTTTTTTTGACTTCCGCGCCGATCCCGAAGAACCCGTGCCGTCGTCCGCTGCCCCGGCTGAGTCGCTGCTCTTGTCTGGTCGTTCAGACGTTGGGCTCTCCGTCTTGGTCGGCTCTGCCCGGGCAGGTTTGGGATCACTGGTCTTGGACTCCGACAACGCATCGTCGAAATTGCTTTTGGGTGGGAACACAGATGGTGCTGGTTTCCAATCTGGAAAACCCGCCTTCCAAATCAAATCGGTTGGCTTGAGGTGCCCACCTTGGACAAAAAGGCGCATTTCTGCGTCGGTCAAAGGACCGTGCTGCTGCCCATCGCGCGCGACATACCATTGCGCTTCTGTTGTCGGTGAACCCGTACCGCTCATGTTTTGTCCGTTTGCCCGAATTCTCAACGAGAGCACATCCCTCGAAGCCCACAGTAGGTGTTGCAGCGTAATCAGCCCTTTTTTAGGGCGTACCTAATAGTTCTGCGCAGCTGTATTTGTTTGCTTCTTGTTTTCATCAACGGTTTTGTGGTCGGCGTCAACGGCTTGGCGATGGGGTTGAACGCTGTTAATCGATCCTGATTTGGATGCTGAGTTGCCTTGTCTTATCGGCAACTTGATCGATTGATGTGCGCGACTTGAGTGACCTGTGGAGCAAGGTTATAAGCCAGCGCAAGCTGCGGCTTGTTCTCATCACGCCGAAACGCGTGCGGGGGATCTTCACCAATTTGATTGCCGAGCACTGCCGAGCCGGAGGGAGAACCGGGTTCGGGGGGATTACACACGTGCCTCGCGGCTTCGGCTCCAACGTTATGGAACATGAGAAACATGAGCATCGAACGCACCTTTTCGATCATCAAGCCTGACGCCACCAATCGCAACCTGACCGGCGGCATTAATGCCGTGATCGAAAAGGCTGGCTTGCGCGTGGTTGGGCAAAAGCGCGTGCGCTGGACGCCCGCACAGGCGCAGAAATTTTACGAAGAGCATGCAGCCCGTCCGTTTTACGGAGAGCTTTGCGATTTCATGACGTCAGCACCAATCGTGCTGCAGGTTCTTGAGGGCGAGAATGCGATCGCCAAGTACCGCGAAGTTATGGGGGCGACGGACCCTGCGGAAGCTGATGAGGGCACGATCCGGAAGTTGTTTGCCGTCTCAAAGGCCGAGAACTCGGTGCACGGTTCCGATAGCCCAGCATCAGCGGAACGCGAAATCGCAATGAACTTCGGTCTGGACGAAATCGTCGGCTAAGTCGGCTTTGAAACGTCGATTGATTTTGCCTCGGCTGTTTTCGACTGGTTCGATGACTGCCGGGGCATTTTTATGCCTGTTTTGCCGCAGCCTTCTGACCATTGTGAGAAGAACACTCGATTGATTTCTCTATAAAATTCGCGTTAGCTCGATGCAATCTGTGGGGGATGTGGGTGTCGTGTTCGCGGGTTGAATGCGTTGGCGCATGAGTTGTTAAGGGGGCGCGCCGATGGGCGCCGTTCGGATTTATTGCGGTGCTAGTCTTGATGGGTTCGTTGCCGATGGCGATGGTGACACATCTTGGCTGCAACCGTTTGAGGCAGCGATCTTCAGAGAAAGCGGTTTCCTCGATCAAGTTGGGGCCGTCATTCTCGGTCGCCGTGCCTTTGAGTTTCTCTACGCATTTGGCGAGTGGCCCTACGATAACAAAGCCGGTTTCATTGTGTCGTCGACGCTGGAAATGAAATTACCTGCACGATGCCGGTTTGCCCGCAGCGGTGTGCGCGACGCCGTAGTTGCAGCCAAAGCTGCTGCTGGTGATCTGGATGTGTGGGTGGTCGGCGGCGCAATGATGCTGCAGTCGGCTTTGCGCGAGCGGGTGGTTGATCGCATTGAAATGTGCCTTGTGCCGGTTCTTGTCGGTCAAGGACTTGCGGTGATGGGCGCGCTCGACCAACCACAGGAGCTGGTCTTTGAAAGTAGCAAGACCTATCCGCAGGACATCATCAAGCTGACCTATGAGCTAGCCTGATGCCTCGTTGTTGCAGGCGATATGCCGACAAGAGGGTGGCCTCCAGTGTCGCTTTGATGCTTTTAGCGTCGTCAGGCGGTCTTTCGATCGCCCGTTCCAAGCCCCTAGCGTGTTAGCTCAATTCACGAATTTTGAAGAGCAACCCGCCACGTGGTGTGAGCGTTACGGTGGCATTGATACCTGGTGGTTCGAGGCCAACGTACTCCGGGCGGAAGCGGCGCAGAAGAATCGAAAGGGCGAGCGTGTTTTCGACCTGGCTCATGGCACCACCTGGGCACGAGCGTTTGCCGGCACCAAACGGCATGTAGGAATATTTGACACGCTTTTTGGCGGCACCATCGAGCCAGCGTTCAGGACGGAACTCTGATGGTTCATCCCAGAATTCCGGATTGTGGTGTGCGCCGTAGCTGAACATTACAACGCGATCGCCGGCCTTAATCTGTTTGCCAGAGATTTCATCGTCTGCTGCTGCAGTGCGGATTAGACCCCAGATCGGTGGGTAAATGCGCATCGTCTCCTGGACCACGGCACGCGTGTAGGCCAATGCTGAGTAGTCGGCTGCTGTCGGTTCGCGGTCGCCGATGACGGTTTCGCCTTCGCGGCGGATACGTTCCGCAGCTTCTGGATGCTTGGACACGAGGTAGAGCGCCCAAGCAAGCGTCAGTGCTGTCGTTTCAGTGCCGGCCCAGAGGTATTGTTTGATTTCGTCGACGGCTTGCTGGTGATCGAATTCTGGGACCTCAGGGTCTGCAACCGCGTCCTGGATCATCGTTAGCAAAGTGCGTTCGCGCTGTTCACGCGGGTCTGCGCCCATGACAGCAGGCGGTACGGACCACCAAGCTTCCATTGCTTTTGCCGCATCCTCGTCCGTCATCTCATAGAGTTCGCCTGCCTGGCGTTTGAGGCGGATCTCTTTGTGATGCATTACGTCTGTGTAGGTCTTGACGTATTTGAACACGACATGCGGATTGAAGGGCATATCGCGGTCAAACAAGGCTTTGCAGATCATGTCGGCTGCGAGCGTCCAGGTCTGCTCGACCATCTCGACGGTCTCTTCCGATTTCGCCAACTCAGCCCACCGGTCCATCTTCGATTTGATGGCCATGTTGAAGTAGGGGACATATTCGGTGAACGCATCAGGGTGAAATGCTGGCTGTTGTGGCGTTCTGATCTTCTGCCACAGGGCACCATCATTTGTGATCATCGACTTGCCGAAAATCGGTTTCAGGCCGTCGAAATATTTGATGTAGTTGTCTGCATTCTTGACGAGAACGTGCTTGAAGCCCTCGGGCTCCGTTACCAGAACCAGCCGCTGGTTGGCCATGTTTACCGGAATAACCGGGCCATAGCGCTGAGCCATCTGAAGCAACACCCGCATTGGGTTTGTCGGATCTTTCAGCAGAGGTGTCAGCTTGAACCAAATGCTGCTCTCGTCACCGAGCTGATTGGCGTGTGTTTCAAGATTGTTCATCGTCTAGAAGCTTTCAAATCGTTCCACCGGCATTGCCGTTGCGCCGCCGAAATTCATGGACTTTAAGTCGGCCGACGGATGTTGACCGCTAACGCTCCTTGAACCTGTCTTCATGCTCAGCGCAGTTTATATGCCTTGGCTGCCGGTTGCAGTGCCTCAAGAGACACATGGGGTTTGCCTACGACGTGCCAGTCTACACCGTTAAAGCTCACAATGCCTTAAAGCGCATTTGAGCTAACACGTTTGAATCGGTGGATAAAAAAGCTCTGCAAACGCTGTCGAGACGGCCTGAGATACCATTGTGGATCGATGAGTGTCCATGAAACGGGAGGTATCCGCTTCACTATGGCGCGTTCGAAAACACAGTTAACCTGTCGACGGTACAATCAATGCATTGAATTGACTTGATATTCTAAAGTTGTCTTCGATGTCTGCTTCAAAAGTCACAGTTCCGCGTTCAGTGACCTTTATCTGTGCTGAAGCAAAAAGGTGTAAAACCTTTGGATAAAGCTGATGCTCGACTGCGAGAATTCTCTCGCTGAGCAAATCTGCCGTGTCGGTGGTTTTAACTGGGACGGCAGCCTGCCCAAGGATAGGCCCGCCATCGACCTCTTCACTGACCAAATGGACTGTGCAGCCGGCAATACGCACTCCGGCGTCAATCGCCCGCTGGTGTGTATTCAGTCCTTTAAACATCGGCAGTAGTGAAGGATGGATGTTGATCATCCGACCTGCCCAAGCATTCACAAGGTCTGAGGTCATGCGTCGCATGAAGCCTGCACAGGCGACAATGTCAGGTTGGATGCCCACGAGTGCTTTACGCAACTCGGCATCAAAGGCTTCGCGGCTTGGGAACGCCTTGTGGTCTAGGGCGATTGTCTGAATGCCGCGATCAGCCGCCCAGCTCAGACCGGCTGCGTTTGGACGATTTGAAATGACGCCCACGATTTCGGCTGCGTAGTCTTCAGCCCGTGCCGCTTCGACGAGTGCTTGCATGTTCGAGCCACGGCCCGAGATTAAGACGGCAACCCGCTTCCGACTCATATGCGTGGGTCCATTACTTTCGGTCTTGAAGTCGGCCGGCGTATCTGACGCGGCTGTGCGGTGTTAGCTCCGTCTCGGTTGCGTCGGGCGCATTGATGAGGGGCTCGACGTCGATTAGAGATCCAAGAATGACGCTGGTCTCTCCAATCTCTTCAAGGGCAGTAACGATCCTTTCAGCACTGTCGCCTGCAACGCATAAGACCATGCCGATCCCACAATTGAATGTGCGTAGCAGTTCCGTATCATCGAGACCGCCATTGTTTGCGCACCACTCAAAAACGGACGGTAAATCCCATGCTGACAAATCGATTTGGGCTGCCAGATGGTCTGGCAGCACGCGGGGGATGTTTTCGGATAGTCCACCGCCTGTGATGTGTGCCAACGCCTTGATGGGGCTATTGGCATTTGCGTCGCGCGTTTGCGCCAGCAGCTGCAGAAGCGGTTTGACGTAGATCCGTGTTGGAATAAGCAGCGCTTCGGCGACGGTTAGTCCGGGTCGCCAAGGTGCGGGAGCGGCCCAGTCGAGGTCAGCGCGTTCCACCAGTTTGCGCACGAGTGAGTAGCCGTTGGCGTGGATACCGCTCGAGGGAAGACCGATTAGGATATCTCCGGCGATGAGGTCGTCCACTTTCGGTAGAATGTTCGACCGTTCCACTGCGCCGACCGTGAAGCCCGCTAGGTCGTAATCGCCTTCCGAGTACATGCCGGGCATTTCTGCAGTCTCACCGCCAATAAGCGCGCAGCCGGCTTCACTGCAACCTTCGGCTATTCCGGCGACAACGTCCTTGGCGGTCGAAACGTCGAGAGCGCCTGTCGCGAAGTAGTCGAGGAAAAACATTGGTTCGGCGCCTTGAACGATCAAGTCATTCACGCACATTGCCACCAAGTCGATGCCGATCGTCTGATGTTGTCCTGCTGCCGTAGCGACCCGAAGTTTTGTGCCGACGCCATCGGTTGCCGCCACCAGGAGCGGATCCTCATAACCGGTACTCTTGAGATCGAAGACGCCGCCGAAGCCACCGATCGTGCTGTCAGCACCTGGGCGTTTTGTTGCCCGAACCAGCGGCTTGATTGCGTCAACGAATGCGTTTCCAGCGTCAATGTTGACGCCCGCGTCGCGATACGTGATCGGCCGTTCTGGCGCTTGTTCGGTGGTAAGAGTGTCTTGATCCGGGTTTTTCATGTGCAGGATAGAGCCGTTCAGCGAGGTGTAACTGGGAGCAGCGCTCTAGCAGGTTTGATGGCTGACGGGAATGGTTGGGCGTAACCTTTGGTCGGTGTGTTGCCTAACGTGAGTAGGCCCGCTATCGAAATTGAGAGTTGGAAACGACAAGGGGCAGCCACCTAATGATCCGAACCGTGTACGGTGAAATGCATGCTGGTCGTAGCCGAGAGCAGCGATGCCGCGCTTTGTTCGGTCTCGGTCTTTTTGTAATTGCCGCTGCAATTGGTGGACCGGTCGCTTATGCTGACCCGGATCGCCCTTTTACCGTGTCGAATTATCCCGTTTTTGCGACGGCTAAAGATGCGGTTACGGCGAAGCGCTCGGCACTACGAGAAGGGCAAGACGCTGCCTTTCGCTCGGTCTTGAAGCGGATTGTTCCTGTTACGGCCTATCGGCAGTTGCGCACGCTTCCAAGAATTGAGGCGTCTCGGTTCATTGATGGGATGTCTGTTAAGTCCGAGCAGAATTCCTCGACCGAGTATATTGCCACGATGGATTTTGCATTTTCTGCGGAAGCCGTTCGTAAGCATTTGCGGTCTGTGGGTATCCCCTTCATCGATACTCAGGCGGAGCCAGCGGTCTTGGTTCCCATTACGCTTGAAAGCGGTGCAGATGCTGCCGCTACGGGAGGCGTTAAACCGAAGCCGAACCTGGGAGATTGGGGTCAAACCTGGAAGACGCTTGATCTTGCGAACTCGGTTGCGCCGCTCAGGGTGGCGGCCTTGCGTTCGTCTGTTCGGCCGGATGTGGTTGAGAAGCTCTGGACCAAGGGTACGACTGCCGGACAAGACTTTTCGTCAAACTACGGGTCTTCGCAAACAGTAGCAGCGATTGCTCGTCATGACCCAGGCGCTGGCAAACTGCATGTAGTCCTGGCTGGGCGCGATGCCGTTGGGTCTGTTTATCTGAAACGAAGCTATCCGGTGCTGGATGGTGATGTGGCCTATGCGCTCGAATATGCAGCCAGTGTTTCCCAAGGCATTCTCGAGGGCCGATGGAAAGCGATTAGTTCTCGGTCTGTCGGTCGCAGCGGGGGAGGGGCTCTTCAGCCCGTCTCGATCGAGGTCTATTTCGGGTCACCGGCCCAATGGTATGAGATCGAAGGACAGTTAAGGGCGCTGCCGGGATTGCAAGGCTTCAGCACGCAGGGTGTGAGTGCGCGGAGTGCTGACATCGCGTTCAACTATCCTGGGGGAGGCGAGCAGTTACGCGGTGTCTTGGCGCAGCAAGGCTTTTCGTTGACGCAAGCTGGTCAGCGCTGGGTGTTGCAGAAGACCTACTGAGGCGAAACGCGTTCTGAAGCGATTGCTATTCGGAAGCCAGAGGCGTTCCTAGCCGTTTTGTCCTCTTTGACCGGCAACATCAGGATGTACCGATACGGAAGTATGATGCATCCCTTCTGGGCCTGCAATTTGGCTGATTGAGACTGGCACTGTAGTTTGGTCAGATCGCGGACCACCTGCCATCTTGATCTCGTGTGGTCCGCTTACTGTCGGTCGGGGTCGGCGAGGGGAACAAGATGCAAAGTCATGATTCTGCTGGTGGGGCTGAACCTCAGTCTGCCGAAACACCAGTCCCAAAGATGTCCAGTCTTGGGGCGGAACGGCAGGCTGCCTTCTGGCTGATTGCAGCCGTTGGTCTTGTCTTGCTGATCGGTCTGCTCAAAGAAATCCTTTTGCCATTCGTGATCGGAATTGTGCTGGCCTACTGCCTCAACCCACTGGCCGATCTTCTTGAGCGCAACCGTATTCCCCGTGGTTTGGCATCTGCGCTTATCGTTGCTGTGTTGATGGTTTTTCTCATTTTGTCGCTGGTCTATCTGGTCCCACTTCTTGTGACCCAAACGCAGGAACTGGCCGTTGCGCTGCCTGGACAGATGGAGCAACTGAAGGTGTTGTTAGAAAACTTTGCGCGGGACAAGCTTGGTTCTGGCGGGCCGCAAGCCGAACAAGCTGTTCAAGATGCGTTCGGTTCTTTGAACAGCAATTGGGAGTCGCTCGCGACCTGGGCTGCGCAGTCGATTTGGACGCAGGGAAAAGCGCTGTTCAACCTTCTGACACTCATGCTGATCACCCCGCTTGTGGTGTTTTACATCCTGGTCGATTGGAAGCCGATGCTGAGGCAGTTGGATTCTTACCTCCCACGTCAGCACGCTGGGCCGTTGCGTATCCTCGCTCGTGACATCAACAGCGCGGTTGGGGCATTCATACGAGGACAGGGCACGGTTTGTGTCATTCTCGGCGTACTGTATGCGATTGGGCTGTCTGCGATCGGGCTCGATTACGGGATGCTGATCGGTCTTGCGACCGGTATAGGAGCGTTTGTTCCGTTTGTTGGGTGGATGCTTGGGACGCTCATCGCTACGACGCTTGCTGTCGTCCAATTCTGGCCGGACGTTTGGCCAGTGATTTTGGTGCTGGGTGTCTTCCTTGCCGGGCAGGTGCTTGATGCGAGTTTCTTGAGCCCACAGATTGTTGGGTCACGGGTCGGTCTGCACCCGGTTTGGGTGATTTTCGCATTGATTGCGTTCAGCTATCTCTTTGGGATTGTCGGGGTGCTCGTCGCCATCCCACTTGCCGCCGCTGTTGCGGTTATCGTCCGTTTCGCACTGAACGCTTATCTGGGCAGCGCAGTTTACACTGGTGAAGTTAGTCAACCAGTTGAAGACTGATCTCATCGGAGCAGTGGCAAAGGAGATCCAACTCCCGCGATTGGACCGGTCAGCCTGTTGATGGTGGGGATGGATTGGCACGGCATGAATGTGCCGGCTTGTCGGGCGGCTCATTTGGCTTACACCGGTTTCAATCAACGGCGCGTCGGTCTTGTCGGTGGGTCGTGTGCGTTAAAAAAGCAGTCTCATTAGAAACGCAGGATGTGTTTGGCCCAATGCTCATGTCGTCATCAGCGCCCCGGCAGACTGCAGTTGTGAGTTCGGGACAACTCGCATTTGACCTCCCTCATGTGCCGGCGTTGGGCGCTTACGATTTTATTCGGAGTGGTTCGAATGGTGCTGCTCTCGATTTGATTGAGGGTTGGCCGTCTTGGTTGCACTGGGGCGCGTTGGTTGTTGGCCCCGCAGGAGCAGGCAAAACCCACCTGTGCCATGTTTGGCAATTGAAAGCGGGCGCTGCTATTGTTTCTGCGCCAGCCTTGAATGAGCGCCATCTGGAAACGTTGAATTCACGTCGCGCCTTGATCGTTGAAGATCTCCACGCTGGCATTGCAAGCGAAACCGTCTTGTTCCACCTGTTGAATGTCGCGCGACAGGAGAAGCTGTCTGTTTTGCTCACAAGCCAGACATCGCCTGGTGACCTAAGCATTTCCCTTCCAGACCTTCGATCGAGATTGCGTGCACTTCCGTTGGCGCAGATTGCAGAGCCTGACGAGATGCTGCTTCGCGCTGTTTTGGTTAAGCTGTTCAGCGATCGCCAGCTTCGCGTCGACCCGAAGGTGATCAGTTTCTTACTGCTGCGAATGGAGCGGTCCATGGAGGCTGCAAGGCGGGTTGTGCAACGGATTGATGACATCGCGCTGCAGATGCGCCGCAATGTGACAGTTCCACTGGCGCAAATGGCGCTGGAGATGGACGACATGCGTCGAGATACAGTGACTTGAAGTGACTGATCAGACGCTTAGTTAACGGTTCTATGCTCTGAAGGGTGGTTTCGGGTTGGGATTAATCCTATTTCGATATCTCACACCCAAATGAACCCTCTCGCGTAAGGAACTGTCATGACTGTGTCAAAGGGGCCCGGCTCGAAGTCCGTCGGCCCGAAGAGTAACGGTCCAAGAGAAGCGGGAAAATCTGACGTCAAACGCAAAACAGTCCGGGGTTCGCGCGCTGTTGCGGCTGAGGTCCTGGATAGCAGTGCTACCGGGCGGGGCGCCAAGAAGACGGCACGGGTTCCAAGCTCTCAGCAAACGGTGACGCCGCCTGAGGGTCCAAAGCGTTATTACAATCGCGAGTTGTCGTGGCTGCAGTTTAACCAACGGGTTCTTCAAGAGGCGATGAATGCGCGACATCCGCTGCTGGAGCGGTTGCGGTTCTTGTCGATATCAGCCTCTAACCTGGACGAATTCTACATGGTGCGTGCGGCCGGTATCTACGGCCAAATTGCGAATGATGTGACGAAGCTCTCGCAAGACGGTTTAACGCCGACGCAACAAATCACGGCAATCAGTGCTTTTGCGTCTGTACTGGTCGATGAGAAAATCCAGTGCTGGCGGGTGCTGGTGAGCGAGCTCGCCGAGGCAGGTATCTCGATTACAGAGCCGAACGCACTGCCCGATGAAGACCGCGTTTGGCTCGATGACATGTTCATGTCGCACGTGTTTCAGGTTCTGACACCGATTGCTGCGGACCCTGCGCATCCGTTTCCGTTTATCCTCAACAAGGGACTGACACTCGTCGTGGCTTTGGAGCCGGCGAAGCCGGATGGTAAACCCATGACCGGGCTCATTCCGATCCCGGCATCGCTGCAACGGTTTATTCGTCTCCGCGATTTGCCAGGTGAGCCAGCCACGGCTCGCTTCATCCCGATTGAAGCTGCAATCGCAACATATGCTGAAGCGCTGTTTCCGGGTTTTAAGGTCAAAGCACACGGCGCTTTTCGTGTTCTGCGTGACAGTGACGTGCAGCTCGAAGAAGAGGCCGAAGATCTTGTTGCCACGTTTGAAGACCTTTTGAAGCGCCGCAGGCGTGGTCATGTCATTCGGCTTGAGCTTGATGCGTCCATGCCCAAGTCGTTGCAGGATTTCGTTATCGCTGAGTTGGAAGTCGGTGAAGAAGCGGTGTTCGTCAAAGATGGGCTGCTTGGTCTCTCTGATACATCGCAGCTTATTATCTCAGACCGGCCGGATCTCCAGTTTCAGCCATTTCAGATCCGCTATCCTGAGCGCATTCGACAGTTCGATGGTGATGTGTTTTCCGCGATCAAGTCGAAGGACTTTGTCGTCCACCACCCGTACGAATCTTTCGATGCCGTCGTTCAGTACCTGCGTCAGGCGGTTGCCGACCCGAATGTCATGGCGATCAAGTGGACGCTTTATAGAACATCACGCGATAGCCCGATCGTTGCTGCGCTGAAAGATGCTGTGGAGGCTGGGAAGTCTGTTACCGCGGTCGTTGAATTGAAGGCCCGGTTTGATGAAGCAGCAAACATTCGATGGGCGCGTGATCTTGAGAATGCAGGTGTTCACGTTCTCTACGGTTTCATCGAATTGAAGACGCACGCCAAGCTTGGTTTGATTGTGCGGCGGGAAGGCAGTGAGGTCGCAACCTACTGTCACATCGGAACTGGGAACTATCACCCGCAAACGGCCAAGGTTTACACTGACCTTTCGTTGTTTACCGATGATCCGGTTCTGGCGCGCGACGTGACGAAGGTTCTCAACTTCGTCACTGGATATGGTCAACCCGATGGGTTGGAAATGATGGCTGCCAGCCCGAACGGGATCCGGCAAAGGTTGATCGCGCACCTTGACGAAGAGATCGCACACGTCAAAGCCGGGCGGCCTGGTCAGGTGTGGATGAAAATGAATTCGATTGTTGATCGGCAGGTCATCGAAAAACTGTATGAGGCCAGTGAGGCCGGCGTGCAGATCGATCTGGTTGTTCGCGGGATTTGTTGTTTGCGGCCGGGCGTACCTGGTATGTCGGAGAACATTCGCGTTAAGAGCATCATTGGCCGGTTCTTGGAGCATTCGCGCATCTATTGTTTTGGGCGCGGTTATGGGCTGCCGTCGGAAAAGGCAGCGGTCTATATCAGTTCGGCTGACTTGATGCCGCGCAATCTGGATCGACGGGTTGAGGCCATGACGCCGATTAAGAACCCGACCGTGCACGAGCAAGTGCTTGATCAGATCATGGGGTCAAACCTCAAGGACAACCAGCAAAGCTGGGAAATCCTCTCGGATGGCTCGTCACGGCGCATCAGCCCTGGACCAGGTGACGAACCGTTCAATGCACATGACTATTTTATGACAAACCCCTCGCTGTCTGGTCGAGGAAGTGCGCTGAAAGAGGATGGGCCTTCACGGTTTACGGATCAGCGCGATTGATTTTCGCCACACATCTTCTGCGTCACTAAGCCAGACGATGAATTGGCCTATTGAATTGGGGATGTGTGCTTTTGATGGACTTGCCACTTCGATGATTTCCGGTGAAGCAAACCAGGTCACTTTGCGGTTGGGCGATTGAATTTCGTAACTGTTCGTCCCTCGACTGCAATTTGGGCAGGTGCTAAGCGACGGAAATGGGCCTTTGAAAAGGCTTTGCGGGGTGGAGAGCGTCGTGGCTGTAAGCAGTCAAGTTTTGGATGAGCGCGGGCGCTTTACCGAACTGAAGCCCGTAGGCGTCATCGACATTGGTTCGAACTCTGTGCGCCTTGTCGTCTACGAAGGTGCGGTTCGGGCTATCACTCCGCTCTTTAATGAAAAGGTTCTGTGCGGTCTTGGCCGGAATGTTGCTGCCGACGGGATGCTTGGCGACGATGGAATGGAGCGCGCCTTTGATGTGTTGTCACGGTTCCGGGCCATCGTCGGTGCCATGGGTGTGCGAACAATCAGAGCCTTCGCCACTGCGGCGGTGCGAGAAGCGTCGGATTGCGATCGTTTTCTAAAGCGTGGCGCCAAGATTATTGGTGCACCTATCCGCGTCCTAAGCGGAGCTGAAGAAGCTGAGTTTGCTGCGAAAGGCATATTCATGGCCTTCCGCGATCCCGATGGTGTTGTCGGTGATCTTGGCGGTGGCAGCCTTGAGCTGCTCAACGTGAGCGACGGCAGCGCCAACCATGCCACCTCGCTCCCACTGGGCGGGTTGCGGCTCATTGAAGATGCCGACGGCAATATTGATAAGGCCGTAAAGCTGATCGACCGCGCGCTCGACAAGGTGGATTGGCTTAGTGTCGGCGAGGAGCGCACATTCTATGCCGTTGGCGGGACATGGCGCGCGTTTGCCCGTCTTCATATGGAGCGGGCGAATTACCCTTTGCACGTTATGCAGGGTTACCGAATTCCCGTTGACGAGGCGATTGAACTTGCTGGCGAGCTGCGCAACGCAAAGCCTGTTTCAGCTGTGGACAGCATCAATTCGATTTCGCGTTCTCGGCGTGAGATCTTGCCATTTGGCGCCGCGGCTCTTGAACGGGTGTTGCTCCGTTTGAAGCCGAAGGATGTCGTGGCCTCGGTGTTTGGTGTGCGCGAAGGCATGATCTACGATCTGCTCCCGGCGAGTGAACAACGCAAAGATCCACTGATCAGCTTTTGTAGCGACTACGCGCGCTTGCGATCGCGTTCAGCGGAACATGCCATGGAGTTGTGTGCCTGGACGCAACCGTTGTTCGAGTATGGCGATCTCCTCGAAACGCCCGATGAACGTCGTCTTCGGCGCGCGGCGTGTTTGTTGTCGGACATCGCGTGGCGGGCGCATCCAGATTATCGAGGTGAGCAGAGCCTGAATGTGGTCGCGCATGCCGCGCTGACCGGTATCGATCATCCTGGACGTATCTTTCTAGCGCTTGCGACGTATCACCGGCACGAAGGCAAGAATGGCAACGGGGCTGACGGTATTTCGTCTCGCCTCAAAAAGCTTTTGTCGAAGAAAGATCAAAAAAGGGCAAAAGTCGTTGGGCTCGCGATCCGGGCTGCACACATGCTGGCGGTTGGGATGCCGGGGATCATCCCGAGGACGCCCCTGTCGTACGAAGACGATCTTCTCGTTCTGGATGTTCCCAAGGCGTTGGCCGCTTTTGACGGGAAACGTGTCCAGCGTCGCTTTCAGACGCTTGCTGATGCTGTGGGTAGTTCGTTTGAAATGCGGGTCGGTGGGCGGCGAGTCACCTAAGCTCGGAATTGTTTCGGAGATTTGGTCGCCCAACTGCAGGTCAATGCGTACCGTGGCCACATTTTAGGTATTGTTGGATGACACGCGCTGGTTCAGTCATTGAAACGGCTCAATTCTATGGACCGAGACGGCAGTACGAACGGTGATGAGTCGTTGCTAGCTAACGGTTCAACACGCGCTTCTGGCATGCCCGTCTTGCTTTGAGATTGCTATATGGACCCCTATCAAGTGCTCGGTGTCGACCGGGCCGCTGCTGATGATGATATCCGACGGGCCTTTCGCAAACTTGCAAAGGCCTATCATCCGGATTTGAACCCGGCTGATACTGCTGCTGCTGAACAGTTTCGCAAACTTTCGGCTGCGTATGACATTATCGGCGATCCGCCGAGGCGACGGCAGTTTGATAGCGGGGAAATTGATGCGAGCGGCCAACCGAAAGCGCAGTATGGCTATGGGCGGTCGTGGGCTGATGCCGCGCATGGGCCGGGGGCTGGGCCCGGTGCAGGTTACGGTTCGTTCAACGGATTTTCAGAAATTTTCGAGGACGTGTTTGGGCAGCGTACGGCCGCGGGCGCTGGACCACGAGGTGGCTTTAGTCAAGGCGGTGATTTCGCAGGTTCCTACGCACGTGCAGATGTTGCCAAGAGTGGTAGCGATGTCCGTTATGGGCTTGAGATCGATCTTCTTGAGGCACTTGAAGGCACCAAAAAACGTGTGACCATGCCCGGGGGTGGTGTTCTAGACCTCACGGTCCCAGCTGGGATTGAACATGGCCAGATTTTGCGATTGCGTGGCAAAGGCGGTGCCGGCACAAACGGCGGTGCAAGCGGCGATGCTCTCGTAGAGATCAAGGTTCGACCGCATAAGCTGTTTAGTCGCGTTGGCAACGATATCCACGCAGAAGCACCTGTCACAATTGATGAAGCCGTATTGGGTGGACGGATTGAGGTTTCGACTGTGTCAGGACGGGTGCAATTGACATTGCCGCCTGGTACGGCCAACGGACGTGTCTTCCGGCTCAAAGGCAAAGGTGTGGGGGAGCTGCCGGGCAAGAAGGCAGGTGATCACTTCGTCACGATCCGTGTTGTGATGCCAGATACAGTGGATGATGACTTGCGCGATTTTTTTCAAACGTGGCGCACCGACCATTCATATGAACCTGGTGATCGGTAACACCCTTACCTTTTGTTTTGGAACATGTTTCGGGCGGCAAACCGCTTACACTTTTCCTGAAGATGATCTACTCCGATCAAGTCGGCGTGTCGGTTGCGTCCGCTTGCGTTGAAACCGGTATGGTTTTCACATCGCCATCTTTTAGGGTCAGTGCGATTTGACCGTTCTTCAACCGCAAGGCGTCCTCTCCAAAAAGCTGGCGCCGCCATCCTTTCATTGCCTGAATGCCGGCACCGTCGTTACGTGCCAAAGCTTCAAGGTCCGACGCATCGGCGATGATCCTTGCGGCAACATCGTGCCGGGCAGCGGCAGCTTTGAGAAGGACCTTCAGCAGCTCAAGGGTTGCGGATTGATCGGCTGAAAGTGGCTTACCCTGGCGAAGCGGTGGTACGGTTTCAGTGTCACGGTCCAAACCGGTTTTGACCGCTTGGATGATTTCCTTGGCGCGCGATGACCGCGAGAACCCTTCCGATAGGGAGCGCAGATCTGACAGGCTCTCAGTGGTATCTGGCATTTGGTTTGCGATGTCATACAAGGCGTCGTCGCGAAGAACGCGCCCCCGTGGGACATCTTGTTCCTGCGCGATGCGTTCACGCCAGGCTGCCAATTCGATGAGTACGGCCAGCGCACGCCGGTTTTTGACTCGCAGTTTTAGGCGCCGCCACGCCTCTTCAGGCGCTGTTATGTAGGTGTCAGGGGATGTAAGGGTCGCCATCTCTTCATCAAGCCAGCTTTCGCGTTCCGATTTGGCGAGCTTTTCGCGCAAGAAGAGGTAGATGTCGCGCAAATGGGTGACATCTCCGATCGCATAGGCGAGTTGCTTTTTTGAAAGTGGTCTGCGGCTCCAATCGGTGAAGCGTGATGATTTGTCGAGGCTCGTGCCGGTGACGTGCTTGACGAGATTGACATAGCTGACGCTGTCGCCAAACCCACATACCATGGCTGCCACTTGGCTATCAAACACCGGTCGTGGCACGTCTTTGGAGGCAGCGTAGACGATTTCGATGTCTTGGCGGGCAGCGTGGAAGACCTTTACGACGCTTTCATTCGTCATCAGGTCCCAAAATGCCGAAAGGTCGATGCCATCGGCCAAGGGGTCAATGATCAACTCTAATTCCGCGCTGGCTGCCTGGATTAGGCACAACTTTGGCCAGAACGTCTGCTCGCGCATGAACTCTGTATCGACGGTGACGAATTCGGCGGTGCTCAAGTCTCGACATGCGGCCTCGAGCGATTTTGTGTCTGTAATCACTTGCATGGGCGCGTGTATAGCGAAGTCGGTCGGTTTTGTCGCTGAATTGCTGACGTGAACCGGTGCTTATCGACGCTACATACAAGGCGTGCTGCCTGATTGCTGCTGTCGATGCGAGATCAGCCGATTGACAACTGGCGGTGTGCATGTCCACTACCGGCGACTTTTCCCACACAACGATTTGGCCGGGGTGCCGATCTGTCGGCCGGTCCAACACGCATACGACGGAGATGACTTATGGCTGGCGCTGCGGCAGGAGCTGGAACGGCAACGACGACTGGAGCGGGTGCTGCGGCCAGTGCTGATGAGATGCATGCTTACCGCTCGCACACATGCGGTGCGCTACGCGGCAGTGATATTGGGCAGACCATCAGGTTGTCGGGCTGGGTGCATCGTGTGCGTGACCATGGTGGGGTTTTGTTCATTGACCTTCGCGACCACTACGGTCTGACACAGGTTGTTGCCGATCCGGATAGTGCAGCTTTTGCAGTTGCTGAAGCGGTGCGGTCAGAGTGGGTGATCCGCATTAATGGGCGTGTGCGGGAGCGTCCAGATGGGACAACGAACCCTGAGCTGCCGACCGGCGAGATTGAGGTTTACGCCGACACTATTGATGTTCTGTCGGCGGCCAAGGAATTGCCCGTTCCGGTATTCGGTGAGCCTGACTATCCAGAAGATCTGCGACTGAAGTATCGCTTTCTGGATCTGCGCCGGGATACGCTGCACGCGAACATCATGAAGCGCATGGCTGTCATTCGGTCTATTCGTCGACGGATGGAAAATGAAGGTTTTTTCGAGTTCAATACGCCCATTTTGACGGCGTCTTCACCTGAAGGTGCGCGGGACTTCCTCGTCCCCTCACGAATTCATGCGGGCAAGTTCTACGCGCTTCCGCAGGCTCCGCAGCAGTACAAGCAACTGTTGATGGTGTCGGGCTTTGACCGCTACTTCCAGATCGCGCCGTGTTTTCGCGATGAGGACCCGCGCGCTGATCGCCTGCCTGGCGAGTTCTATCAGCTCGACGTTGAGATGAGTTTTATCGAGCAGGAAGATGTGTTCCGCTCGATGGAGCGAGTCGTGCGTGAAGTGTTTGAAGAATTCGCCGGTGACAAACGGGTCACGCCGGTGTTCTCGCGCATTCCATATGACACGGCGATTGCGAAGTACGGATCGGACAAACCCGACCTGCGCAACCCGATTGAGATGGAAGACGTGACCGAGCATTTTGCCGGGTCAGGCTTCAAAGTCTTTGCCAAAATGATCGAGAAGGATGAGAAGGTTCGCGTCTGGGCGATCCCCGCACCGGGTGGCGGAAGCCGCGCGTTTTGCGATCGCATGAACTCGTGGGCGCAAGGAGAAGGCCAGCCGGGTCTCGGCTATATTTTCTTCCGTGACGGTGAAGGTGCGGGGCCGATTGGCAAAAACATTGGACCGGAGCGGGCGGCGGCTGTTCGCGAACAGTTGGGTCTGAAAGACGGCGATGCGGTGTTCTTTGCTGCTGGCAATCCACGCAATTTCCACAAGTTTGCAGGGCTCGCGCGGGACCGTGTCGGGCAGGAGTTGAAGCTGCTTGACGAAGAGCAATTTGCGCTCGCCTGGATCGTCGATTTCCCGATGTATGAATGGGACGAAGATGCGAAGTCGATCGCGTTTTCGCACAACCCGTTCTCGATGCCGCAAGGTGGGATCGAAGCGCTGGATGCTGCTAAGTCGGATGAGGACCTGCTGGCGCTTAAGGCTTATCAATATGACCTCGTCTGCAACGGGTCTGAGATCGCGTCAGGGTCAATCCGGAACCATACGCCGGAAGGGATGGTCAAAGCGTTTGGGCATGCTGGGCTTGGACCTGAACTCGTGGAAGAACGGTTTGGTGGGCTTTATCGAGCGTTCCAGTATGGCGCGCCGCCGCACGGTGGTATGGCGGCTGGGATCGACCGTATCGTGATGTTGTTGCTTGATGCCCAGAACTTGCGTGAGGTCTCTCTTTTCCCGATGAACCAGCAGGCAGAAGATCTGTTGATGGGTGCGCCGAGTGAGGCAAGTGCGACGCAGCTACGCGAACTCCATCTGCGCCTGATGCCGACTGAAAAGAAGGCGTCGAGTTAGGTGCTACAAGAACCGAGGATTCCCGCATGTCTTCTGATGAGCCCGTTAGACAGCAGCCCGTGTTGCCTTTCATCAAGGTGTTCGCGCTTTGCTACCTAGGTCTCACGCTCGTCGTGTTTTTGTTGACGATGTTGACGCCGTTACAAGGCAATGCTGGTTTTGCGGCGGGCGCGCTCATTGGGTCTGCAACGCTGGCTGCTCAGAAGTTTCACGCGGATATTGGTCGTCCTCCACTGGGTATGGAAGTTATCCGTCTTTCCGTTTTCTCGTTTGTAGCCGTTCTGCTGTTGTCCGTGCCCCTAACGGTTGCTGCGCTGACCGCCAGTGGGATCGCGTTGTCGGATATCGGTCTCACGATGCAAGCTGTGTTTGGGCCACTGACTGGTGGTGAGATTGCGACGATCGTTGGCTTTACGGTTGCCATTCATTTGCTGGTTTTGTGGTTGAGCTACGGGCCGGTGGCGCGACTGATCGCTAGAAACTCAAGGCGTTGATCAGACTTTGCAAGAGCGCTCAAAGGAGTACTGGTGGGGATGGACATGCTGCGCGAATGGGCCATGTGGTTGGCACAGCAAGTGCCCGCGGGTCCGTGGCGCGATCAGATTTACGCGTACTGTGAGCGTGGCAGTTCCAGTGCGTTTTGGGCTGAACCGCTGAACGCTTTTAGCAACGGCGCGTTTCATGTTGCTGCGATTTTGAGTTTGATTGTTTGGGTCGTTGGCTCTCAGCGGCGTGTCGTGGATCTGTTGTTAATCGCGCTTGTGGTTGTGATTGGTACCGGCAGCTTTCTGTTTCACACGCTAGCGACGCGTTGGGCGGCAGTGGCTGATACCGCGCCGATTGGTATCTTTATGGTGTCGTTCCTTGCGTATGCTGTGAAGCGTTGGATGGGAGCTGGCTGGATTATCACCATCGGTGCTTTGGCGGCATTTTTCGTGATGTTGTGGCAGTCCAGTGTGGTCCGTTGCAACGGTGGCCCGTGTCTCAATGGGTCTGTGGCCTATTTTCCGGCTCTGGGCGCGTTGCTGCTGATCGGGCTCTATCTGATGATGCGTCGACACCGGGCGGGTAAGTATCTGTTTTCAGCGGGTGTCATCTTCGCTGTGTCTTTGACGTTTCGGTCCATCGACAAGTCACTTTGCCCGCAAACCGTTTTTTCGATCATCGATGTCAGCCGCCCATCTGGGACACATTTCATCTGGCATATTCTCAACGCAACGCTGCTGTTTGTGTTGTTGATGTCCGCTGTCCGGCATGGCGATCGACGGATTGCATAACAGTGGATTGCATCTCTCCATCGAACCGCTCATAAAGCGCGGCCAGGGTCTCATTATCTTAAGCGGACGTGGTGAAATCGGTAGACACAAGGGACTTAAAATCCCTCGGCCCTAGGCCATGCGGGTTCAAGTCCCGCCGTCCGCACCAGCATTATGGAAAATTGATTGCCCCATTGAACCGTAGCCCGACGGATGTGTCGAGTTGGGGGAAGTTGGGATTTGCTGTTCGGTAATTTCTTTCAAAGCAGTCGCAAACCTGCGAGGTCCGGATCAAAGCGAAGGGTCATTCTAAAGCCCACATCTCGCATTTTTGACTTGATAATGTTCTTGTTATGTTCTAGCATATTTATATGCAGTCAGCGTTTGCGTTCATGGGGCCAAGCCCGTTGGTGGAGGTCCATCGTCGTCTTTTAGAAACCCATGTGAGAAAGCACGGACAATTGGGTGAATGGATTGCGTTCGATCCGTTGACGCAAATGATACTTGCCATTTTGGATGGGCGAACGCGGGAAGAAAATGCAAAGCGAGCGTTTCACGCACTACGAATTCGGTTTGATTGTTGGGGCGATTTATTAGCGCGCCCTGTTGAGGAATTTGCGCAGCTTATCCAGCCTGTTACCTACCCAGACAGGAAGGCCAATCAAATCCACCAGACTCTCAAAAACATTTTGAGAGTGCGCGGCGTATTAAGCCTCGACTTTCTGGCAGGCTGGGTAGTTGATGATGCGCGCGCATGGCTGGAGCGTTTACCTGGCGTGGGACCGAAAGTCAGTGCCGCTGTCGTAAATTTCAGCACACTTCATATGCCTGCACTGGTCGTCAACAGCCACTATCAAAGAGTGGCCAAACGATTGGGGCTTGTCTCCACCCATTCGAACGATATTGCTGTTTGTGGGAAGCTCAATCAGTTGGTCCCGCAAACGATGACGGTCGATGATTTGCAACAGCACTATTTCCTTGTGAAACGGCATGGTCAGATCGTGTGTCAAACGACCTCTCCTAAGTGTCCGATATGTCCTTTGAGAGACATTTGTAGAACTGGAGGAGGCGTTGGCTATGTACACTGAAAGGATAGAGAATTCTTCCAACATCGCTCCAGAGCAAACCTTGGCGCGTCTTGCAAAAATCACAGACTTGAAACGCCTGATAGCGCAATCAGAACAGCGCGTCACTGTAAGCCGACCAGACCTTTTATCCGACCAACAGATGAGTAAGCGTTTGACCTCATGTGTTGGTGAGATTGGTCAATTGGGACAGCCCTGGAACACCGGTATCGAAGACATCGATGATGTGCTGCCTATCGCTGGGATGAGTGCGGGTGCAGTTCATGAGGTGAGCGGGGCAGCTTATGGAGATACCGTTGCGGCATCGAGCTATGTGCTGAGTTTGCTTTGGCAGCTTGCAAGGCTTGCTCCGTCTGGTCCTATACTCTGGTGTCAGACAACAAAATCACAGCAGGAATTTGGATCGGTCTATGGGGCCGGACTGAAAGCCTTCGGGTTTCATGCCAGCCAATTTATTTTTGCTGAAACACCCCACAAACATGATGTGCTTTGGGCGCTCGAAGAGGGCGCTCGATCGAGAAGTCTTTTGGCTGTGGTTGGTGAGGTTGATGCAATCTCTTTTACACAGACGCGCAGGTTGTCTCTGGCCGCAGCAAAGAGTGGCACACCAGTTCTTCTATTGAGAGCTCACAATGATTTGTCGGCAAGTGCCACTGAAACTCGGTGGCGTATCGCCACTACTCAAGGAATGCCCGATCCATTCTTATCAAATGCACCAGGCAATCCGTGTTGGCAGGTGGAGCTTGTGCGTTGCCGGGGTGGCCGACCCGGATCGTGGAACGTGGAGTGGAATAATGAGACGCATCGTTTCAGTTTGGTTGAGCAATTTTCCTCTCGATCGTCTGAGGTGGCAAACACGGCGATCAACAAGCGACAAATCCACTTTCCTCAACGACGATCTGCATAGCATTGAAACCGAGCCCTTTGCGCTCGTTATAAAAGACATGCGTGGTGTGCGGATTTCAGCACTCAATGAGAACGCCCGCCAGAGTGGCATCCATCAAGATATGAGCCTGAGCGATGCGCGTGCGCTTCTGCCGTCGCTCGTAACCAAGCCAGCAGAGCTTGAAGCCGATGTGTTTATCCTCAACAAGCTCGCAAACTGGTGTCAGCGATATACACCGGTCGTGAGTGTTGATGGTTCAGATGGGCTTTGGCTCGATATTACAGGTGCTGCTCATCTTAGCGGTGGAGAAACAAATCTACTGACAGATCTTAGTAATCATCTCGACAAGATCGGCTTTGAAAACCGGTTGGGATTAGCAAATACAGCTGGCGCGGCTTGGGCTATTGCGCGGTTTGGAAATGATACTCCCCAAACAGCGCAGATCATTTCATCCAGTGATGTCAGTCGAGCCCTCGCCCCACTTCCCCTCGAAGCGCTGCGGCTTGATGGAAAAGCAGTTCATCTCCTCAGGCGTTTCGGCATTAAAACGGTCGGTGCATTGCATGATCTTCCGCGTGCTAGTCTTAAGCGCCGGTTCCCTTCGAAAGATGTTTGTAAGGCGGTCTTGCATCGTCTCGATCAGGCGTTCGGCCTTGTGGCAGAACCCATTACACCGTTAAGGACCGCGCCTGACTATTTCGAGCGCTTATCATTTCATGAGCCGATATTGGCGACGGAGAGCTTTCGTGTCGGGCTGCATGATCTGCTCGAACGGCTCGCTTGGCGGATGGAAGAAGACGTCAAAGGTGCAACCCGTCTGACGTTTTCAGCTTATCATGCAGATGGCGGTGTTTCACAAATTACGATTGCAACTGCTCGTCCATCGCGAGACGTGAACCATCTCGCTCATCTTTTTCGCGACAAGCTCGAGGGTATTCATCCCGGTTTCGGCGTTGATGTTCTGGTCCTCTCGGCCCATGCCGTAGAGCCGCTTAATGATGAGCAGATGATGTTTTCAGGTGGCGCCGAAAACAAACCGTCTCAAAAGAACGTGGATCAGTTGATCGACCGTCTGTCGAACCGTCTTGGCGCGCATAGTGTGCAACGTATCGCTTGCCGGGAAAGCCATGTTCCCGAGCGGGCTGAGCAGCGTTTTCCAGCCTTGCAAGGTGTGACAGATGGTGCGCAAAACCCAGACAGCAAACCACTTCGTCCAAGCAGACTTTTAACAAGACCTGAACCTGTGGATGTCATGGCCGAGGTTCCAGAAGGGCCGCCAATGCGGTTTAAATGGCGTCGTGTCATGCATCGGGTCGTTCGCGCTGAAGGACCAGAGCGGATCGCACCGGAATGGTGGCATGCAAGCTGGGATGCAGGAGGAAACCAACAGCGCACGCGCGATTATTATCGTGTCGAGGATGAGCAAGGCCGCTGCTTCTGGTTGTTTCGCGAAGGGCTTTATCGCGAGGCAAACGAAACCACATTGCCGACTTGGCACATGCATGGGCTTTTTGCATGAGTGGTGGGATCGCAGAGATGTCGCGCTATGTTGAACTTCAGGCGACAAGTAATTTCTCGTTCCTGCGTGGTGCCTCGCATCCGCAAGAACTGGTGGCGACAGCTTCGTTGCAGGAGCTATCAGGTATCGCCATCACAGATCGTAATACGCTTGCCGGTGTCGTGCGCGGGCATGTGCAGGCAAAAGAGCTTGGGCTGCCTTTTATCGTAGGCTGTCGGCTCGATCTCAAAGATGGTCCAAGCCTGCTTTGCTATCCGACAGACCGGGCGGCCTATGGACGTCTCTCGCGGCTTTTGAGCCATGGCAAGCTCAATGCTAAAAAAGGAGAATGCTGTCTCACGTTTGAAGATGTTTGTGCCCATGCAGCAGGGCAGATTTTTATTCTACTGCCAACACATGACTGGAAGCATGAAGATCTTTTGGATACGGCGCGCACAGTCACCGATTCACTTGCAGCTCCCTGCTTTCTAGCAGCTCATCACGATTATCGTGGTAACGACCGCCGCCGTATCGCCGAACTCGATGTCATCGCAGCCAAGAGCGGGACGCCGCTGATCGCAACCGGGGATGTGCTCTATCACACGTCGGTCCGCAGGCCGCTACAGGATGTTGTCACCTGCATCCGCGAGCATTGCACAATCGCTGATGCCGGTTTTCATCTGAACGCCAATGCCGAACGTCATCTCAAATCACCGTCCGAAATGGCAAGGCTCTTTGCTGGTTATGAAGCAGCTCTCGAACGAACGATCGAAGTTGCCGAAAGTTGCCGGTTTAGCCTCGACGACCTGCGCTACAATTATCCAAGAGAAGCCGTGCCGCAGGGTAAGACACCTCAGCAACATCTAGAGTGCTTAACCTGGAGTGGGGCACATCAGCGTTATCCGAATGGCATTCCGCAAAAGGTCTGCGATACGCTGCGAAAAGAGCTTGCACTCATTGATGAGCTGAATTTTTCGCTCTACTTCCTGACCGTACACAACATCGTTCGCTGGGCTCGCCAACAAGAAATTTTATGCCAAGGTCGTGGGTCTGCTGCCAACTCGGTTGTTTGTTATTGCCTTCATATAACCTCGATCGATCCTATGGAAATCGATCTTCTGTTTGAGCGTTTTATTTCGCGAGAGCGTGGAGAGCCTCCGGATATCGACGTTGATTTCGAGCACGAACGTCGCGAAGAGGTCATGCAGTACATCTACGATCACTATGGCCGCGAACATGCCGGCATCGCAGCCACCGTTATTAGCTATAGGCCACGCAGCGCCATCCGTGAGGTTGGCAAGGTGATGGGACTTTCTGAAGATGTTACTGGCGCGCTCGCTGGCACGGTCTGGGGTGCGTCCGGTGACGGTTTCTCAGAAAAACGTGTTTGTGAAGCCGGCTTAAACCCTTCCGATCCAAAACTTCAACGCACGGTGGAGCTGGCAACAGAACTGCTCGGCTTTCCCCGCCACCTCTCGCAGCATGTTGGCGGTTTCGTTCTGACAGACGACCCACTTTGCGAAGTGGTACCGATCGGCAATGCAGCTATGAAGGATCGCACCTTCGTCGAGTGGGACAAGGACGACTTGGACGCGCTTGGTATCCTCAAAGTCGATGTGCTGGCCCTCGGTATGCTCACATGCATTCGCAAATGCCTGGATTTGCTCAAGACGCATTACGGAGAAGACCGTGACCTCGCGAGCTTCTTTCCAGCTCATGACAAACCGACTTTCGACATGATTCAGAAAGCGGATACACTCGGGGTCTTTCAGATTGAAAGCCGGGCGCAGATGAGCATGCTGCCACGTCTCAAGCCTGAAAATTTTTATGATCTTGTCATTGAGATCGCCATCGTGCGTCCAGGACCAATCCAAGGTGGCATGGTGCATCCTTATCTTAGACGGCGAAAGGGCTTGGAGACAGCCGATATTCCCTCGCCCAGCCCTAAGTATGGTGACCGTGACGAGTTAAAGAACGTTCTTGGCAAAACTCTTGGTGTGCCGCTCTTCCAAGAACAGGCCATGAGCCTTGCGATGAAAGCGGCAAAATTCACATCGGCCGAACTCAATGGGCTGCGCCGCGCCATGGCAACCTTTCGGCGCGCAGGCACGATCCACACCTTTGAAGACCTCATGATCACGCGCATGACAGCACGTGGTTACGAAGAAACGTTCGCCCGACAGTGCTTCAACCAGATAAAAGGGTTCGCGGAATACGGGTTTCCTGAAAGCCATTCGGCAAGTTTTGCTTTGCTTGCGTATGTTTCGTCCTGGCTCAAATGTCATCGCCCTGAAGTGTTTGCCTGCGGTCTGCTCAATTCCCAGCCTATGGGATTTTATGCACCAGCCCAGATCGTTCGTGATGCCCGCGACCATGGTGTCGATATTTATCCGGTCGATATAAATATGAGTGACTGGGACAATACGCTTGAACCGATTGATCATAAGCGCTGCGCGCTGCGTCTGGGCATGCGGCAGGTTGATGGTATGAACCGGGATTTTGCAGAAGAAATCGTGTCAAACCGCAATGAGCGTTATGGCAGTATCGAAGAGATTCATTGGCGCAGCGGCGTTCCATCGAGTGCGCTTGAGAAATTGGCCGATGCTGATGCATTTCGTTCGATTGGGCTTGATCGCCGCGCCGCGCTTTGGAATGTGCGTGGTCTTGCCAAGGCAAAACCATTGCCACTGTTTGCCCATGCGCAAGCTGTCGAGGTTGGCGAAGACGCTGATGTCAGGCTGCCAGACATGCCACTCTCAGAGCATGTCGTCGCTGACTATCAGACTCTCCATCTCTCGCTCAAAGCGCATCCCATGGCCCTTTTGCGAGAACACTTTAATGACATAGGGTGTGTGACGACCAAAAAGTCTCATGAACTCGCGAACGGAACACGTCTCACCCTCGCTGGCGTCGTGCTCGTGCGCCAGCGACCGGGGACTGCAAAGGGCGTCATGTTTATGACGCTCGAAGATGAGACCGGCGTTGCCAATGCCGTTATCTGGCCAAAGACTTTCGAGACGTTCCGTAAGGTTGCTATGGGAAGCAGGCTTGTCGTCATCCATGGCCGCATTCAATCCCACGACAATATTGTTCACATTGTTACAGAACGTCTTGAAGACCATAGCCAAGCGCTTCGGCTTCTTTCGGAAACGCATTTGAACCCACCCCTCAGCCCTGCCGACGAGGTGGTCAACCCCGTCCACGAACGCACCCCCCACCGCCATCCCCGCAACGTCCGCATCATCCCCAACTCACGGGATTTCCACTAGATCGTTTCCGCTTTAGGCGGAAGCGATCTTGGTTTTTTCGCTCACGGGCCCAACCGGCCTATGGGCCTGGCCCTACGTCATGTCGGAGACATGCTTCCAGCATGGTGCGGCGCCCGCGCCGAAACTCAGTCGCGGTCATAGAGCGTTTCGATCGACGTCTGAAACGCTCTAGTTATCGAAGTTGATGCCTAACGGCCACGGCTGTTGAACGTTAGAAACGGCGTAGCAGGCGTTCGATGTATTCGAGTTCTTGGGACGGCCTAAGTGGATCGCCAAGCCGGTTGCGTAGTTCCCGCAGGATTTCGCGGGCGCGCTGGATGTCGATCTGGTCGGGAACCTTGACGGATGTGCCTTGGTCTGGCCCCTCGGAGCGTTGGGGACGACCCAGAGGGTCACGTGGCGCATCGCCATTCTGGCCATAGCGCTGTGGAGAATTTTGCTGCATTTGCTGCGCCATTTCCTCAGCGCCCTGCCGCATTTGATCAAGAGCACGGGCTTGCTCGCGCGTGGCCCTGGCCAAGTCACCATTGTCGAGTGCCTGCTCGGCATTCTCCATGGCTTGCTGCGCATTTGCGAGTTGCTCTGGCGAGGGATTACCCTGCTTGCCCATGTTCTTTTGTAGTTCGGAGAGCCGCTGACGTAGTTCGTTCTGGCGACTGCGCAGACCCTTTTCGTCAGTCCCTTGGCCCGATTGTCCGCGCTGACCTTGTTGACCAGGTTGGCCCTGCTGTCCGCTTTGGCCTTGTTGCCCTTGCTGACCCTGTTGGGGTCCACGCGGGCCACGGCGTTGACTGCCGCTCTGTTGTTGTCCCTGCTGGCCTTGTTGACCGCGTTGCCCCTGCTGGCCCTGTTGCCCTTGCTGGCGCTGCTCGCCGAACGTGTCGTCCATCAGCTTTTGTTGTTTGCCGACAAGATCGCCCAAGTCCTTCATAGCCTGCTGCATCTGTTTGGACTGTTCAGACTGCTGGTTGGCCATCTGGCCCTGTTGCATCCGATCCAACAGGTCACGCATCTCGCTCAGCATCTGCTGTGCCTGCTCGCGCGCCCCGCTTTTGGCCATGTCCTCGAGTTCTTTCATCATGCGGTCGAGGTCTTGTTGGCTCATGAACTGGCTGTTTTGGTCCTGCCCGTTCTGCGGCTGCATGGGATTGTCCTGCGCCTGCTTTTGCAGTTGCTGCATGTAGTCATTCATCGCCTGGCGAAGCTCTTTCATCGCCTCTTCGATTTCGGCTTCGGTCGCGCCGTCTTCCAAGAGTTTGGACAGCTTATCCTGGGCTTCGCGCAGGCGCCGTTCCGCGTCAGACAGGTCGCCGTCTTCGATCCGAAGAGCGATGTGCCAGAGCTGCTCAACAATGCTGTTGCGCCGCGCACGTGTTGGTTCGCGCTGCAAGCGGTAAAAGACCGTCCGCAGGCCAAGGTAAACCTGTACGTCGTCAATAAATCCCTCTGGCTCAAGCGTCAGCGCATCGATGGCCTTGATCACCTGGGGGCGATAGCGCGGATCTTCCACAAGCTTGCGCCGCTGTTCGACGACGGCGCGGGCCAGCGGTTTCGTGAATTGACGCTCGGGAAGCTTCAGTTTGATAGGCTCACTCTTGCCGACCTTTCCTGCAACATCTGTTGCGACGAGCGTCATCTCGACGTTGAGGCCGGACCACGGGTGCGTGCCGACTTCCAGATGCGTAACGGCTTCACCTCCGGCGGCCTCACCTCGTGGCACGCGTAACGTCAATTTCGGTGGGCGCTCAAGCGGTGGGCGGGGACCAGTGAGGACGTTTTTACGTGCCCACGCTGTCGAAGGATCGAGCTCGTCGCTCTCAGTCCGGACAAGATTAGTACCGGCCTCCGCAACGCCGTAGTCGTCCTCAATCTTGTAGGTCAGCTTCATTGAGCCGCGGCGCGTAATCTCAGGATCTTTCGTCAATGCGATGACCGGGGCGGTATCTGGATCAACTGCGAAGGTCCATCTGGCGGCTTCAGACTCCGAGATCAGCAACCTGACGCGGGCATCCTGAGTAAGTTTGTGGCGGATTTCGACCACACCTGGGTTTTGCACCAATGGTCCATCAGGCGCGGCAGCACCGAGCAACACGGGCTCATTGCCCTCGGTAAGGATCTCAAGTTTGACGTCGTCCCGCGTCACACCTGTGGATCTGGCAATCAGGATGCTGCCTTCGGGAACATCCACAAACTTTGCGCTATCGGCTGCCAATACGAGGTCTTGCGGTCGCCCACCGTCTGCCAGCATGACTGGTGGTTTCCGTGTGTAGGCAGGCGGCGCGACCCAGGCATCAATGCGGGCACGCGCTAGCAGCTTGGCGGTCCGGAATTCGAATGCCTCAGCGACACGATCGCTTGCCCGTTCTCCGAGGAATCCAACGCCCAAGGCAACGCCAAGGATGATCAATGCACGCAGCGCCAGTGGATCTCGACGTGCGGTGTCTGGCTTCGGTGAGCCAACACGCAACCGCTTTAGTTTTTCTGCGAGGCGTTTGCGGTGTGCTGACCACACCGCACGCGTTGTTGGATCCGTCGAGCTGGAACTCAGCGTGTCTTCGTAGCTGGTTGCCGGGCGATGGGGCACACCGGAGGTTCGTTCAATCCGCCGGATCGCATCATCGTGTGAAGGCCATGGCGTCATGAGCAGAAGTATCAACCCAGCGACGAGGCCGATGCCGAAGAGCGACAAAACCGCAATGTGGGTGGTCTGATCCAAAGACGGCCAGACACCAAGGAGCGACGTGAGGAAGAACGCTGCTGCGACGCCTAAAATTGGCCAAATGCGCGGCCAGAGGCGCTCGAAGTACAGCGCGAGTTTACCCCAGTAAACTTTGCGGTAGAGGATTGTCCCCGCTTGGTCTGGTTTGGCGAAGCCGGGCTGCACGGCGTCTGGCTGGCGCTGTGCAGCAGGACTAGGGTCATGCTGTTCCGATTTGCCACTTTGCTGGTCGTTGGCCGTCATAAAACGTCCTCGGCTGCTGTCGCGCGTTTCAGGAGCTAGTTGGGGTGAAATGCCTCCGCATCCTGCCCGGTGCCCGCCGCGCCTGTGCTTAAGCTGTTAGGCTAACACGCCCGTGCGGGTGTCGCGCAATTACAAACCGGCAACGTTTTTGTGAGTCTCTTGCACAAAATGCAGGATAATCAGGCTTCCAGCCAGGGCGGAAGCGCATCCAGCGCGATGACCTCATCGACATCCACCCGGGGACGGATGACGGCATATTCTGCACCGTTTACCATCACTTCCGGCACGAGAGGCCGCGTGTTGTATGTGGATGACATGACAGCGCCGTACGCTCCGGCCGACATCACGGCAAGAAGGTCACCCTCGGCAAACTGCGGCAACATGCGCTTTTCTGCCAGGAAATCTCCCGTTTCGCAGACGGGACCAACAACATCCTGCAAGCTGGTTTCCGCTTCATTCTTGCTTTCGGAAACGGCCCAAATGTCATGGTGGGCCTCATAGAGCGTCGGGCGGATCAAGTCGTTCATTGCACCGTCGACAATCGTGAACGTCCGATCTCCGCCGGACTTTGAAAACACGACACGGCTGACGAATATTCCCGCATTTGCTGCGATCATCCGGCCGGGCTCGAAGACGTACTTGAGGCCAAGTGGGCCTAGGATCTCACGCACGATGGCTGCGTATTCCGTCGGGTGCGGTGGAATATCGTTTGTGTGCTTGTAGGGAACGCCCAAGCCGCCGCCCAAATCCAGGTGCTGGAGATCATGACCATCCGATCGAAGCAGCGTCGCCAGCTCCGCCATGCGAACAAATGCATCTCGAAATGGCTCTAAGGTCGTGATCTGGCTGCCAATATGCATGTGGATGCCAGTGACGCGGATGCCAGGCAGTGTTTTTGCCTTGGCGTAGGCTTGTTGAGCCGTCTCAAACGGGATGCCGAATTTGTTCTCCGCTTTGCCCGTTGAAATCTTGGCATGTGTTTTCGCGTCGACGTCCGGGTTTACCCGTAAAGCAACGTTTGCGACGTGGTCGAGGCTGGATGCGACTTCGCTGAGCGCCAATAGCTCTGGCTCACTCTCGACGTTGAAACCCAAAATCCCTTCATTGAGGGCATAGGCCATTTCCTCGCGCGTCTTGCCGACACCTGCAAAAATGATCTTTTCGGGTGCAACTCCGGCAGCTCTTGCGCGCTTCAGTTCCCCCACTGAGACCACGTCCATGCCAGCGCCCATCTCAGCGAGTGTGCGCAGAACAGCCTGGTTGGAATTGGCCTTCACAGCAAAGCAGAACAGTGACTCATCGTCTTCGAAGGCGTCAGCGAGAACCGTGTAGTGGCGCTGGAGCGTCGCTGTCGAATAGCAGTAGAACGGCGTCCCCACAGCATCGGCGATGGTCGCGACACTGACGTCTTCAGCGTACAGCACGCTGTCACGATATGAGAAATGATGCATTAATTTTGGACTTCAGCACGCAACTTGTGAGTTGGCGCGGTGTGTTTTTGCGTGGATGGCACAAACGGACGGAGTTATCGGCTTAGCGCAGGAGACCGTCGAGCACAAACCCACGGTGTGGTTTTGGCTTAGCCGCTGAGTTTTCAGCTGTTTCACCACCTTCTGCCGAGGTCGCGGACCCACCGGCCTGAGCCGCCTCTGGTGCTTTCAGCGAGCCACGCACACCGCATCCAGTCACCACAAATACTGTGAGGCTCAAGCATACGCCAACGGTTGCGAACTTTTTGAACATGCGTACCCATCCTGATGCGCGCCGTCGCGGATCTGCATTACGCTTAGCGCTGCTGGCTCATGTTTCCAAGCTTTGCAACCACTTTGCGGCCATTTCCGAGACGTTCTGTGGCGAAGTTCCCCCATAACTGGTTCTACTCGCGACCGAGTTTTCGACAGTTAGGACGCTATAGACGCTCTTAGTGATCCTGGGTTCGATCCGTTGGAGTGCGTCCAAAGGAAGATCGGGCAGGTCAAGTCCACGCTTTTCGGCCTCGGCTACCGCTGAACCCGTCACGTGATGGGCCTGCCGGAAGGGCATTTTAAGCTCGCGTACCAGCCAATCTGCCAAGTCGGTCGCAGTGGAAAACCCGCTGCCAGCAGCCTTCCGCATAGCCTCTGGGTGCGGTTTTAGGTCTTCGATCATGCCGGCCATAGCTGCTATGGCCAGTGACAGGCTGTCGAGTGCATCGAATGTGACTTCTTTGTCTTCCTGCATGTCTTTTGAATAGGCGAGCGGCAGCCCCTTCATTACCATTGTCAGGCTTTGAAATGCACCGGCGATGCGCCCAACCTTGGCGCGGCACAACTCGGCTGCGTCCGGATTGCGTTTTTGCGGCATGATTGATGAACCAGTGGAAAACCGGTCGCTGAGCGTTACAAAGCCAAATTGGGGTGTCGTCCATACGACCAATTCTTCCGCCAAACGTGACAGGTGGACGGCGCAAATCGTACAAGCGCTCAGCGTTTCCAGAGCGAAATCACGGTCTGAGACGCTGTCGAGGGAATTGGCTGTCGGACGGTCAAACCCCAGGGCCTTGGTGGTTGCGTGCCGGTCGATTGGAAATGAGGTTCCAGCGAGGGCTGCCGCCCCTAACGGGCATTCGTTTAAGCGCTTTCTGGCGTCTGAAAATCTCCCCCGATCGCGGTCGAACATCTCAACATATGCCAGCAAGTGGTGACCGAGCGTGACCGGCTGGGCTGGTTGTAGGTGCGTAAAACCTGGCATATGCGTGGCTGAATGCTGTTTTGCCTGGCTCGCCAGTGCAGCTTGCAAGCCTCTTAGTCCTGCATCAAAAGCATCGATCCGATCCCGGACATACAGGCGAAAGTCCGTGGCAACCTGGTCGTTTCGGGAGCGTGCTGTGTGTAATCTACCGGCGGGCTCGCCGATCAAGTCTTTGAGCCGCGCCTCGATGTTCATATGAATGTCTTCAAGTGCGCGTGAGAATTCGAACTTTCCGCTTTCAATTTCCGTCTGGATACGATCCAAGCCGTCAAGGATCGTTTTCGCGTCCTCATCGGAGATGATGTCCTGCTTAGCCAACATCCGCGCATGGGCCTTGGAACCTGCAATATCCTGTGCTGCCATACGCTTATCGAAACCAATAGAGGCGTTGATCTCTTCCATGATCTCAGCAGGTGACATTGCGAAGCGTCCACCCCACATCTCATTGGCGTCGGACTTCTCCACGTGACAATACTCCGGATTATTGGGTTGCAAGGGATCTCGACCTGCTAGTGATCTTCAGCTTGCAACAGGTAAGGACAAAGACTCTATGGACCCGAAGCCTCAACGATCATCGACATTTGGGCCAAAGCGATTGGCCATTGCCGCAGGGCTCGCAATTCTGGCTGGGCTGGCGGCGGTATACTTGACGGACACACCTTCTGACAATGGTAACGCCACGGTTACCGCGACGACGGCACCAAAAGCGGGTGGCGGCGGTGAAAAGTCCGACACGGATACTGCGGCGTCCAAGCTGAACACCGGCGAAGTCAAGGCGTTTGTCTATAAGACTTCACCGATGGCGATAACGGATATCGCGTTTCTCGATGGCAAAGGTGCCCCGACTTCACTCTCGTCGTTCAAGGGTAAGACGGTTTTGTTGAACCTGTGGGCCACCTGGTGTGCGCCGTGTCGGCATGAAATGCCGTCATTGGATCGTCTGGAAGGCCGTTTGGGCAGCGACAACTTCGAAGTTGTCGCGTTGAGCCTCGATCGGGCAGGGCTAGATGCAAGCCAAGAGTTTCTTGATGAGATTTCGGTGAAGCACCTCAAGACCTACGCTGATCCAACCACCAAGGCGAGTGCGCCGTTGAAGGTGATTGGCATGCCAACCACAATTCTCATTGACCCCGAAGGCCGCGAGATTGGACGGCTCATAGGACCCGCTGAATGGGATTCAGAGGATGCCGTAAATCTCGTTCAATCGGTGATTGATC